>NZ_JBHXVE010000001.1:249996-368283 GCF_042672505.1 Streptomyces sp. NPDC127190
GGGCGCGCCGCTTCAGTGTGTCCCGGCGCCTCCTATCCCCCCGGGGCGGGCTACTGCGCCTCCCCCCGCCCCGGCGCTTGAACGCGAACGGCTCAGACCAGGTTCACGGAGCGGGCGGAGGTCGCCCCGATCTCGGAGGCCAGCTCGGCCAGCACACCGGCGCCGACCGTGTCGTCCACGGTCAGGACGGCCAGCGCCTCGCCGCCGGCGGCCGCGCGGGCGACCTGCATGCCGGCGATGTTGATGCCCGCCTCGCCGAGGATGCGGCCGACGGTGCCGACGACACCCGGACGGTCCTCGTAGCGCAGGACGACCATGTGGTCGGCGAGCGCCAGGTCGACGTCGTAGTCGCCGACGGCCACGATCTTCTGGAGGTGCTTCGGACCGGCCAGCGTGCCGGAGACCGACACCTCCTCGCCGGTGCCCAGGGTGCCGCGCACGGTGACCACGTTGCGGTGGTCGGCGGACTCGGAGCTGGTGGTCAGACGGACCTCGACACCGCGCTCCTGGGCGAACAGCGGCGCGTTGACGTAGGACACGGTCTCGTCGACGACGTCCTCGAAGACACCCTTGAGCGCGGACAGCTCCAGCACCTTCACATCGTGCTGGGTGATCTCGCCGTACACCTCGACGTCGAGACGGACGGCGACCTCACCGGCGAGCGCGGTGAAGATCCGGCCGAGGCGCTCGGCGAGCGGCAGGCCCGGCTTGACGTCCTCGGCGATGACACCGCCCTGCACGTTCACCGCGTCCGGGACCAGCTCACCGGCGAGGGCGAGGCGCACCGACTTGGCGACGGCGATACCAGCCTTCTCCTGCGCCTCGTCGGTCGACGCGCCGAGGTGCGGGGTGCAGACCACCTGGTCCAGCTCGAACAGCGGGGAGTCGGTGCACGGCTCCTTCGCGTACACGTCGAGGCCCGCGCCGGCGACCCGGCCCTCCTTCAGCGCCGAGTACAGCGCCGCCTCGTCCACGATGCCGCCGCGCGCGGCGTTGACGATGCGCACGCTCGGCTTGACCTTGCGCAGCGCCTCCTCGCCGATCAGGCCGAGGGTCTCGGGGGTCTTGGGCAGGTGGACGGTGATGAAGTCGGAGACCTCGAGCAGCTCGTCCAGCGACAGCACCTTGACGCCCATCTGCGCGGCGCGCGCGGGCTGGATGTAGGGGTCGTAGGCGACGACCTTCATCCCGAAGGCGGACATGCGCTGGGCGACCAGGGCGCCGATCCGGCCGAGGCCGACGACGCCGAGGGTCTTCTCGGCCAGCTCGACGCCCGTGTACTTGCTGCGCTTCCACTCGCCGTTCTTCAGCGCGGCGTTGGCCTGCGGGATGTGCCGGGCGGTGGCGACGAGGAGGCCGCAGGCCAGCTCGGCGGCGGTCACGATGTTGGAGGTCGGGGCGTTGACGACCATCACGCCGGCCTTGGTGGCGGCGGAGACGTCCACGTTGTCGAGGCCGACGCCGGCTCGCGCGACGACCTTGAGCTTCTTCGCCGCGGCGATGGCCTCGGCGTCGACCTTGGTGGCGGAACGGATCAGGATCGCGTCGACGTCGGCGATGGCGGGCAGCAGTTCGGCCCGGTCGGCGCCGTTGGTGTGCCGGATCTCGAAGTCCGGGCCGAGCGCGTCCACGGTCGCGGGCGACAGCTCTTCAGCGATGAGTACGACGGGTTTCGAGCTCACGTGAGGTCCTCACAAGTCCAGAGCATGCGGACGGCCGTCCCGACGGCCGCAGGCGGAGGAGGGGGGCTAGCCGCGGAAGACGCACGACGCTGTGGGCCTGACGCGTGTTGTGCAAGCAGTGTAGTGGCGCGCCGGTGGGCGTAGTGCGCCTCTGCGGAGAGATCACCCGTCCGTGGCTGGACGGGCTGGACAACAGATGGACGAGGGGGGCCGGGGCACTGGCCCCGACCCCCTGATCCAAGGCTTACGCCTCCTCGTTCACCCAGCTCATCAGCTTGCGGAGCTGCTTGCCCGTGGTCTCCAGCAGGTGCTCGGAGTCCTGCTGCTTGTACTCGTTGTACTTCTTCAGACCGCCGTGGTACTCGTCCATCCAGTTCTTGGCGAAGGTGCCGTCCTGGATCTCGGCGAGGACCTTCTTCATCTCGGCCTTGGTGGCGTCGGTGATGATGCGCGGGCCGGTGACGTAGTCGCCCCACTCGGCGGTCTCGGAGACGGACCAGCGCATCTTCTCCAGGCCGCCCTCGTACATGAGGTCCACGATCAGCTTCAGCTCGTGCAGGCACTCGAAGTAGGCGATCTCCGGCTGGTAGCCGGCCTCGGTCAGGGTCTCGAAGCCCGCCTTGACCAGCGCGGCGGTGCCACCGCACAGCACGGCCTGCTCACCGAACAGGTCGGTCTCGGTCTCCTCGGTGAAGGTCGTCTTGATGACGCCCGCGCGGGTGCCGCCGATGCCCTTGGCGTACGACAGGGCCAGCTTCAGGGCGTTGCCGGAGGCGTCCTGCTCGACGGCGGCGATGCAGGGAACGCCGCGGCCCTCCTCGTACTGACGGCGGACCAGGTGGCCCGGGCCCTTCGGGGCGACCATGCAGACGTCCACACCGGCCGGGGGCTTGATGAAGCCGAAGCGGATGTTGAAGCCATGGCCGAAGAACAGCGCGTCGCCGTCCTTCAGGTTCGGGGCGATGGACTCCTCGTAGACCTGGGCCTGGATCGGGTCCGGGACCAGGATCATGATGACGTCGGCCTCGGCGGCGGCCTCGGCCGGGGTCACCACGCGCAGGCCCTGCTCCTCGGCCTTGGCCTTGGACTTGGAGCCCTCGTGCAGACCGACACGGACGTCGACACCGGAGTCGCGCAGCGACAGCGCGTGGGCGTGGCCCTGGCTGCCGTAGCCGATGACCGCGACCTTGCGGCCCTGGATGATGGACAGGTCGGCGTCAGCGTCGTAGAACAGCTCGGCCACTTTGGGTTCTCTCCTTGTGTGCAGGTGGTGCGTCCCACCGTATGACGGTGGGCGGTGAGGAAGTTTCGGGGTCTCGGCATACGGGCGGGACGGAGGTCACCGGCCGCCCGTTTTCAGCCGTGGCGTTACGTCTTCGGCTTCGGTACGTCTTCGGCTTGGTACGTCTTCAGCTTTACGCGGATCGGTCGAGCGCGCGCAGCGAACGGTCCGTGATGGACCGGGCGCCCCGGCCGATCGCGATCGTGCCGGACTGGACCAGCTCCTTGATGCCGTAGGGCTCCAGCATCTTCAGCATGGCCGACAGCTTGTCGCTGGATCCGGTGGCCTCGATGGTGACGGCCTCCGGGGAGACGTCGACGGTCTTGGCGCGGAACAGCTGGACGATCTCCACGATCTGGGAGCGGGTCTCGTTGTCGGCGCGGACCTTCACCAGGACGAGTTCGCGCTGGACGGCCTGACCCGGCTCCAGCTCGACGATCTTCAGCACGTTGACGAGCTTGTTGAGCTGCTTGGTCACCTGCTCCAGCGGCAGGTCCTCCACGTTCACCACGATGGTGATGCGGGAGATGTCGGGGTGCTCGGTGACACCGACCGCGAGCGAGTCGATGTTGAAGCCGCGGCGCGAGAACAGGGCGGCGATCCGGGCGAGGATGCCCGGCGTGTTCTCCACCAGGACCGAGAGCGTGTGCTTGGACATGGTCTTTTTACGTCTCTCTCGCTCAGTCGTCTTCGTTGTCGCCGAAGTCGGGGCGGACGTCCCGGGCGGCCATGATCTCGTCGTTGGAGGTGCCGGCGGCGACCATCGGCCACACCATCGCGTCCTCGTGGACGATGAAGTCGACGACGACCGGGCGGTCGTTGATGGAGTTCGCCTCCTGGATGACCTTGTCCAGGTCCTCCGGGCGCTCGCAGCGCAGGCCGACACAGCCCATCGCCTCGGACAGTTTCACGAAGTCCGGCACCCGGGTGCCCCGCGCCTCCGGGTTGACGTCGTCCGGACCGCTGTGCAGCACCGTGTTGGAGTAGCGCTGGTTGTAGAAGAGGGTCTGCCACTGGCGGACCATCCCGAGGGCGCCGTTGTTGATGACGGCGACCTTGATCGGGATGTTGTTCAGGGCGCAGGTGGTCAGTTCCTGATTGGTCATCTGGAAGCAGCCGTCGCCGTCGATCGCCCAGACGGTGCGCTCGGGCCGGCCGGCCTTGGCGCCCATGGCGGCGGGGACCGCGTAGCCCATGGTTCCGGCGCCGCCGGAGTTCAGCCAGGTGGCGGGCTGGTCGTACTGGATGAAGTGCGCGGACCACATCTGGTGCTGGCCGACGCCCGCCGCGTAGATGGTGCCCTCGGGGGCGAGCTGCCCGATGCGCTCGATGACCGCCTGCGGGGAGAGCGAGCCGTCCTCGGGCTGGTCGTAGCCGAGCGGGTAGGTCTCGCGCCAGCGGTTGAGGTCGCTCCACCAGGCGGTGTAGTCGCCCTTGTGGCCCTCGCTGTGCTCCTTCTGCACGGCCTGGACCAGGTCGGCGATGACCTCGCGGGCGTCCCCGACGATCGGCACGTCGGCGGCGCGGTTCTTGCCGATCTCGGCCGGGTCGATGTCGGCGTGGACGATCTTGGCGTACGGCGCGAAGCTGTCCAGCTTGCCGGTGACGCGGTCGTCGAAGCGGGCGCCGAGGGCGACGATCAGGTCGGCCTTCTGAAGCGCGGTGACGGCGGTGACCGCACCGTGCATGCCCGGCATTCCCACGTGCAGCGGGTGGCTGTCGGGGAACGCGCCGAGCGCCATCAGGGTGGTGGTGACGGGCGCTCCGGTGAGTTCGGCGAGGACCTTCAGCTCGGCGGTCGCCTGCGCCTTGAGGACGCCGCCGCCGACATAGAGGACGGGCCGCTTGGCGGAGGTGATCATCTTGGCCGCCTCGCGGATCTGCTTGGCGTGCGGCTTGGTCACCGGGCGGTAGCCGGGCAGGTCCATGGTGGGCGGCCAGGAGAAGGTGGTCTTCGCCTGGAGGGCGTCCTTGGAGATGTCGACCAGGACCGGGCCCGGGCGGCCGGTGGAGGCGATGTGGAACGCCTGCGCGATGACCCGCGGGATGTCCTCGGCCTTGGTGACCAGGAAGTTGTGCTTGGTGATCGGCATGGTGATGCCGACGATGTCCGCCTCCTGGAAGGCGTCGGTGCCGATCGCCTTCGAGGCGACCTGGCCGGTGATCGCGACCAGCGGCACGGAGTCCATGTGGGCGTCGGCGATCGGCGTGACCAGGTTGGTGGCGCCGGGGCCGGAGGTCGCCATGCAGACGCCGACCTTGCCGGTGGCCTGTGCGTAGCCGGTGGCCGCGTGGCCGGCGCCCTGCTCGTGCCGGACCAGGACGTGACGCACCCGGGTGGAGTCCATCAGCGGGTCGTAGGCCGGGAGGATCGCGCCGCCGGGAATGCCGAATACCGTCTCAGCGCCGACCTCCTCGAGGGAGCGGATGAGGGACTGCGCACCCGTGACGTGCTCGACGGGGGTGGAGTGTCCTCCGGAACGGGGCCGCGGCTGCGGATGGTGGGCCCCGGTGGCCTGCTCGGTCATCGGCATTCTCTTCTCGATGCTGAGGGTTGGTGCGAGGTTCGGGCGGATTCACGCGGTGCACGGCCGGTGCTCGTGCAACAAAAAACCCCTCGTGCCACAGGGGCAAGCGAGGGGAGCGCGTCGGTGTGGGTCGCTGGGGATTCCGGATCGTCCTCCGGTGGGTCCCAGCTCAGCCGACGCGCTGTCCAAGTACGAGAATTCGGGTGCGCATGGAACTGACCCTCCCCCCGACGCGCACCACGTGTCAAGTGGGTGGGACGGGCGTCTCAGAATGTGAGCGATGGCCGCGGCTGCCTCCGAGAACAGCGGTGACACCTCCTGTGTACACCCCCGAGCCCCGCTCCATGGCCCGTTCGCCGACACGCCCCTTGGGCTCGCGCACACTGCCCGCGAACGCCGGTTCGGCCGGGGCGTGCGGCACCGGATAGTGGCCGGATCCGAGCGCCCGGCGCAGCCGGTACTCGTCCAGCGGCCCGGCGAACGCCATGCCCTGTCCATGTGTGCAGCCCATCGCGCGCAGCGCGACCACCTGCTCGGGCAGGTCCACCCCCTCGGCCACCGACAGCAGCCCGAGGTCCCCGGCGATGCGCAGCAGCCCACCGGTGATCTTGTGCAGCCGCGGGGACTCGACCACGCCCTCGACCAGGCTGCGGTCGAGCTTGAGGATGTCCACGGGGAGCCTCCTGAGCGCCGTGATGGCCGCACAGCCGGTGCCGAAGCCGTCCAGCGCGATGCGCACCCCGAGCCGGCTGAGCGCGGTCAGCCGCCGCTCCAGCTCGTCCAGGGGCGCCCTGGGGTCGACGTCGGACAGCTCGATGATCAGCGCACCGCCCGGCAGCCCGTGCCGGGTGAGCAGCGCCTCCACGGAGCCCAGCGGCGTCGAGCGGTCCAGCAGCCGCCGGGCGCTCATCCGGACGACCACCGGGACGAGCAGCCCGTTCGCCGCCCGCTCGGCGGCCTGCTCCACCGCCTCCTGGAGGATCCAGCGGTCCAGCTCGGCCGTCTTGTCGCCGTCCTCGGCCACCCGCAGGAACTCGGCCGGCGTGAACAGCACCCCCTGCGAGGAGCGCCAGCGCGCCTGCGCGCCGACCGCCCTGATCCGGCCGTTCTCCAGGCACACCACCGGCTGGTGCAGCAGCGCGAACTCGCCGTCGTGCAGCGCGGCGCGCAGCCGGGTGGCCAGCTCCGCCTTGCGTACGACGTCCTGCTGCATCTGCGGCTTGTACAGCTCGACCCGGCCCTTGCCGGCCGCCTTCGCGCGGTACATCGCGAGGTCGGCGTTGCGCAGCAGCTCGCCCGCGCCCAGGCCCGGCTCGGCGAAGGCGACGCCGATGGAGGCGTTGACCCGGACGTCGTTGCCGTCGATGGCGTACGGCTGGGAGAGGGTCACCCGGAGCCGGTCGGCCAGCTCCAGGATGTTCCGCTCCCGGGCCGCGCGGTCGCGGCTGCCGTCCCCGACGATCAGGGCCGCGAACTCGTCGCCCCCGAGCCGGGAGGCGGTGTCGCCCTGCCGGACCGCGTCCTGGAGCCTGCGGGCGGCCTGCACGAGCAGCTCGTCCCCGGCCTGGTGGCCGATGGTGTCGTTGACGGCCTTGAAGCCGTCCAGGTCGATGAAGAGCACGGCCGTGCCCAGCAGCGCGGCGCCCCGGTCGGTGGCCCGGCGCCCGGACAGGGCCTGCTGGACGCGCCGGGTGAACAGCGCGCGGTTGGGCAGGTCGGTCAGCGGGTCGTGTTCGGCGTTGTGCTGCAACTGGGCCTGAAGACGCACCCGTTCGGTGACGTCCCGGCTGTTGAAGATCAGACCGCCGTGGTGCCGGTTGACGGTGGACTCCACGTTGAGCCAGCTGCCGTCGCCGGAGCGGAACCGGCACTCGATGCGCGTGGTCGGCTCCTCCAGCGGGCTCGCGGTGAGGAACCGGCGCACCTCGTGCACCACACAGCCGAGGTCCTCCGGGTGGATGATGCCGGCCAGCTCCTGGCCCACCAGCTCCTCGGCGGGCCGGCCGTACACCCCGGCGGCGGCCGGGGAGACGTACCGCAGGACGCCGTTGGGAGCGGCGATCATGATGACGTCGCTGGAGCCCTGCACCAGGGAGCGGAAGTGGTTCTCCTTCTGCGCCAGCTCCTGGGTGAGGGTGATGTTGTCCAGCAGCATGATGCCCTGCCGGATGACGAGGGCGAGGACCACCGCGCCCGCGGTGATCAGCACGACATGGTCGGGCCGGCGGCCGTTGAGGACGTTGTACAGGATGCCCAGGGTGCACACGGCGGCGGCCAGATACGGGGTGAGCGCGGCGAGCGAGCCGCTGAGCGGCCGGCCCGCCGGGTAGCGGCTGGGGTCGGTTCCCGCACCGGTCGCGAACACATGGTGCTGGCCGGTGCCGCGCTGGCCTGGCACGTGCTCGTGGACCACGCGCGTGTACCCCTCCGCCGCGCGGGACTCCGGCCCGCCGGGGTGCCGGGGCGGGGCCCAGGGCGCGTAGGCGAGCAGCAGCGAACCGGCGAACCAGCCCGCGTCCAGCAGCTGCCCGGAGTGGTAACTGCTGTGCAGCAGCGGCGAGGTGAACAGCGCGTCGCACATCACGGTGAGCGCGAGCGCGCCGATCGCGGTGTTCACCGCCGTACGGTTGCCCGGGGCGCGCCGGAAGTGCAGCGCGAGCACCATGCTGACCAGCGCGATGTCGAGCAGCGGGTACGCCAGCGACAGCGCGGTGTGGGCCACGCTCGGCCCGTCGAAGCGGGCCGCCTGGGCGAGCGCCAGGCTCCACGACAGGGTGAGCAGCGAGCCGCCGATCAGCCAGGCGTCCAGGGCGAGGCAGATCCAGCCGGCCCTGGTCACCGGCCGCTTGGCGAGGACCAGCAGGCCCACGATGGCGGGGGGCGCGAAGCAGAGGAAGAACAGGTCGGCGTAGCTCGGGCTGGGCACGGTCCGGCCCAGCACCACCTCGTACCAGCCCCAGACCGCGTTGCCCAGGGCCGCCATCGCCGAGGAGAGGGCGAACAGCAGCCAGGCCGCGCGGAAGCGCACGCGCGCGCTGCGGGCGTAGAGGAAACAGGAGACGGCGGCGGTGCCGGCCGCGGCGCTCAGCCCGAAGTCGCCCATGACCAGGGCGACTTCCGTGGAGCCCCAGTCGAACGCGGAGCCGATGGCGTAGGCCGCGCAGATCACGGCGAGGACGAGCTGTTCCGCCGTGCGCACACCCTCACCGCGCGCCGGCCGGCGGGGCGGCGGCGCCTCGTGCGGGTGCGGTGCGCGCACGGCTCCGTCGAGCGGGGGCGTCACAGAGGGCGGCGCACTCACCGGGGCCTCCCGGTCCGCGCCGCTCCCGGGTCGCGCCGGTCCCGGTGCGCCGGGTGCGCATGCCTCCTGCGGCCGCCCGGCCTGTGCGGGTGATGGCTGTGATGGCTGGTGTGCTGACCGCGTCTGCGCGCGGCCGTGCGCCAGGGTCGCCGTCGGCGGCTCCGCCGCGTCGGATCGTTCGTCCATAGGCCGTGCATCGCCCGTCGCCCCCCTCACAAATCTGAAATGTCCATCCCCGGCGCCGAGTGGTCAGCGGCGCATCCCCTGCCGGGGACGATACACCAGGATCGTCACGCAGGGACATAGCTTCTCTACGCTCCGTGACGACCAGGGGATATGTGCCTACCGGCCGCGTCCGGGGAGTTGCGGAGGGTTCCGGAAATCGCTTACCGGCCGTCCTCTCCCGTCGTCAGGATCACGTTCCGCAGCGGCTCGTGGTTCACGAAACGGGTCAACTGGTCGACGAGCAGCCGCTCGGCGCGCGGCCGGAAAGCGGAGGAGGGCCCGCCCACATGCGGGCTGATCAGGACACCGGGCGCGTGCCAGAGCGGATGGCCCGGCGGCAGCGGCTCCGGATCGGTCACGTCCAGGGCCGCGGTGATCCGGCCGGTCTCCAGCTCGGCGACGAGCGCCTCCGTGTCCACGACGGGCCCGCGCGCCACGTTGACCAGCAGTGACCCCTCCTTCATCCGGGCCAGGAAGCCGGCGTTCACGAGGCCCCTGGTGTCCGCGGTGAGCGGAGTGGCCAGGATGACGACATCCGCGCACGGAAGCAGTGAGAGCACATCGGCGATCGGATGCACGGCACCGCGCGCGGTGGTGCGCGCGGAGCGCGCGACGCGCACGACCCGCGCTACCTCGAACGGCGTGAGCCGGTCCTCGATGGCCTCCCCGATCGCGCCGTAGCCGACGATGAGCACGGTCCGGTCGGCGAGCGAGGGCTGGAAGCCGCCCGTCCAGCGCTCCTCCTGCTGCGCCCGGACGAAGCCGGGTATGCCGCGCAGGCTGGCCAGGGTCAGGGTGAGCGCCAGCTCGGCGGTGCTGGTCTCGTGCACTCCGCGCGCGTTGCACAGCTGCACCCCGGGCACCAGGTCCGCCAGCCGCCCGGTGATGTCGTCCACCCCCGCGGTCAGCGTCTGGACCACCCGCACCCCGGTGAGCGCCTTCAGCGGCCGCACCCGCACCGGCAGGGGCTTCATGTACGGCACGACGTACACGGCGCAGTCCGCCGGATCGCCGGGGAACTCCTGCTCGCCGTCCGCGCCGCCGTCCCAGAACAGGTACCGGGGACCCGCGGGCAGCCCGTCGATCTCCTGCGGGGGAATCGGGAGCCATACGTCTGAAGTCATGGCAGGAGGCTATGTCAGGCGGCCGGGAGCGCAGAGGTTAGGTTGGGGGCCGGGCAGAGGGAGGTTCACGAGCAGGTGGAGCGCAGGACGATCGGCGCGGGGGGACTCGCGGTGGGGGCCGTCGGACTCGGGTGCATGCCGATGAGCTGGGCGTACAGCGGGTCCCGGCAGCGGGGGGACGAGTCGCTGAGATGTGTGCACCGGGCGCTGGACGCGGGCTCGACGCTGCTGGACACCGCCGACATGTACGGCCCGTTCACCAATGAACTGCTGCTCGGCCGGGTGCTCAAGGAGCGGCGCCAAGACGCCTTCGTGTCCACCAAGGTGGGCCTGCTGGTGGGCGAGCAGCACATCGTGGCCAACGGCCGCCCGGGCTATGTGAAGCGGGCCTGCGACGCCTCGCTGCGGCGGTTGCAGACCGATGTCATCGACCTCTACCAGCTGCACCGCGCCGACCCCGAGGTCCCGGTCGAGGAGACCTGGGGCGCGATGGCCGAGCTGGTGCGGGCCGGGAAGGTGCGGGCGCTGGGGCTGTGCGCGGTGGGCGCGCGCGGCGGCCGCCGGCCGGGCACCGGGCTGTACGACACGACGCTGCGCCAACTCCAGCGGGTGCAGCAGGTGTTCCCGGTGGCCGCGGTGCAGGCGGAGCTGTCGGTGTGGTCGCCGGAGGCGCTGGCCGCGCTGCTGCCGTGGTGCGAGGCGCGGGGCGTGGGCTTCCTCGCGGCGATGCCGCTGGGCAACGGCTTCCTGACCGGCACGCTGACCCCGGGCGAGGGTTTCGAGCCGGACGACGTCCGGGCCCGCCATCCGCGCTTCACGGCCGAGATGATGGCCGCCAACCAGCCGATCGTGGCGGGGCTGCGGCGGATCGCGCGGCGGCACGGCGAGGACGTGACCCCGGCCCAGGTGGCGCTCGCCTGGGTGCTGGCGCAGGGGCGCCATGTGATCGCCCTGCCGGGCACCAAGCGGGAGCGCTGGGCCGCGCAGAACGCGGCCGCGGCGGGGCTGCGGCTGACCGCGGAGGACCTCGCCGAGGTGGCGCGACTGCCCGCGGCCCGGGGATCCTGGGACTGAGCGCGGCACCGCCGTTTTCGACCACCGGCCGGACAGGCCGTGCCCGAAGGGACCGAGATCGTGCGACGACGAGCTGTGCCGGCCGTGCTGGCCGCGGCCGCCCTGCTGCTGACGGCGGGCTGCTCCTCCGGGGGCGGGCCACCGCTGCCGCCGATCGGTACGACGTCCGGGAGCCCCGCCCCCTCCGCCCGGGCCGGCGAGCCGGTCCCGCCGGCCAAGGGGTCGGTGACGGTGCTGCGCACGGTGGCGCAGGGGCTGAAGACGCCGTGGGGGCTGGCGGTGCTGCCGGACGGCGCGCTGCTGGTCTCCTCCCGGGACGACGGCACGATCACCCGGATCGACGGCAGGACCGGCCGCAAGACCGTCCTCGGCACGGTCTCCGGGGTCTCCCCCGGCGGCGAGGGCGGCCTGCTCGGCATCGCGCTCTCCCCCGAATTCACGGCGGACCATCTGATCTACGCCTACTTCACCTCGGCCTCGGACAACCGCATCGTCCGGGTGCTGTACGACGACCGGAAGCCGGCCGGGGAGCAACTGGGCGCTCCGGACACGGTGTTCAAGGGCATACCGAAGGGCGCGATCCACAACGGCGGCCGGATCGCGTTCGGCCCGGACGGGATGCTGTACGCCGGGACCGGTGAGAGCGGCCGGCGCGGACTGGCCCAGGACCGGTCCTCGCTGGGCGGCAAGATCCTGCGGCTGACCCCGGACGGCGATCCGGCACCCGGCAACCCCTTCCCCGACTCCCCCGTGTACTCCTACGGGCACCGCAATGTCCAGGGGCTGGCCTGGGACACCCGACAGCGGCTGTTCGCCTCGGAGTTCGGGCAGGACACCTGGGACGAGCTGAACGCGATCAAGCCCGGCGGCAACTACGGCTGGCCGAAGGCCGAGGGCAGGTCCTCCGACCCCGCCTTTCAGAACCCGGTGGCCGAGTGGCACACCGACGAGGCCTCCCCCAGCGGGATCGCCTACGTCAAGGGCGTCATCTGGATGGCGGCGCTGAAGGGCCGGCGGCTGTGGCGCGTGCCGCTGCACGGCACCTCGGCCGCGGCCGCCCCGCAGGCCTTCCTCACCGGCACCTACGGCCGCCTGCGCACCGTGGCCCCGGCGGGCGGCGACCGCCTGTGGCTGCTGACCAGCAACACGGACGGCCGGGGCACCCCGAAGCCCGGGGACGACCGGCTGCTGGAGCTGCGGGTGAGCTGAGCGGCGCGGCTGTGCGTCCTCGTCGAGGAGGGACCGGTCACCCCGCCGCCACCCGGTCCCCGGTCTCGGCCGGGAAGAGGCCGAGCCGGTGGGTCAGGGCGGCCGCCTCGCCCCGGGTGGAGACACCGAGCTTGGTGAGGATGTTGGAGACGTGGACGCTCGCGGTCTTCGGGGAGATGAACAGGGCCTCGGCTATCTGGCGGTTGGTGCGGCCCGCCGAGACCAGGCGCAGCACGTCCTGCTCGCGGCTGGTCAGGCCGAGCGCGGCGGCCGGGTCGGCGGCGGTGAGGGCCTGGCGCGGGGTGCGGGCGGGGGTGAGGCGGGCGCGCTGGGCGAGCCGGGCGGCCTGGTCGGCGAGGGGGCGGGCGTCGAGGTGGGCGGCGACCGCGGAGGTCAGCCGGAGCAGCTCCTCCGCGCGGTCCCGCTCGTCCTCGCCGGCGCCGTCGGCAAGCAGTGCCGCGGCCAGGCGGTAACGGACCCGGGCCAGGTCGTAGGGGCGGTCCAGGCACTCGAAGGCGGTGACCACCGGTGCCCAGGTGCGCGCGGTGTCCCGGCCGGCAGCGCGGAGCAGTTCGGCGCCGGCCCACTCGCTGTACGCCGTCCACACGGGCACTCCGGTGGCGAGGTGCCGGACCGCCTCGGCGAGCCGCTCCAGGATCCCGTCTCGGCCCGGCTGGGCGGCGGGCAGGGTCCGGGTGTCGGCCTCGGCGGTGGCGGCGGCCAGCAGCAGGGGCCAGCCGTAGCGCTGGGTGCCGGGCGGGAATCCGGCGTCCAGGGCCGCGAGCAGCTCGGCGCGGGCGTCGGCGACGCGGCCCTCCGCGGCGGCGATGCCGAGGGCGAGCCGGGCCATGGGCAGGGAGATCTGCGGCATCGGGTCATGGGTGCCGTAGTGGGCGCGGGCGGCGGCGAGCTGCCGGCCGGCCTCGGCGAGGTCGCCGCGGGCCAGGGCGAGCTGGGCCAGGCGCAGGGCGCCGGCCCCGCGGGGCTTGGCGCTGTGGCCGACCCGGGCGACGCGCCCGGCGGCCTCGGCGGCCTCGGCGGCCTCCGTCCACTGGCCGAGCGAGTACAGCGCGTCGGCGAGGTTGCCCCAGACGAAGGCCTCGGCGCCGACCAGCCCTATTTTCCGGGTGAATGCGACGCCCTCGCGCAGCATCGGCAGCGCTTCGCGGGAGCGGCCGAGGCCTTGCAGCACGGACGGCACGTTCACATAGGCGCGGGCCGCCACGTCGTGCATCTGCTCGGCACAGGCTTCCCGCAGGACCTGCCGCAGCTCGGCCAGCCCGCTCTCCTGGTCCCCGGACTCCACCGTCAGACCGCCCAGGGTGAGCCGGGCGGTCAGCTCGATCTCGCGGGCGCCGACCATGCGCGCGTAGGTGACGGCCCGCTCGGCGGCGGCGAAGGCCTCGGGGCCGGGCCGGTGCAGCATCGACCAGCTGGAGGCGAGGGCCAGCACCTCGGCGTGCACCTCCGACGGCGGCAGGCCGCGCACGAGGTCCTGGGCGGTGGCGAGTTCCGCCCAGCCGTCGCCGCGCGCCAGGTCCTGCACGAGCCGGGAGCGCTGGGCCCAGAACCAGGCGGCGCGCAGCGGGTCGGGCTCGTCCTCCAGCAGCCGCAGGGCGCGCTTGGTGATCTTCAGCGCGCGTTCGCGTTCGCCGCCGGAGCGGCCCGCGACGACCGCCTCGGCCATCAGGTCGAGGTAGCGCAGCGGGGTGGTGGCGGGATCGCAGCCGCAGGAGGGGTAGGCGTCGGCGCAGCCGACCGGGCGCAGGGCGGCGCGCACCTCCTCGGGGGCGTCGTCCCACAGCTCCATCGCCCGCTCCAGGAGCCCGAGTTGTTCGGTGTAGGCGTGCCGGCGGCGGGCCACGACGGAGGCGTCCAGGACGGCGGGCAGCGCCTTGGCGGGGTCGTGGGCGTGGTACCAGTAGCTGGCCAGGCGCAGTTCGCGTGCGTCGGCCGGGACCAGCGTCGGGTCGGCGGCCAGGGCCTCGGCGTAGCGGCGGTTGAGCCGGGAGCGCTCGCCGGGCAGCAGGTCGTCGGCGATGGCCTCGCGGACCAGGGAGTGCCGGAAGCGGTAGCCGTCGCCGGCCGGGGCGGCGGTGAGGATGTTGGCGCCGACGGCGGCGCGCAGCGCCTCGATGAGGTCGTCCTCGGGGAGCCGGGCGACGGCGGCGATCAGCCGGTGCTCCACGGTGGAGCCGCCCTCGGCGACGATCCGCGCGATCCGCTGGGCGGACTCGGGCAGCGCCTCGACCCGGACCAGGAGCAGATCGCGCAGGGAGTCGGTCAGGCCGGTACGGCAGCCCGTGCGGCTCGCGACGGCGAGTTCCTCGACGAAGAAGGCGTTGCCGTCGGACCGTTCGAAGATGTCGTCCACGTCGGCCGGGTCCGGTTCGGCGGCGAGGATGCCGGCGATCTGGCAGGCGACCTCCTCGCGGGTGAGCCGGGCGAGTTCGATGCGGCGGACGGTGCGCAGCCGGTCCAGTTCGGCGAGCAGGGGGCGCAGCGGATGGCGGCGGTGGATGTCGTCGGAGCGGTAGCTGGCGAGGACGAGGAGCCGGCCGGTGCGCAGGGTGCGGAAGAGGTAGGCGAGGAGGTGACGGGTGGAGGCGTCGGCCCAGTGCAGGTCCTCCAGGACCAGCACCACCGGGTGCTCGGCGGCGGTCCGTTCCAGCAGCCGGGCGGCGAGTTCGAACAGCCGGGCCACGCCCTGCTCGTCATGGCGGCCGACGGTGGCCTCGCCCAACTCGGGCAGCAGCCGGGCCAGTTCCTCCTCCTGGCCGGCGGCCGCGGCGGCGAACTCCGCGGGCAGGGCCGCGCGCAGGGCGCGCAGCGCGGTGGAGAAGGGCGCGAACGGCAGCCCGTCGGCGCCGATCTCCACACAGCCGCCGACGGCCACCACGGCGTGCCGCCGGGCGGCCGCCGCGGTGAACTCCTCGACCAGGCGGGTCTTGCCGACTCCGGCCTCACCGCCGAGCAGCAGCGCCTGCGGCTCGCCGGCGGCGGCACCGGCGAGCGCGGCGTCGAGCACGGCCAGCTCTTCGGTGCGGCCGACGAACACGGGACTGACGGACCTGTTCTCCACGAGCCCGAGCATCGCACGAGGTGCGGAGGGTGGGGCGGCTGTTTTCCACAGGTCAGGTGCGATTTTCGTACCAATAGGAGCGGTAGGGGTGGGGGCCGTGCCCGTGGGCGGCTCAGGCGCGGCGCTCATGCGGGGCGCGGGGCGCGGCGTCCGCGGAGACGGCCGGTATGGGACTCGGCGGCCGCGGCGCCGTCGCCGAGGCTGCGCTCGCGGCGGGCGGCGCGACGGGCCCGGGTGGCCTCGCGGACCAGACGGTCCTGTGCGGCCTCCTGGAGCAGCTGGGCGGTGCGGATCTTCTGCTGGTCGAACATGGTGTGTCCTTCCGGGACTTCGGGGTGGTGCCTCGCGTTCTGCGATGTCTCCACTCTCGTCTCCCAGGGGGGTGCGCCACATCGGGAAGGTTCCGCATCTTCGGGCGGCCCGCGTGCCGCCCACACGCGTAAGGGGTCTTAGGAGAGGCCGTAAGACCCCTACGGCTCCCCTAAGACCCCTCAGGCCTCTAAGGCATGTGCGGCCGGGGGCGGCTCAGCCCGCCGAGGGCAGGGCGAGCAGCGCGTCGGAGTACTTCAGCACCGCCAGCAGCAGACCCACGGTGCCGAGCGAGACCCCCGCCCAGGCGACCGACCTGATCCAGGGCGCCTGGGTGCGGCCGGGGGTGCCGAACGCGGGCCGGGCGAGCACGACCACGCCGGTGATCAGCGCGGCCAGCGCGAACAGGCCGGCCCACAGGGCGGTGGTGTGCCAGGCGTCGCCGTAGACCGCCTTGAGCTGCGTCGCGACGCTCGCCCGGGTGGAGGTCCGCAGCTGGCCGATGAGCTGTTCGCGGGCGCCGGCGACGGTGCCGATCCAGCCGCCGCTGAGCGAGACCAGGCCGAGCGCGGCCGAGACGACGGCACCCGCGCCCTGACCGACCCCGGAGGACGCCTCGGCCTCCGGCACAGCAACCTCAGCCGCCTCTTCCCCGGCCGTCGCCGCCGTGCCCGTCTCCTCCTCGGCCGCCCGCTCCTTCGCGGCGTCCGTCCCGACGGCCTCCGCCGTCGTCTCGTCGTCCTTGCGCGCCACCGCGCCTGCCTCTGTCTTCGTTGCCATGCCCGGCACCGTACGGAGGCTGTCTGAGAGGCGTCTTAATGATCCTTCTGCCCGGTACGCGCGCGTGCGGCACGCCACTCGGGGGCGAGCACCGACCAGATCTCGATGTCGTGCCGGACCCCGTGGTGCGGGTGGCTCTCGCGGAGCACCGCGTCCCGGCTCATGCCCAGCCGGCGGGCGACGGCGATGCTCGGCAGGTTGCCGGAGGCCGCGTGCCACTCCACCCGGTGGATGCCCCGCTCCTCGACGGCCCAGTCGACCAGGATCCGCATCGCACGGGTGATCAGTCCGCGCCCGGTGGCGGCGGGTTCCAGCCAGCAGCCGACCTCGCAGTTGCCCGCCGCGGCATCGAAGTTCAGCGTCAGCACCCCGCCGACGAGCGTCCCGTCCAGCCAGATGCCGTGGTACGAGGCGCTGTCGGCGGCGCGCAGATCGGCGTACCGGCGGAGCGTGTCCCGCGCGGAGGCCACATCGGTGACCTGCGAGCCGAACGGGATGAACCGGCCGATGAACTCCCGGCCGCGGTCGAGGTGGGCGAGGAACTCCTCGGCGTGCCAGACCTCGAGCGGCCGCAGCTCGGCGCCGTCACCCAGGGATATCGCGTACATCGTGGCGCTGCTCCTCGCGCAGTTCGTCGACCGGGACCCGGCTGAGCCTCTCATGCGCGGCACGGCACTCGGGCGGCTCGATGCTGATGCGGGGCAGCCTGCGCTCCAGCCAGGCGGGCAGCCACCAGTTGGCGGCGCCGAGCAGATGCATCAGGGCGGGCACCAGCAGGGTGCGCAGCACAAAGGCGTCGAGGGCGACGGCGGAGGCCAGCGCGATGCCGAACATCGCGATCACCCGGTCGCCGCTGAGCACGAAGGCGAGGAAGACCGAGATCATGATGACCGCCGCGGAGTTGATCACCCGGCTGGTCTCGGCCAGGCCCACCCGCACCGCGCGCCGGTTGTCGCCGGTCTCCAGCCACTCCTCGTACATCCGGCTGACCAGGAACACCTGGTAGTCCATGGAGAGTCCGAAGAGCACCGAGACCATGATCACGGGCAGGAAGGGCTCGATCGGTCCGGCCCGGCCGAGGCCGAGCAGTTCGCTGCCCCAGCCCCACTGGAAGACGGCGACGACGACGCCGAACGCGGCGGCGACGGCGGCGATGTTCATCACGGCGGCCTTCAGCGGGATGCCGAGCGAGCGGAAGGCGGCCAGCAGCAGAAGGCAGCCGAGCCCGATCACCGCGCCGACGAACAGCGGCAGCTTGCCGACGATCACATCCGCGAAGTCGTCGTACGCGGCGGTCACCCCGCCCACCTGTACGTCGAGCGCGGTACCGGTCTCGGCGCGCGGCAGCACCTTGGTGCGCAGCCGGTCCACCAGGTCGCTGGTGCGCTGCGACTGGGGCGCGGAGTCGGGGACGACGGTCAGATACGCGGTGCCGCCGCCGGCGGCGTAGGAGACCGGGGTGACGGAGGCGACGCCGGGGGTGGCGCGCAGGGTGGTGTCGAGGCTGTCCAAAGCGAGCCGGTCGGTCGCCCCGTCCACCCGGGTCACCAGGGTCAGCGGCCCGTTCACCCCGGGCCCGAAGCCCTCGGCGAGCAGGTCGTAGGCCTGGCGGGTGGTGGAGGTGCGGGGGTCGTTGCCCTGGTCGGAGGTGCCGAGCCGGAGCGAGAACGTGGGCAGGGCGAGAACGGCGATGACGACCACGGCGAGCGCGCCGAGCAGCTTGGGATGCCGCTCGACCAGCGCGGACCAGCGGGCGGCCAACCCGGTGGGCAGCTCCGGGCTCGGCCCCTGCTCGGCGAGCCGGCGCCGCTCGCGGCGGCTCAGCGCACGCGGGCCGAGACACGACAGCAGGGCGGGCAGCAGCGTGACGGAGGCTGCGACGGTGAGCACCACGGTCAGACTGGCGGCGACGGCCACCCCGTTGAGGAAACCCAGCCGCAGTATCAGCATCCCGAGCAGCGCAATGCACACCGTCGCACCCGCGAAGACGACCGCTCGCCCGGTGGTGGCCACGGCGTTCGTGGCGGCCTCGGTGACGCTCAGGCCGCGTTTCAGACCACGCCGGTGCCGGGTCACGATGAACAGCGCGTAGTCGATGCCCACCCCGAGCCCGATCAGCATGCCGAGCATGGGCGCGAAGTCGGCGACCGTCATCACGTGCCCGAGCAGGCCGATCCCGGCGTAGGCGGTGCCGACGCCGACCAGGGCGGTGGCGATGGGCAGCAGGGAGGCGGCGAGCGAGCCGAAGGCGAGGAACAGCACCACGGCCGCGACCAGCACGCCGACCGCCTCGGCGGTGTGCCCGCGGGCGGACTGGGTGAGCCCGATGGCGCTGCCGCCCAGCTCCACCTGGAGCCCGGCACGCTCCGCCGACCGGGCGGTGCGCACCACCGACTGCGCCTCGGCCTTGCCGACGTCCTCGGCCCGCCGGGTGAAGGTCACGGTGGCGTAGGCCGTACGGCCGTCCGCGCTGATCCGGTGGGCGTGTCGCCGGCCGTACGGGCCGGACACCGAGGCCACCCCGGGCAGCTCGGCGATCCGGTGCAGGGTGCGGGTCATGGTCCGTCTGACGGCGGGGGCACGCACGGTGCCGCCGGTGGTGTGCCAGACGACGGTGTCGCTGTCCCCGCCCAGGCCCGGGAAGCCCTGCGCGATCAGCTCGGCCGCGTGGCCCGACTCGGTGCCGGGGACCTCGTAGTCGTTCGAGTACGACGACCCTGCCACGGCCGCCGCCGCGCTGACCCCGCCGAAGGCACACAGCCACAACAGGACGGCGATCAGACGATGCCGGACGCACCAGCGCGCGAGGGCTGCCACGGACGTGCTCCCAGAGGACGATGTGTGGATCTTTGGCCGGGAACCATCGTCCATGAACTGAACAGCCCGCAAAGAACGCATGAGTATTCGGATGACACTCTTGCAGGAGAAAATGATCCTTTGCGGTGATCGTGGGCTTCTTCACACGTTTGACGGGAAGTTCAGTCGGAGCGGTCCCCGAACGCCATGATCATCGTGCCCGCGATCAGCAGCCACAGCGCCCTGCGGGTGCGGCCCCGCGCCCCGAGCACCCCGGCCAGGGCGCAGACGGCGGCACCGAGCGCATAGGCGGCGGGTACCAGCGCCGGGGCGGAGCCGGTGAGCCGCAGCAGCGACGCGCCCAGTCCGGCGAGCGTCAGCAGCGCTCCCGTCCCGGCGGCGATCCAGCGGGCCCGGCGGGCGTCGCTGACGTACTCCTCGGCGTCTTCCGCCTCCGTCACCGCCTCGGGTATCGCGGGCCGGCTGTCGGAATCGGTGCGTCCAGTCATGGCCGGTGAGCGTACTGCCTGTGGCCGGGGACGATACGACGCGGGGGGGGGGGGGGGGGGGCCCCCCCCCCGCCCCCCCCCCCGCGGCTGACGGCGGCTCAGCCCTCGCTGACGCCCAGCTGCTCCAGGATCAGCTCCTTGACGCGGGCCGCGTCGGCCTGGCCACGGGTGGCCTTCATGACCGCGCCGACCAGCGCGCCGGCCGCGGCCACCTTGCCACCGCGGATCTTGTCCGCGATGCCCGGGTTGCCGGCGATGGCCTCCGCGACGGCGGCGGTGAGCGCGCCCTCGTCGGAGACGACCTTCAGGCCGCGCTTCTCCACGACCTCGTCCGGGGTGCCCTCGCCCGCGAGGACGCCCTCGATGACCTGACGGGCCAGCTTGTCGTTCAGGTCGCCCTTCGCCACCAGCTCGGTGACCCGGGCCACCTGCGCCGGGGTGATCGCCAGCTCGTCCAGCGCCTTGCCGGACTCGTTGGCGCTGCGTGCCAGCTCGCCCATCCACCACTTGCGGGCGGCGGCCGCGTCGGCACCGGCCTCGATCGTGGCCACGATCGGGTCGAGCGCACCGGCATTGAGGATCGCCTGCATGTCGGTGGCCGAGATGCCCCACTCGGCCAGCAGCCGGGTGCGGCGGGCCAGCGGCATCTCGGGCAGGGCCGCGCGGATCTCCTCGACCCACTCGCGCGAGGGCGCGACCGGGACCAGGTCGGGCTCCGGGAAGTACCGGTAGTCCTCGGCCTCCTCCTTCACCCGGCCCGAGGTCGTGGACCCGGTGTCCTCGTGGAAGTGGCGGGTCTCCTGGACGATCGTGCCGCCGCCGGAGAGCACGGCCGCGTGGCGCATGATCTCGTAGCGGGCCGCACGCTCCACCGAGCGCAGCGAGTTGACGTTCTTCGTCTCGGAGCGCGTGCCGAACTTCTCGGCGCCCTTGGGCATCAGCGAGAGGTTCACGTCGCAGCGCATCTGGCCCATCTCCATGCGGGCCTCGGACACGCCGAGGGCACGGATCACCTCGCGCAGCTCACGGACGTACGCCTTCGCCACCTCGGGGGCGCGCTCGCCGGCGCCCACGATCGGCTTGGTGACGATCTCGATGAGCGGGATGCCCGCGCGGTTGTAGTCGAGCAGCGAGTGCTGCGCGCCGTGGATACGGCCGGTCGCGCCACCCACGTGGGTGGACTTGCCGGTGTCCTCCTCCATGTGGGCGCGCTCGATCTCCACGCGGAAGGTCTCGCCGTCCTCCAGCTGCACGTCGAGGTAGCCGTTGAAGGCGATCGGCTCGTCGTACTGGGAGGTCTGGAAGTTCTTCGGCATGTCCGGATAGAAGTAGTTCTTCCGGGCGAAGCGGCACCACTCGGCGATCTCGCAGTTCAGCGCGAGACCGATCTTGATCGCGGACTCGACGCCGGTCGCGTTGACGACCGGGAGTGCGCCGGGCAGGCCGAGGCAGACCGGGCAGGTCTGGGTGTTCGGGTCGGCGCCGAGCGAGGTCGAGCAGCCGCAGAACATCTTGGTCTTGGTGCCGAGTTCGACATGGACCTCAAGGCCCATGACGGGGTCGTACGACGCCAGCGCGTCCTCGTACGACACCAGGTCGGTCGTGGTGGTCACGGTGAAAACTTCCCTCTCAGCCCAGCAGGACGTCGTCGTCGCCCAGCCGCTTCAGCTCGCGGTAGAGGATCGCGAGGCCGGTCACGATCGCCACGGCGGAGACCGTGGCGTCGATCAGCCGCAGCGTGTCGTGCTCGGCGCGGGCCTTCTTGATCTGCTTGGCGACACCGAACGCGCCGAACGCGGTGGTGGCCATCGACAGGTACGTACCGGACTTGGACTTCTTGAAGTCCTTGGCCTTGGACAGCTTGCTCACAGCGACGGAGCCTCCTCAAGGAGCGGGTGACCCCACTTTTCCACGAAGGCGGCCTCGACGGCGGCGCCGACCTTGTACAGCCGGTCGTCCTGCATCGCCGGGGCGATGATCTGGAGGCCCACCGGGAGGTTGTCCTCCGGGGCGAGGCCGCAGGGCAGGGACATGGCCGCGTTGCCCGCCAGGTTGGTCGGGATGGTGCACAGGTCCGCGAGGTACATCGCCATCGGGTCGTCGGCGCGCTCGCCGATCGGGAAGGCGGTGGTCGGCGTCGTCGGCGAGACGATCACGTCGACCTGCTCGAAGGCCTTCTCGAAGTCGCGCGTGATGAGCGTGCGGACCTTCTGGGCGGAACCGTAGTAGGCGTCGTAGTAGCCGCTCGACAGGGCGTAGGTGCCGAGCATGATGCGCCGCTTGACCTCGGGGCCGAAGCCCGCCTCACGGGTGAGGGAGGTGACCTCCTCCGCCGAGTGGCTGCCGTCGTCGCCGGTGCGCAGGCCGTAGCGCAGGCCGTCGAAGCGGGCCAGGTTGCTGGAGCACTCGCTCGGCGCGATCAGGTAGTACGCCGACAGCGCGAGGTCGAAGGACGGGCAGTCCAGCTCGACGATCTCGGCGCCCAGCTCGCGCAGCAGCTCGACGGACTCGTCGAAGCGCTGGATGACACCGGCCTGGTAGCCCTCGCCGCGGAACTGCTTGACGACACCGACGCGCATCCCGGCGACGGAGCCGTTGCGGGCCGCCTCGACGACCGCCGGGACCGGCGCGTCGATGGAGGTGGAGTCCAGCGGGTCGTGGCCGGCGATCACCTCGTGCAGCAGCGCCGCGTCCAGGACCGTACGGGCGCAGGGACCGCCCTGGTCGAGGGAGGAGGAGAAGGCGACCATGCCGTACCGCGAGACCGCGCCGTACGTCGGCTTCACGCCGACCGTGCCGGTGACGGCGGCCGGCTGGCGGATGGAGCCGCCGGTGTCGGTGCCGATGGCCAGCGGGGCCTCGAAGGCGGCGAGGGCGGCGGAGGAGCCACCGCCGGAGCCGCCAGGGATCCGGGTGAGGTCCCACGGGTTGCCGGTCGGGCCGTAGGCGCTGTTCTCGGTGGACGACCCCATGGCGAACTCGTCCATGTTGGTCTTGCCGAGGATGACGACGTCGGCGGCCTTCAGCTTCTTGGTGAGGGTCGCGTCGTACGGCGGGATCCAGCCCTCGAGGATCTTCGAGCCGACGGTCGTGGGCACGCCCTCGGTGGTGAAGATGTCCTTGAGCGCGAGCGGCACGCCGGCCAGCGGGCCGAGCTTCTCGCCCCGCTCCCGCTTCTCGTCCACGGCACGGGCCTGGGCGAGCGCGCCCTCGCGGTCGACGTGCAGGAAGGCGTGCACCTTCTCGTCGACGGCCTCGATCCGGGCGAGGTGCGCCTCGGTGACCTGGACGGCCGTCAGCTCGCCGGAGGCGATCTTCTCGGCGATCTCGGCGGCCGTGAGCTTGATGATGTTGCTGTCCGTCATGACGGTTTAGTCCTCCCCCAGGATCTGCGGCACCTTGAAACGCTGCTGCTCCTGGGCCGGGGCGCCGGAGAGCGCCTGCTCGGGGGTGAGCGAGGGACGGACCTCGTCCGCGCGCATGACGTTCGTCAGCGGGAGCGGGTGCGAGGTCGGCGGTACGTCTTGGTCGGCGACCTCGCTGACGCGGGCCACCGCGCCGATGATGTCGTCCAGCTGTCCCGCGAAGTGGTCGAGTTCTTCGGGCTTCAGCTCCAGACGCGCCAGCCGGGCGAGGTGGGCGACCTCCTCGCGCGTGATGCCAGGCATGCAGCGATCCTCTGGGGTGAGTGTGTGTGGTTTGGGGCTGGGGCTAGTCGTCACATTCCCGTCGTCCGCCCGAAGGGCGGGCCCCGCGGCGTCTGGTGCGTGCGATCGCAAGGCGCCGGAGCGGCCTCGTGGCGGAGCCACGTGGACGATTCGGCAACGCGGCGAGCGTGCGTGCCAGGCGTCGCGGGGCAGGCGGGAATGTGACGACTAGCCCCAATCCTATGGGGCGGCGCGGGGTGACCGTGAAACGGTTTGCCGGGTCACCTGCGGCCGTCCCAGGCGGGGCTGGTCAGGAAGTGGTTGTCGTACAGCTCCTGGATCTCCAGCAGGCTCTCCCGGGTGGCCTCGCCGAGGCGGATGCGCTGGAGGTGGCGGAAGTACTCGAAGCGCTCGACGCCGGGGGCGATGACGATCAGGAGGTCGGCCGTGCTGCCGGGGGCGGCGGCGAAGGCGTGCGGGCGGTCCGGCGGGACGATGACCAGGTCGCCACGGTGAGCGGTGACGATGTCGTCGCCGGACAGCAGCTCCGCCTCGCCGTCGAGCAGGTAGAACATCTCGGCCGAGTTGTGGTGCACATGCGGCCGGGCGCCGTCCGCGCCCTCGCCGAGGGTGACCCGTACGGTGGACAGCGCGCCGCCGGTGGCGCTGCTGTCGGCGAGCAGCCTGACGGCGACCGGATCGTCCCCGGCCACCTCGGCCTCCGCCTCCCGCACCAGCACGGTCTCGTCGAACTTGGGCACGAACAGCGACATGGTCCCTCCCGGGGCACGCGATCGGTCAACGCGGCGCGGTACGGCACCGATCATCGCAAACGATCATGTCCGACGCGTTCGTCCCGGCGTTCGTCCCGGCGGGGCGGGACGGGCGGGCGGGAAGGTCATTCGGCGGCCGGCAGGGCCGCGCGCGGCCGCTGCCAGCCCCGGGAGCCGCGGGCCCGCAGCCACGCCGTCGTCTCCTCCGGAGGCATCGCCGCCGCGACGAGCCACCCCTGCACCGCGTCGCACCCCAGGTCCCGCAGCCGCTCCCAGGTCTCGTCGTCCTCCACGCCCTCGGCGACGACCAGCAGCCCCAGCGAGTGCGCCAGGTCGACGGTGCAGCGCACGATCTCCGCGTCCTCGGTGTCGACGGCCAGCCGGGCCACGAAGGAGCGGTCGATCTTCAGCTCGCTCACCGGCAGCCGCCGCAGATGCACCAGCGACGAGTACCCGGTGCCGAAGTCGTCCAGGGACATCTTCACGCCGTGCCCGGTGAGCCCGGCGAGGGTGTCGGCGGCCCGCTGCGGGTCCTCCAGCAGCACATGCTCGGTTATCTCCAGCTGGAGCGCACCCGCCGGGACCCCGTGGCGGGCCAGCCGCGCGGCGACCGAGCCGGCGAAGCCGGGCGTGTGGACGTCGCGCGGGGAGACGTTGACGGCGACCGGGACCCTGAGGCCCTGTGCGCGCCACTTGGCGACCTGCCCGAGCGCGGTCTCCAGGACGTACTCCGTCAGGTGGGGCATCAGCCCGCTGGACTCGGCTATCGCTATGAACTCGTCCGGCGGCACCTTGCCCCGCTCGGGGTGCACCCAGCGCACCAGCGCCTCCAGGCCGGCGACCTGTCCGTCGAAGCGGACCTTGGGCTGGTAGTGCAGCTGCACCTCGTGGGCGTCCAGCGCCCGGCGCAGATCGCCGAGGAGGCCGAGGCGGTCCGGGGTGTTGGAGTCCCGCTTGGACTCGTACACTTCGACGCCGGTGCGGTCCCGCTTCGCCTGGTACATCGCGACGTCCGCGCGCCGCAGCAGGCCCTCCGCGTCCAGGGCGTGGTCCGGGAAGACGGCGACGCCGGCGCTGGCCTCCAGCACGAGGGTGAGCCCGTCGAGGTCGAGCGGCGAGCTGAGTGCGGAGACCAGGCCGCGGGCGACGCGCGTGGCGGACGTGGTGGAGTCGGCGACGGGAAGTAAGACGGCGAACTCGTCACCGCCGAGCCGGGCGGCCTCGGCGCCGCGCGGCAGGGCGAGCCGCAGCCGGTCGGCTATCTGGAGCAGCAGCCGGTCGCCGGCGAGATGTCCCAGGGTGTCGTTCACCGAACGGAACCGGTCGAGGTCGATCAGCATGAGGGCGGAGCGGGCGCCGATGCGCTCGGCGTCGTCGAGGGCGGTCCAGATCCGGTCCAGCAGCCACTGCCGGTTGGGCAGTCCGGTCAGCGGGTCGCGGAGCTGCTCCTCGGCGCGGGCGCGGGCCATCCACAGGGTGGAGTCGAGCGCGATGAGCGGGATGGCGAACAGCGGGAGCAGGATCGGCTGGGCCTCGGCGACCACGCAGACCAGCGGGGCTATGCCGAGCAGCGCCACCGCGACCAGCCCCTGTCTGATCAGCGCGGGGCGGGAGATGGCGGGCAGTCCGCCGGGCGGGCTGTACAGGTACCAGAGCAGGCCCCGGCTGACGGCGAGGTAGGCGAGCGCGGCCAGGGTGACCTCGGGCACGGTGGCCAGGCTCCAGCTGCCGGTCTGCCAGGGCGCCTCGACGGTCGGCACCCGGCCGAACGCGCCGAGCAGCAGGGCGCCCACGCCGATGCCGAGGATGTCCACCGAGCCGTGCAGCAGGCCCTGGCGCCAGCGGTGCCGGCGGGCGACGCCGACCAGGACGACCACGGTGAGGCTGACCAGACCGGCGGGCACCCAGCCGTACAGCAGCAGTACGGCGAGGGTGAGGGCGGCGCCGGAGCCGGTGCCGCCCCACCAGCGGGCGCGGCACAGCATGACGAGATGGCCGACGATGACGCCGATGAGCAGGGCCAGCGACCAGCCGACCCGGCCTGCCGGGAAGAGCGCGTGATGGCCGGTGAAGGCCTGGTAGAAGCCGGCGCCGAGGGCGAGTGCGGCGGCGGCGACCACGGCCGCGGGCAGGGCGGGCCAGCTCAGGTGCCGCTCGGCTTCGGCGGCGGCCGGGCCGGGGGCGGGCGCGACGGCCAGTTGCATGGGCCGGCAGGCGTCGGTGGCGGTGCCGGCTCCGGCCGGCCGCGGCGGCACGGCCGTACGACTCTCGCTCCGGGCCGGCCACCGGTTCCCGCGCCAGGCGAGCGCGCGACGGCGCAGGCGCAGCCATGAGTCCGGGGCGGCGCTCTCGGTCGGTTCCATTCCCGTCCCTCTCACAACCGGCGGTGCCCACGCCACGCGGCCCGATGTCCGACGCCCATCAGCAGCTCCGCGGTGAAGAAACCTTCCCCGCGTCCTGGGAGGGCACGGGGATGCCCCAACCGCAGCCGGGCACGGCAGGCGCACATCCCAACAGTAGGCCGCGGAAGGCTTCCACGGGCACCGGTCGTCGACGGTTGCCCGAATAGGCCCGGGCCACCCGTATGCAACTGATATGCACCGATCGGGTGGCCTTCAACCGCTACTCCCCGGTCGGAAGCGCGACTTCGGCCGCCGCTTCCGGGCCCTGCTCCAAGAGGACGCCGAAACCGTCCTCGTTCAGCACGGGAACCTTCAACTGCATGGCCTTGTCGTACTTCGATCCAGGGTTCTCACCTACGACGACGAACGAGGTCTTCTTCGATACGGAACCGGTCACCTTCGCGCCCCGGGTCTGCAACGCCTCCTTGGCGCCGTCCCGGGTGTGGTGCTCCAGGGTGCCGGTGACCACGACGGTGAGCCCCTCCAGCGGGCGCGGTCCCTCGTCCTCGCCGGTCGAGGCGTCCTCCAGCGGGACACCGGCGGCCTTCCACTTGCGGACGATCTCGCGGTGCCACTCCTCGGCGAACCACTCCTTGAGCGCGGCGGCGATGATGGGCCCCACGCCGTCGGTGCTCGCCAGCTCCTCCTCGGTGGCCTGCTCGATGCGGTCGATCGAGCGGAACTCGCGCGCGAGGGCCTGCGCGGCCACCGGTCCGACATGGCGGATGGACAGGCCGTTGAGGAAGCGGGCCAGCGGGCGCTCCTTGGCCGCCTCGATGTTCGCCAGCAGGGCGAGGGTGTTCTTCTTCGGCTCGCCCTTCTGGTTGGCGAAGACCGTGACGACCTTCTCCTCGCCCGTCTTGGGGTCCCGCTTGGGCAGACCGCTGTCCGGGTCCAGCACATAGGCCTTGATGGGCAGCAGCTTCTCCACCGTCAGGTCGAACAGGTCGCCCTCGTCCACCAGCGGCGGGTCGGCCGGCTCCAGCGGGCGGGTGAGCGCGGCGGCGGCCACCGCGCCGAAGTGCTCGATGTCCAGGCACTCGCGGCCGGCGAGGTAGGAGACCCGCTCCCGCAACTGGGCCGGGCAGGTGCGCGCGTTCGGGCAGCGCAGGTCGATGTCGCCTTCCTTCATGGGCCGCAGCGGGGTGCCGCACTCGGGGCACTCGCCCGGCATCACGAACTCCCGCTCGGTGCCGTCCCGGAGGTCGACCACCGGGCCGAGGATCTCCGGGATGACGTCACCGGCCTTGCGGATGACGACCGTGTCCCCGATGAGCACACCCTTGGCCTTGACGACCTCCTGGTTGTGCAGGGTCGCGAACTCCACCTCGCTGCCGGCCACCGTGACCGGCTCGACCTGGGCGTACGGCGTGACACGGCCGGTGCGGCCGACGCCCACCTTGATGTCGATGAGCTTGGTGTTGACCTCTTCCGGCGCGTACTTGTAGGCGATGGCCCAGCGCGGCGCCCGCGCGGTGGAGCCGAGCCGGCCCTGGAGCCGGATCTCGTCCAGCTTGATGACCGCGCCGTCGATCTCGTGCTCCACGGAGTGGCGGTTCTCGCCGTACTGCGCGATGAACTCCCGCACCCCGTCGAGGCCGTCGACCACGCGGTTGTGCGGGGAGGTGGGCAGGCCCCAGGTCTTCAGCAGGCGGTACGCCTCGGAGAGGCGGGTCATGCCGGTGAAGCCCTCCAGGGCGCCGATGCCGTGGACGACCATGTGCAGCGGGCGGGTGGCGGTGACCCGCGGGTCCTTCTGGCGCAGCGAACCGGCCGCCGCGTTACGGGGGTTGGCGAACGGCTTGTCACCGGCGGCGACCAGGCGCTCGTTCAGTTCGAGGAACTTCTCCATCGGGAAGTAGACCTCGCCGCGGATCTCCACCAGGTCCGGGACGTCCTCGCCGCTCAGGCGGTCCGGGATCTCGGCGATGGTGCGCACGTTGGGCGTGATGTCCTCGCCGGTGCGGCCGTCGCCGCGGGTGGCCGCGCGGGTGAGGCGGCCGTGCTCGTAGGTGAGGTTGACCGCGAGGCCGTCGACCTTCAGCTCGCACAGGAAGTGGTACTCCTGCTCGCCCAGTTCCCGCGCGATGCGGTCGGCCCAGGCGGCCAGCTCGTCGTCGTTGAAGGTGTTGTCCAGGGACAGCATGCGCTGGCGGTGCTCGACCGCCGTGAACTCCGTCGCGTACGACCCCGCGACCTTCTGGGTCGGGGAGTCCGGGGTGCGCAGCTCCGGGTACGTGGCCTCCAGGGCCTCCAGGGACTTCAGGAGCTGGTCGAACTCCGCGTCGCTGATGACGGGGGCGTCCTTCACGTAGTACCGGAAGCGGTGCTCCTCGATCTGCTCAGCGAGCTGCGCGTGCCTGTCCCGTGCCTCGGCGGGCACTGCCGTCTCCGCCTGCTGCTTGTCGCCGGCCACCGTGTTGTCCTCCCGTTACTCTGGGTTGTCCGCGAGCGATCTCGCCGCCTGGACGCAGTGGGCGAGCACCTGCCGCGCATAGGCGGGGGAAGCGCCCGCCAGACCGCACGCCGGGGTGACCGTGACCGCCTCCGCGAGCAGCCCCGGTTGCAGCCCTAGCCTGCGCCACAGCGTCCTGACACCCATGACGCTACCGGCAGGGTCTGACAATGGGCCGTCCGTGCCCGGGACGACACCGGCGAACAGCCGGGTGCCGCCCTCCACGGCCTCGCCGATCGCGTCGTCGTCACGCTCGGTGAGGAGTGCGAGGTCGAAGGAGACGGCGGCCACGCCGGTCCGGCGCAGCAGGGCGAAGGGGACGTCGGGGGCGCAGGAGTGCACGATCACGGGGCCGTCGTGGGCCGCGACCACCTCGCGCAGGGTGGCCTCCACGACCTGGCGGTCCACGCCGCGGTGGGTGCGGTAGCCGCTGGCGGTACGGACCTGGCCGCGCAGGACGGCGATGAGGGAGGGCTCGTCGAGCTGGAGGACGATCCGGGCGCCGGGGATGCGGCGGCGGACCTCGGCGAGGTGCTGCCGGAGCCCTTCGGTGAGGGAGCCGGCGAGGTCGCGGCAGGCGCCGGGGTCGGAGAGGGCGGCCTCGCCGTTCTTCAGCTCCAGCGCGGCGGCGAGGGTCCACGGGCCGACGGCCTGCACCTTGAGATCGCCCTCGTACCCTTGCGTGAACTCCTCCAGGGCGTCCAGGTCCTCGCCCAGCCAGGAGCGTGCGCGCCGGGTGTCCCGGCCGGGGCGGTCGCCGATCCGCCAGCCGCTGGGCTCCACGCGCGCGTACAGCTCGACCAGCAGACCGGCGGTACGGCCGATCATGTCGGCGCCCGGGCCGCGGGCGGGCAGCTCGGGCAGGTGGGGGAAGTCCTCGAGGCTTCCGGTGACGGTCCTGGCCGCCTCCCGGGCGTCGCCGCCGGGCATGGAGCCGACTCCGGTGGCCGCCGGAAACCTGAACTCGCTGTTCTCACTCACCCCGGCAGGGTATGTCCTGCGCCGGCCGGGCCCGGATCGCGGGGGCCGCGGACGCGGGGGCTGCGGTCATCGGCCCGGGCGTACCGTCAGGTCGTTGACCTCCGCGTCCTTGGGGAGGTCCAGGGCCATGAGGATGGTCGTGGCGACCGACTCGGGGTCGATCCACTTCGCCGGGTCGTACTCCTTGCCCTCCTGCTGGTGGACCTTGGCCTGCATCGGGCTCGCGGTGCGACCGGGGTAGACGGAGGTGACACGGACGCCGTTCGCGTGCTCCTCCTGGCGCAGCGAGTCGGCGAGGGCCTTCAGACCGTGCTTGGAGGCGGCGTACGCGGACCAGCCGGCGTGCGCGGCGAGACCGGCCCCGGAGTTGACGAAGACCACATGGCCGCGGGCGACCCGGAGCTGGGGCAGGAAGTGCCGGGTCAGCTCGGCGGGCGCGATCAGGTTGACGTTGAGCTGGTGGTGCCAGGACTTGGGGGTCAGATCGACCACCTCGCCCAGGTCGACGACGCCCGCGATGTGCAGCAGGGAGTCGACCCGGTCCGGGAGGCTCTGGTGGGAGAACGCCCAGGACAGCCTGTCGGGGTCGGCGAGGTCGCCGACCAGGGTGCGGGCCCCGGGGAACTCGGCGGCCAGCTCCTTCGCGCGGCCCGCGTCGCGCGCGTGCAGGACGAGTTCGTCCCCGCGCGCGTGCAGCCGGCGGGCGACGGCCGCGCCGATGCCGGAACCGGCTCCGGTGATCACATGAGTAGCCATGCCCGCCATGCTCCCATCAACGGGTGCCGAGCTGCTCCTCCAGGTAGGCCAGCGCCCCGACCGGCTCCTCGGCGAAGAAGACCAGCTCGGCCAGGGGGCGGGGCAGGAAGCCCTCCTCCTCCATGCGCCGGAACTGCTGCTGGAGACCGTCGTAGAAGCCCGCGGTGTTCAGCAGCACGACCGGCTTCTCGGTGCGGCCGTGCTTCTTCAGCTCCAGGATCTCGGTGGCCTCGTCCAGCGTGCCGGTGCCGCCCACCATGATCACCACGGCGTCGGCCTTCTCCAGCAGCAGCTTCTTCCGTTCGGCGAGGTCGGCGGCGATGACCATCTCGTCGGTGCCGGGGCGCGCCTTGTTCGCCAGGAACTCCACCGAGACGCCCAGCAGCCGTCCGCCCGCCTCGTGCACCCCGTCGGCGACCACCTTCATCAGACCGACGTCGGAGCCGCCCCAGACCAGGGTGTGACCGCCCTTGCCGATCAGTTCCGCGAACTCGCGCGCGGGGCGCGTGTACCGCTCGTCGAGGTCGGCCGCGGACAGGAAGACGCAGATGTTCATGGCCTCTACCGTACGGCCCCGGTCCCGGTCCCGGTCCCGGTCCCGGGAGGAGGGTGCGCACCCGGGAAGAGTCCGGGGCCCGCCGGTGCTGCTAAGGACATGGCCGAAGGACACACCATCACCATCGAGCAGGGCGAGCGGCACGTGCGCGTGGTGCACGGGGACCTGGTGCTCGCGGAGACCGACCGAGCGCTGGTGCTGCGGGAGACGGGCTGTCCCCCGCGGTACTACATCCCCGCCGAGGACGTACGGCTCGACCTGCTGACCCCCTCGGGGACGCGCACCGTCTGCCCGTTCAAGGGCACGGCGTCCTACTGGTCGCTGCCGGACGCGCCGGACCTGGTCTGGGCGTACCCCGATCCGAAGCCGGACGTGGCGCGCATCAAGGACCACCTCTGCTTCTACGACGTCGACGTGTCGTGACCGGTGACTCCGGCGCGGTACGGCAGTCTCCTCGGGCATGGACAAGAAGACGACTTCCCGTGACGGCACGTCCCTCGCCTACCACGTGACCGGCAGCGGGCCGACGGTGATCCTGGTGAGCGGCGCGATGTCCACCGGCGGCACCCTGGCGCCCCTGGCGCAGCGGCTCGCCGACCGTTGCACGGCCGTCGTGTACGACCGCCGGGGCCGTGGGGAGAGCGGTGACACCCCGCCGTACGCGGTCGAGCGCGAGGTCGAGGACCTGGCGGCGCTGCTCGACGCGGCGGGCGGTGAGGCAGCGCTGTTCGGGGTCTCCTCGGGCGGCGCGCTGGTTCTGGAGGCGCTGGCGAGCGGGCTGGCCGTGTCCCGGGCCGCGGTCTACGAGGTGCCCTACGCCGACTTCCTGGAGGGCGGCGCCCAGCGGGAGGCCGCCTACAAGGAGCAGCTGGCCAAGGCGCTGTCGGAGGGCCGGCGCGGGGACGCGGTGGCGCTGTTCCTGCGGCTGACGGGCCTGGCCGAGGAGGTGATCCGGGGCGCCCGGCAGTCGCCGATGTGGGCCGGCATGGAGGCCGTCGCGCCGAGCCTCGCGTACGACGACACGGTCATGGGCGACGGCCTGCTCCCCCGGGAACGGCTCGCCACGGTCTCCGTGCCCGTGCTGTGCGTCGCGGGCGGCGCGAGCCCGGACTGGATGCGCGAGGCGTCCCGGGAGGTCTCCGGAGTGGTGCCGGAGGGCACATACCGCGAACTTCCGGGCCAGACGCACATGGTGGAACCGGATGTGCTGGGCCCGGTCCTGGCGGACTTCCTCGGCGCGTGACCGCACCGGGCGGAGCCGTTCTTCCGCCCGCCGGCGGCCGACGGCGCCGTCCGCCGAGGGCTCAGGCGGACGCGGTGGCCGTCGCGCGGGTGGTCGTCGCGATCGTCGCCGAGCCGACCACGCGCGTGCCGTCGTACAGGACGATCGCCTGGCCGGGGGCGACGCCGCGGACCGGTTCGGTGAAGGTGACCCGCAGTTCGCCGTCGACCGGCTCCGCGGTCACCTCGGTCTCGCCGCCGTGGGCGCGCAGCTGGGCGGTGTAGGTGCCGGGGCCGGTGGGCGCGGCGCCACACCAGCGGGGCTTGATCGCGGTCAGGGCGGTGACGTCGAGGGCGGCGGCCGGGCCGACGGTCACCGTGTTGGTCACCGGGGAGATGTCGAGGACGTAGCGCGGCTTGCCGTCCGGGGCCGGGGTGCCGATCCGCAGGCCCTTGCGCTGGCCGATGGTGAAGCCGTACGCGCCCTCGTGCGTGCCCAGCCGGGTGCCGGACTCGTCCACGATGTCGCCCTCGGCCTTGCCGAGCCGCTGGGCGAGGAAGCCCTGGGTGTCGCCGTCGGCGATGAAGCAGATGTCGTGCGAGTCGGGCTTCTTGGCGACGGCCAGCCCGCGGCGCTCGGCCTCCGCGCGGATCTCCTCCTTGGTGGTGACCGTGTCGCCGAGCGGGAACATCGCGTGGGCGAGCTGCCGGTCGTCCAGGACGCCGAGCACGTACGACTGGTCCTTGGCCATGTCGGAGGCGCGGTGCAGCTCCCGGGTGCCGTCCTCGCGCACGACCACCTGGGCGTAGTGGCCGGTGCAGACCGCGTCGAAGCCGAGGGCCAGCGCCTTGTCGAGCAGCGCCGCGAACTTGATCTTCTCGTTGCAGCGCAGGCACGGGTTGGGGGTGCGGCCCGCCTCGTACTCGGCGACGAAGTCCTCGACCACGTCCTCGCGGAAGCGGTCGGCGAGGTCCCAGACGTAGAAGGGGATGCCGATGACGTCGGCCGCGCGGCGGGCGTCCCGGGAGTCCTCGATGGTGCAGCAGCCCCGCGCGCCGGTGCGGAAGGACTGCGGGTTCGCGGAGAGCGCGAGATGGACGCCGGTGACGTCATGGCCGGCTTCCGCGGCGCGCGCGGCGGCGACGGCGGAGTCGACACCGCCGGACATGGCGGCGAGGACGCGGAGGGGGCGGGGGCGCTGCGGGGTGTCAGTCATAGCCCTTCCAGGGTACGGGGGCGCGGGAACCGGGGCGGGCGGATATCCGTTGGAGATCACATGGGGGAGGCGAAGGACGACCGGGACCGGCGGCTGGGGCGGCGGGCGCTGCTGGTCGGGGGCGTGGCGGCGGCCACGGGCACGGCCGCGCTGGCCCGCGGGGAGCTGACGCGGCTGTACTGGCGGCTGCCCGGGGTGGAGAAGCCCCGGGTGCCGGGTGCGGTGGACTTCCGGGGCGCGCGCTGGGTGGCGGCCTCCCCGGCGAACTACCGGCGGGCGAACCGCCCGGACGACTATCCGGTGGACCGGGTCGTCGTCCATGTCACCCAGGGCGGGTACGCGTCGGCGGTGAAGGTGTTCCAGGACCCGGCGCACGGGGCCGCGGCGCACTACATCGTGCGCAAGGACGGGCTGGTCACCCAGCTGGTGCGGGAGCTGGACGTGGCGTACCACGCGGGGAACCGCTCGTACAACGAACGCAGTGTCGGCATCGAGCACGAGGGGTTCGTGGCGGACGCCTCCTCCTTCACCCACGCCCTGTACGCGGCCTCGGCGCGGCTGACGGCGGTGGTCTGCCGGAGGTACGGCATACCCGTGGACCGCACCCATGTCATCGGCCATGCCGAGGTGCCGGGGACGGACCACACGGACCCCGGCCCGCACTGGGACTGGGACCGCTACCTACGCCTGGTGCGCCGGGCCGCGCCCTGAGGGGCGTTAGGGCCTTTCTGTCGCCGGCAAGATCCGGAAGACAGGCCCTAGCTAGGTCAGTCCCGCCGCGCGGGCGCGTTCCACCGCCGGGCCGATCGCCTGGGCGACCGCGTCGACGTCGGCCTGGGTGGAGGTGTGGCCGAGGGAGAAGCGCAGGGTGCCGCGCGCCAGGTCCGGATCGGTGCCGGTGGCGAGCAGGACGTGGCTGGGCTGGGCGACGCCCGCGGTGCAGGCGGAGCCGGTGGAGCACTCGATGCCCTGGGCGTCCAGCAGGAGCAGCAGGGAGTCGCCCTCGCAGCCGGGGAAGGTGAAGTGCGCGTTGGCGGGCAGGCGGCCCTCGGGCGCCGGGTCGCCGCCGAGGATCGCGTCCGGTACGGCGGCACGCACGGCGTCGATCAACTGGTCGCGCAGGGCGCCGATCTCCCGGGCGAACCACGCGCGCTGCTCGGTGGCGAGACGGCCGGCGACGGCGAAGGAGGCGATGGCCGGGACGTCGAGGGTGCCGGAGCGGACGTGGCGTTCCTGACCGCCGCCGTGCAGCACGGGCACCGGGGTGTACTCGCGGCCGAGGAGGAGCGCGCCGATGCCGTAGGGGCCGCCGATCTTGTGCCCGGAGACCGTCATCGCGGCCAGCCCGGAGGCGGCGAAGTCGACCGGGAGCTGGCCGAATGCCTGGACCGCGTCGGCGTGCAGCGGGATGCCGAACTCGGCGGCGACGTCGGCGAGTTCCCGGACCGGCATGACGGTGCCGATCTCGTTGTTCGCCCACATCACGGTGGCCAGGGCGACGTCGTCGGGGTTGCGGGCGACGGCCTCGCGCAGCGCGTCGGGGTGGACGCGGCCGTGGGCGTCGACGGGGAGGTACTCGACGGTGGCGCCCTCGTGTTCGCCGAGCCAGTGCACGGCGTCCAGGACGGCGTGGTGCTCGACGGGGCTGGCGAGGACCCGGGTGCGGGCCGGGTCGGCGTCGCGGCGGGACCAGTACAGGCCCTTCACGGCGAGGTTGTCGGCCTCGGTGCCGCCCGAGGTGAAGACGACCTCGCTGGGGCGGGCGCCCAGCGCTTCCGCGAGGGTCTCGCGGGATTCCTCGACCGTGCGGCGGGCCGTGCGGCCGGCTGCGTGGAGAGAGGAGGCGTTGCCCGTGATGCCCAGCCGGGCGGCGAATGCCTCTGCCGCCTCCGGGAGCATGGGGGTGGTCGCGGCGTGGTCGAGGTAAGCCATGGTGTGCCGATTCTACGGTGACCCGGCGCTCGGCCTCGGCCGCAGGGCGGCCGGCGGCCGCCGGGGACCGGAACCGGTCACAGGCTCCAGGACACCGTGTGGGACATCTGCATGGCGATCCCCAGGACCGCGAGGTCGGCGACGCCCAGGGCCAGGCCCAGGTAGGCGCGGCCGCGGCGGGTGGTGCGGCGCCACAGGGCGACGGCGGCCAGGACGATCGCGACCGGGCCCAGGAAGATGTTGAGGACCAGCAGGCCGAGCAGGCCGAGGATGAAGGAGGCGACGGCCATGCCGTCGGCGTCCCGCGCGGGCGAGGTGCCGGCGGAGGTGGCGGTGCGGGTCTTGGCCGGTGCGGTGAGTTGCATGGTGCTCAGCTCCTTGAAGCCTGGGTGCGGTCAGTGGGCCGAGGGGTCGCGACGGCGGGCGTGGCGCTCGCGCAGCGCGAAGACGCCGAGCCAGACGGCGATGACGGCGGCCAGCACGCCGGTGACGGTCAGTGGTGCGTGGGCGACGGTGCCCAGCACCACGCCGAGCAGCATGAGTGCGGCGACGAGGAACAGCATGGGATCGGATCCCCTTCCGTGATGCCTCGTGTGAAGGCCTTGTCGAGGCCTCGTGTGAAGTTTGAGTGAACAGTTGTAGTAACAGTTGTTCACTGACTTCGAGTCTAGCGCGTCCCACGGCTTTTCAATTCCAGAGAACAGTTGTTAACTGGATGACATGAGTCACACCCTCGGCATCCGTCAGGCCCAGAAGCAGAAGACCCGGCAGGCCTTCCTGGACGCGGCGCTCGCGCTGCTGGAGGACCAGAGCCTGAGCAGTCTGGGACTGCGCGAGGTCACCCGGGCCGTCGGTGTCGCCCCGACCGCCTTCTACCGGCACTTCCGCTCGACCGCCGACCTCGGCGTGGCACTGGTCGACGAGGCGCTGGGCAGCCTGCACCCGATGGTGCAGACGACGGTGTCCACGACCGGCGACAGCGATGAACGCATCACCCGGGCGGTCGAGTTGATCGCGGGCCATGTGGCGGCGTACCCGGCGCACGTCCGGTTCGTCGCCCGGGAGCGGCACGGCGGTGTCCAGCCGGTGCGCGCGGCCATCCAGGCCCAACTCGGCCGGTTCGCCGAGGAGGTGAAGGCCGAGCTGGCCAAGGACCCGCAGGCCGCCGGCTGGGACGACGACGACCTGCTGATGCTCGCCCATCTCTACGTCGACCAGATGCTCATCACCGCCTCCCTGTTCCTGGACGCGCTGGAGGCCCCGGAGGAGGAGCGGGAGCGGGTGACCCAGCTGGCCACCCGGCAGCTGCGGCTCATCAGCATCGGGCGCAGCCACTGGCTGGACTGAGCGGCCCCCGGCGAGCGCCGGTTTTCAGCCGGGCTGCCGGTCCGGCTCCTGGTACAGGGCCGCGACGGAACGGACCGCCGCGAGCAGCTCCGCACGGGCCTCGGGCGGTTCCAGGATCTGCACCCCGTCGGAGAAGCCCAGGAGTTGGCGCACCGCGCGCAGGTTCGGGTAGGCGAGCCGGAGGACGACCCACGCGCCCTCGCCGTCCTCCTCGTCTCCGTCCGGGTCTCCGTCCGGCGGACTCGTCAGCTGCGCGGCGGCCATCCGCCGGAACATGTCCAGCCGCTCGCGCCGCACCCGGACCGTGACCTCGATCCCGGCCTCCCGCTCCTCCACCTGGCGGCGCAGCACCTCCCAGGCGTCGGCGAGTTCCACCCCGGGGCGGCGGCGCACGGGTTCGTCCAGCAGCCGGGCGGAGCCCACGCGTTCGGCCCGGAACAGCTGCGGCCGGCCGCGCCGGTCGGCGACCAGGTACCAGACCCCGGCCTTGGCGACCAGGCCGTACGGGTCCACGGTGTACGTCCGCAGGGCGCGCTCCCCGCTGTGCCGGTAGCGCAGCCTCAGCCGGCGGTCGGAGAACACCGCGTCCTGGAGCACCGCAAGGTCGACCGCCGGTTGCGGGCCGCTCTTCCAGCGGGTGGCGTCGACCAGGATGCGCCGGCTGGTGACCTCGGCGGCGGGCCGGTGCGGCGCCGGGAGCGCGGCCATCACCTTGCGCAGGGCCGAGCCGAGGGCCGCGTCCAGGCCGAGCGCGGCATGGGCGCCCTGCGCGGCCAGGATGAACAGCGCCCGGGACTCGTCGGCGGTGAGCCCGGTGACGTCCGTGCGGTAGCCCGCGAGGAGTTGGATGCCGCCGTGCCGCCCGCGCTCGGCGTACACCGGGACGCCGGACGCCGACAGCGCCTCGATGTCCCGGTAGATGGTGCGCACGGACACCTCGAGCCGGTCGGCGAGTTCGTGCGCGGGGACGCGCCCCCGGGTCTGGAGGAGCAGCAGGATCGACAGCAGCCGGTCGGACTTCACCCCGTCAGAATCGCGCCGTTGTCCGGGCGTCGGCAAATGTTGACGTTCCCTGTCAGGTTATCCGGCGATGCTGTGCTCACCGACGTACCGAACGGAGAGACATCGCATGAGCACCACCACCGGATTCACGGACCCCCGCCCCTTCTACGCCCGCGCCACCGAGCAGGCGGCCGCAGTCATCGAGAGGGTGGGGGCGAACGACCTCGGCAGGCCCACGCCGTGTACCGAGTTCGACGTACGGGCCCTGCTGAGCCACATCGTCGGCGGCACCCGGCGGATCGCGGTCGTCGGCGAGGGCGGCGACGGGATGGCGGTGGAGGCGGTCGCCGAGGGCGTCGCCGACGACGGCTGGCCGGCCGCCTACGACGAGGTGCGCACCCGGGTGCTGAAGGCGTGGGACAGCGACGAGCGGATGACGTCCTCGGTGCGGGTGCCCTGGGGCGAGATGCCCGGGCACGCGGCGCTGTCCGGTTATGTGATGGAGATCGTCACCCACACCTGGGACCTCTCGGAGGCGCTCGGGCATCCGCTGGAGCTGGACCCTGAGCTGGCGGAGTTCGCGCTGGCCGCGGCGCGTCAGGCGCTGCCGGACTCCCGCCCGCGGGACGCGCACGTGCCCTTCGACGACCGCAAGGAGGCCGCCGAAGGGGCCGGTGCGTACGAGCAGCTCGCGGCCTGGATGGGCCGTGAACCGCTGCGCCGTCCGTGAGCGCGGCCGCCGCTCAGCCGAGCCGGACCCGGGCCAGCTGACGCGACTGGGCGACCAGGCGGTCCTCGGCGTCCCAGACCTCGGCGTCCTCCTCCAGGAAGCCGCCGGCGAGGTTGCGGGTGGTGATGGAGACCCGCAGCGGGCCGGGGGCCGGGCGGTGGCGGACGTGGACGGTGAGTTCCACCGTGGGTACCCAGCCCTTCAGGCCCAGCTCGAAGGCGGTGGGCGGCAGGGCGTCCACCGCGAGGAGCAGGGAGAGCGGGTCGGCGTCGCGGCCGTCGGCCAGGCCGAACCAGGCCCGCATCTCGCCCTTGCCGGAGGGGGCGCCGAGGGCCCAGCCGAGGGTCGCCGGGTCCAGCTTCAGCATCAGGCGGTCGGTGATGGCGGAGCTGCCCTCGACCGGGGCCGGGCCGTCCTCAGCGCCGAAGCACTGCTCCAGGGGCGGCATGGCCGGCGGGGTGGCCGTCGTACGGACGTCGTCGGGGAGGGCGGCGAGGTCGCCGTAGGAGGCGAGGACGCGGATGCGTTCCACCTCGTTGCCCTCCTCGTCGTACTGGAAGAGGGAGGCCTGGCCGGTGGAGAGGGTGCGGCCGGTGCGCACGGTCTGGGTGCGGACGACCGCGGGACCGGGCTGGGAGGCGGTGAGGTAGTGCGCGGAGATGGTGAAGGGGTCCGGGTGCGGAAGGCTGTCTCCGAGGGCCCGGCCCAGCACGGCCAGCAGATAGCCGCCGTTGACGGCGTTGATGATGGTCCAGCCGGCCGAGAGGTCGATGTCGTAGACGCCGGGCTCGCGGCGGGTGACCGCGGTGTCGCGGTCGAACTCGCTGTCGCCGATCGTGGCCGTCAGGACGGGCGCGGAAGCTGCTTCTGGCATGGGTGAACGGTACAACAGAAAGCTACTAAGCGGTAGCTTTTTGGTCGCGGGAGGGTGCCGGCTCCGCCCCTCAGGTGAGGTTCGGGCAATTTCCCGGTAAGTCTCCCGAGCCGTCCGAAACCCCGGGCTCCGTATTTCCCTCTATGGGGACATGAGCCTCACCGGGACTCCGTTCCTCTACACGACCATCGTGCTGGCGGTGGTCGCCCTTGTTCTGCCGCTTTTCCTCTGGTCGCGGATCCGCGGGCCCAAGGCCCTGCGCACCGCGGCCCGCGTACTGATGCTGCTGTTCGCCCAGGGCACGGCCGTCACACTGGTCTTCGTCCTGGTCAACAACCAGAACAACCTGTACGACAACTGGGCCGACCTGCTCGGCACCGGCAACCATGTGCAGCAGGCCGCCGACCTCGGCCGCGACGGCACCGGTGGCATTTCGGTGAAACGGTTGCCCAAGGTCAAGCAGACCTTCACCCAGGCCGACGGGCCCGGCATGCACGCGGCCGGCGGCGTGCGCATCACCCAGCTCAAGGGCCGGATCTCGGGCGTCAACGCCGAGGTCTACGTCTGGCTGCCGCCGCAGTACAACGACCCGGCCTACGCCCACAAGAAGTTCCCGGTGGTGGAGGTGCTGCCGGGCTACCCCGGGTCCGCCAAGGCCTGGTTCGGCTCCATGAGGGCGCACGAGCAGCTGCTGCCGCTGATGCAGAGCGGCCAGGTGGCGCCGTTCATCATGGTCGCCCCGCGCACCAACCTGCTGGCCGGCGTGGACACCGGCTGCGCCAACATCCCCGGCCAGGTCAACGCCGACAGCTGGCTCAGCATCGACGTGCCGAAGATGGTCATGGACAACTTCCGCGCGCTGCCGGCCCCGCGGGGCTGGGCGGTCGCGGGCTACTCGGCCGGCGCGCACTGCGCGGTGAAGCTGGCCGTGGCGCACCCGGACCGGTACAGCGCCGCGGTGAGCATGTCCGGGTACAACGACCCGATCGGCGAGCGCAACTCCCTCGCCGCGCAGACCCCCGCCCTGCGCGCCGCGAACAACCCCTTCATGATCCTGAAGAAGTCGCCCACCCCGCCGCCGATCGCGCTGTACATCTCCGGCGAGTCCGGTGACGGCTACCAGGCGGGCGTGGCGCTGGAGTCCGTCGCCAAGGCACCCACCACCGTGCACGTGGTGTTCCTGCCGCGCAGCCTGGGCGGGCACAACATGGCGCTGTGGCGGCCCCAGGTGCCCACGATCTTCCGCTGGCTGACCCTTCAGATGGGGCAGAACCACGCCAAGGGCAAGGACACCTCTCTTACCGGAACCGGTAATTCTCTTACCGGAACGGCCGCCGGACCGAGCGGCGCGGCCCCCGGCTCTACTCCTCGGTCACCGTCGAGCGGCGGTTCCACGCCCGCGGAGCTCGCCAGTGGAACCGCATCGCGAGCAGGCGCAGCACAAAAGCGGTGACGACCGCGAGCCCACTGGTGAGGGGGGTCAGCGCGTCGTAGCGGATGCACAGGGCCACCATCGTGGCGCCCACCATGGCTGGGACCGCGTACAGGTCGCGGTCCCAGCGCAGCAGCGAGGGCACCTCGTTGGCCAGCACGTCCCGCAGCACACCGCCGCCGACGGCGGTGGCGAGGCCCAGGGTCGCCGACGCGGTCAGGCCGAGGCCGTAGCTGTACGCCTTCGTCGTACCGCTCACACAGAACAGGCCGAGGCCGGCCGCGTCGAAGACCAGCACCGCCGCCTGGATGCGCTCCACGTGCGGATGCAGGAAGAAGACCACGAGCGCGGCGAGCAGCGGGGTCAGGAAGTACCCGAGGTCCGTGAACGCGGCCGGTGGTACGGCTCCGATCACCACGTCGCGGAAGAGTCCCCCGCCCAGCGCGGTGACCTCGGCGAGGACGGCGATGCCGAAGACGTCGAAGTTCTTCCGGACCGCCAGCAGCGCGCCGGAGATCGCGAACACGAAGATGCCGATGACATCGAGCGTGTGCTGGACGGAGGGACTGAAGAGTTGCTGGAGCACCCTGACATTCTCACCTGTCGAAGGGTGTGAACCTTACAAAGCCAGGCTCACAGGGCCGGCTTCCCTGTGCTGAACAGCCAGGTGTCGAACAGGTCGCCCAACTGCTGCCCGCTGACGCGCTCGGCGAGGCGGATGAAGTCGGCGGTGTCCGCGTTGCCGTACCGGTGGAGCTTCGTCCAGGCGGGCAGCAGCCTGAAGAAGGCGGTGTCGCCGATCCGCTCGCGCAGCATCTGGAGCGTCATCGCGCCGCGCTGGTAGACGGCGGAGGAGAACATGGTGTCGCGCTGCGGGTCGGCCACCTCGATCTGCCAGAAGGCGGCGTCGGCGGGGCGGGAGTCGTAGGCGGCGCGGAAGGAGTCGTGGGCGGAGCGGGTGCCCTTGTGCTCGGCCCACAGCCACTGCGCGTAGGTGGCGAAGCCCTCGTTGAGCCAGATGTCCTGCCAGCGCGCCACGCTCACCGAGTCGCCGAACCACTGGTGGGCCAGCTCGTGCACGATGGTCGTCTCGTTGCGGACGGCCGAGTAGGCGGGCTTGCTCTGCACCTCCAGCGAGAACCCGGCCTCGGGCATGTCGTCCACGATCGCGCCGGTCTCCTCGAACGGGTACGGCCCGAAGACCTGCGACCAGTAGTCGGTGGCGGCCGCGGTGACGGCGTACACATCGACGTCGTTGCTGTTCTTCAGGACCGGGTCGATGGCGACGTAGACCGGGATCCCGCCGGGGGTCCGCCCGGTGCGCACGTCGAACTTCCCGATGGTGGCGGTGGCGAGATAGGTCGCCATGGGCCGCGACTCCCGCCAGTGGGTGTACGTCGACCCGCCCCGGTCGTGGCGCGAGACCAGCCGGCCGTTGGAGACGGCGGTCAGGCCCTTGGGCGCCTTGATCCGGATGTCGTAGGTGGCCTTGTCGGAGGGGTGGTCGCTGGACGGGAACCAGGTGGAGGCGGCGTTGGGCTCACAGGCGACGAAGACGCCGTCGGCCGTCTTCATCCAGCCGTAGGAGGAGCCGAACACGATGGGACCGCTGAGCGGCTGCGGTACGCCGCCGTAGCGGACGGTCACGCTGAAGGTGCGGCCCTCGGGGATCGCGCCGCGCGGGGTGACGGTGACCTCGTCCCCGTCCCGGCTGAACTCGGCCTGCCTGCCGTTCACCTCGACCCCGGCGATGTCCAGCTGCTGGAGGTCGAGGTCGAAGGAGGACAGCGCCTGGGTGGCGCGCGCGGTGAGGGTGGTACGGCCGTCCAGGCGGCCGGTGTCGGGGGCGTAGGCGAGGTCCAGGTCGTAGTGGAGGGCGTCGAACCCGCCGTTGCCGAGCCGGGGGAAGTAGGCGTCGCCGATGCCGGGGGCGCCCGGGGTGGGGGCGGGGGCGGCGGCGATGAGCAGGAAGGAGGCCGCCGCGGTGGCGAGGAGGCCGGAACGTGCCGAACGGGAGAATGCCATGGTCGTCCCTTTCGAGCGTGCCGATCAGTGGTCGGACACGGACGACTGTGCACTCTCCCGTTCAGCCATGTACATGACTTTGCCGAGCTGTCATGTGCTACTTGTCGGTTGACTCCTGGGAGTCGGAGGCCCCGCCGGAAGCGGCGGCGGACTCGTCAGCGGACTCCTCGGCGGGCTCGTCCGTGGACTCTTCCGTCGGCTCTTCCGTGGACTCCTGCGCGGATTCCTCGGCGGGTTCGGCCGCGGTCTCCCCGGCCGGCTCCTCCGCGGTCTCCCCGGCCGGCTTCGCAGGGGCCTTTTCCGGGGTCTTCTCCGCGGTCTTCTCCGCGGTCTTCTCCGCGGTCTTCTCCGCGGCTTCCTCGGCGAGTTCCGCCGCCACCGCCGCCGAGGTCTGGGCCGACTCCGCGAGGACCTCGTCGGCGACCAGCTCCGCCGCCTCCTTTGCGGCGGTGAGCAGGACGGTGTCCTGCGGAGCCTGGTCCTCGAAGTTCTCCGGGTGGTGGCAGGCCACCCGCTGGCCCGGCCGCAGCTCCTTGAGCGGCGGCTCGACCGTGGCGCAGATCTGCGTCGCCTTCCAGCACCGGGTGTGGAAGCGGCAGCCGCTCGGCGGCGAGATCGGCGAGGGCACGTCGCCCTTGAGCAGGATGCGCTCGCTCTTCGCGTTCTTCCGCTTCGGGTCCGGGATCGGCACCGCCGACATCAGCGCCTTGGTGTACGGGTGCATCGGCTCCCGGTACAGCAGGTCGCGGTCGGCCAGCTCGACGATCTTGCCGAGGTACATCACCGCGATCCGGTCCGAGACGTGCCGGACGACCGAGAGGTCGTGCGCGATGATCACGTAGGTCAGGCCCAGTTCCTCCTGGAGGTCGTCCATGAGGTTCACGACCTGGGCCTGGACCGACACGTCCAGCGCGGAGACCGGCTCGTCGGCGACGACCAGCTTCGGCTTCAGGGCGAGCGCGCGGGCGATGCCGATGCGCTGGCGCTGACCGCCGGAGAACTCGTGCGGATAGCGGTTGTAGTGCTCGGGGTTGAGGCCGACCACCGACAGCAGCCGCTGCACCTCCTTCTTGATCCCGCCCTCGGGCTCGACGCCCTGGAGCCGGAAGGGGGCGCTGACGATCGTGCCGATGGTGTGGCGCGGGTTCAGCGAGGAGTACGGGTCCTGGAAGATCATCTGCACATCGCGGCGCAGCGGACGCATGCCGCCGACGCCGAGGTGCGTGATGTCCTTGCCCTCGAACTCGATGCTGCCGCCGGTCGGTTCCAGCAGCCGGGTGATCAGCCGGCCCATGGTCGACTTGCCGCAGCCGGACTCGCCCACGACACCGAGGGTCTCACCGGCGCGGACCTCGAAGTCGATGCCGTCCACCGCGCGGACCGCGCCGACCTGCCGCTGCAACAGCCCCTTCTTGATGGGGAAGTGCTTCTGGAGCCCGGTCACCTTCAGCAGGATCTCGCCGGGGGCGGCGTCCTTGGTGAGGGTGGCCGTGCCGGAGGTCTTCGTGGCCCTGGAGTCGGCCTCGGCACCGTCGCTCTGGGCAGGAATGCTCACTGCCTCGTCCTTGGCGTTCTCACTCACAGCTTCGGCGCAATCTCTTCGGTCCAGATCCGCTCCCGCTGCTCCTGCGACATGTGGCAGGCGGCCCAGTGCTTGCTGCCGACCTCGGTCAGCTCGGGGCGGACCGTGCGGGTCACGTTGTCCTTCGGGATGTCGGCGTACGGGCAGCGCGGGTTGAAGGCGCAGCCGGACGGGACGTTGATCAGCGAGGGCGGGGAGCCCTTGACCGGGATCAGCCGCTCCTGCTGGTCGCGGTCGAGGCGCGGCATCGAGCCGAGCAGGCCCCAGGTGTAGGGGTGGCGGGGCTCGTAGAACACCTTCTCCGCCGGGCCGCGCTCGACGCAGCGGCCGCCGTACATCACCAGGATGTCGTCGGCCAGTTCGGCGACGACGCCCAGGTCGTGGGTGATGATGATGACCGCGGAGCCGAACTCCTTCTGGAGATCGCGGATCAGGTCGAGGATCTGCGCCTGGACGGTCACGTCCAGGGCGGTCGTCGGCTCGTCCGCGATGAGCAGTTCGGGGTTGTTGACCAGCGACATGGCGATCATCGCGCGCTGGCGCATACCGCCGGAGAACTCGTGCGGGTAGTTGTCCACCCGCTTGTCCGGCTGCGGGATGCCGACCCGGTCGAGCATCTCGATCGCGCGCCGGCGGGCGGTCTTCTTGTCGACGTCGTGGTGGATCCGGTACGCCTCCACGATCTGCTGGCCGATCGTGTAGTACGGGTGCAGCGCGGACAGCGGGTCCTGGAAGATCATCGCCATCTCGCGGCCGCGCATCCGGCGCACCCGGTCGGGGTCGGCGGACAGCAGCTCGGTGCCGTTCAGCCAGATCTCGCCGGAGATCCGGGCCTTGCGCTTGCCGTACTGGCCGGCGGTGTGCAGGCCCATGATGCCGAGCGAGGTCACCGACTTGCCGGAGCCGGACTCGCCCACGATGCCGAGGGTCTTGCCCTTCTCCAGCTGGAAGCTGAGCCCGTCGACGGACTTCACCAGACCGTCGTCGGTCGGGAAGTGCACCTTCAGGTCGCGCACTTCGAGGAACGACGCCGGCGCGTCCGGAGCCGAGGATTCCGTGGGCTCGCCGACGGCCGCGCCCGTCTTGCTGAGTTCGGTCATGCGAGCCTCACTCGGGGGTCGATCACGGCGTACAGGACGTCCACCAGAAGGTTGGCGATGAGCACCGCGAGGGAGGTGATCAGGGTGACACCCAGGATGATGGGCAGGTCCTGGTTCTTGATGGCGCTCAGCACGGCCTGGCCGAGGCCGGGGATGCTGAACGTGGTCTCGGTGAGGATCGCGCCGCCGATGAGGGCGCCGAGGTCCATGCCGAGCATGGTCAGGATCGGGGTCATCGTGGAGCGCATGGCGTGCTTGCCGATGACGACCTGCTCCTTGAGGCCCTTGGCCCGGGCGGTGCGGATGTAGTCCTCGCCGAGGACCTCCATCATGGTCGCCCGGGTGATCCGGGCGTACATCGCCGCGTACAGGAAGGCGAGGGTGGTCCAGGGCAGGATCATGCTGGCGAACCAGCCGCCCGGGTCGTCGCCGAGCGGGACGTACTTGGCGCTGAACCAGTGCAGCCCGAAGACGAAGATCGCCGAGGCGAGCAGACCGGTGAAGTAGATGGGGAGGGAAACACCGCTGAGGGCGATGAGCATCGCACCGCGGTCCCAGATGCTGCCCCGCTTGAGGGCGGAGAGCACACCCGCCGCGACACCGAAGACCAGCCAGAGCACCGCGGCACCGAGCGCGAGACCCAGGGTCACCGGGAAGCGGTCGGTCAGCACCGGCCAGACGGCCTGCTCACTGCGGAAGGAGTAGCCGAAGCACGGCGCGGCGCAGTGGGTGACATCGCCGCCGGCCGCGTAGGTGCGGCCCACGAAGATGCCCTTGAAGAAGTGCCAGACCTGGAGGTACACCGGGTCGCCCAGACCCAGCTTCTCGCGCACCGCCGCCACGGCGTGCGGGTCTGCCTGCTTGCCCACGAAGCTCGTGGCGATGTCGACGCCCGCCCACTTGGGGACGAGGAAGAAGATGCTGAAGACCACCAGGACGATGACCACGAGCATCACTGCGGCGGCGAACAGCCGCCTGATGAGGTAAGCGAGCACAGCTTACGGCCCGCCGCGAACCGCGGGCCCCGGAGGTCGTCCGTGGGGCCCGCGGCTCGCCGCGCCGGCCTTCACCTGCCTTTCGTGCCGTACGGCGGGTGTGCCGGTTTTACTTCGTGGACTTCAGACCGATGTTGACGAAGTCGTAGTAGCCGCTGTACGCGTTCGTCGTGTACACGTTGCCGACCCGGGAGGAGCGGAAGTTGAGGAACCGCTCGAAGGTGAAGGGCAGGTAGTACGCGCCCTCCATGACCTTGTGGTTGATCTCCGTGGAGATCTGGGTCTTCTTCGACGCGTCCAGCGTGGCGCTGTACTGGTCGAACAGGCCGTCGATCGTCTTGTCCTTGATCAGGGCGTAGTTGTTGTTACCGCTCTGCAGGATGTACTTGCTGCTCCACAGCGGGATGCCGTAGCCCTGGACGGTCGGGAAGTCCGGACCCCAGCCCATGATGATGATGCCGAGCTTCTTCTTCGCGACGTTCGAGGGGCTGCCGATGATGCCCGGGGACTGCGAACCGTCGTACTGGTAGATGTCGGCCTTGATGCCGACCTTCTTCAGCGCCGCCTGGAGGGACTCGGAGGTGGCGACTTCCTGCTGCTTGTTGTTGCGGACCGCGATGGTGGTCGAGAAGCCGTTCGGCTGACCGCAGGCCTTCAGCTCCTGCTTGGCCAGGGCGACGTTGCCGTTCTTGTTCTTCGTCGCGATCTGGTACGGGTCGTACTTCTGGCCCTCGCCACCGGAGACCGACGGCGGGAGCATGTTGGTGCCGATGTCACCACCGGCGACCGGGCCACCGCGGGCGGTCTGGAGCGACACGTGGTCGGCGGCGTAGATGACGGCCTTGCGGCAGTGGATGTTGTCGAACGGCTTGACGCTCTGCGGGAAGACCGCGTAGCGGATGAAGCCGGAGACCGGGTTGTCCAGGTTGCCCTTGTTCTGCTTCAGGGCTATCTGGCGGCCCTGGGGGCCCAGGCTGGTCTGCGACGCGTCGATGTCGTAGTCGCCGTTGATCAGCTGCTGGTCGGAGTTGGTCTGGTTGGTGGAGATGTCCAGCGTGATCTTGTCCGGGTACGCCTTGCGGACCGGGTCCGAGGACGCGTTCCACTTGTCGTTGCGGACCAGCACGAGGCCCTTGCCCGGCGTGTACGACTGGAACTTGTACGGGCCGGAGGAGAACGGGTGCAGGCCGTACTTGGACTTGGTGTCCTTGTCCTGGCGGACCGGGGCGCCCGTGGTCATGGCCAGTGCCTGCGGGAAGTCCGAGTTGGCCTTCGGCAGGTGGAAGACGATCGTCTTGGCGTCGGGCGTCTGGATCGCGCTCAGGCCCAGGTGGTCCTTGGTGGAGTCCTTGTAGGGGCCCTTGTAGGTGTTCTTCGGGTCCAGCATCTGCTGGAGGTAGATCGGACCGCCGGACAGCACGTCCTGCGCCCAGACGCGCTCGATGCCGTACTTGACGTCCTGGGAGGTGATCGGCTTGCCGTCCTCCCACGTGATGCCGTCGCGCAGGGTGAAGGTGTAGGTCTTGCCGTCGGCCGAGACCTTGCCCATGTCCGTGGCGAGGTCCGGGGTGAGCTGGGCTCCCTCGGCGCCCGGCGCGGTCTTGTAGGTCAGCAGCTGACGGCTGTAGTAGCGGGAGAAGTCCCACATGAAGCCGTAGTAACCGCGCGTGGTGTCCCACGAGTCGGCGTCCTGCGTGCTGACGTACTTGAGCGTGCCGCCCTTCTTGACGAGGTTGGCCTGGGCGACCTTGTTGACGGCCGCGTTGAAGCCGGCAGCGCCGTCCTTCGAGCCGCCGTCGCCGCTGCTGTCGCCTCCGCCGCACGCCGCCGTGGTCAGCAGGCCGGCGACCACTGCGGCAGCGGCAAGGGCCTGCTTGCGCCGCCCTGAGGTGCGTTCGGTAGTCACGATCTCGGATCCTCCGGATTTGATGAGAGACCCCGTGGAAGAGCTCACGGGACGCTTGGGGGTTGGCACCTCAGCGGGAACCCTTCGGGTCCAGCGCGTCCCGCACGCCGTCGCCGAACAGGTTGAAGGCCAGCACCGTGATGAAGATCGCCACGCCCGGGATCACCATGTACATGGGGTCCGAGTCGTAGTAGTCGATCGCGCTCGAGAGCATCTGCCCCCAGGAGGAGGTGGGCGGCTTGACGCCCACGCCCAGGAAGCTGAGTGCCGCCTCGGTGAGGATGTTGGTGGGGATCATCATCGTCGTGTACACGATGATGGGCGCGACGAGGTTGGGCAGCAGCTCCTTGAAGAGGATGTAGAGCCGCCCGGCACCGAGCGAGCGGGCCGCCTCCACGTACTCGCGTTCGCGCAGGCTGAGGGTCTGGCCGCGGACCACGCGGCCGATGTACGGCCAGCCGAAGAAGCCGATGACCAGGATCATCACGAACACGCGCACGCCGGTGCCGGAGAGACCCAGCATCTCGTTGGGCATGACGGAGACCAGGGCGATGATGAACAGCAGCTGGGGGAAGGCGAGCAGACCGTCCATCACACGGCTGATGAGCGAGTCGACCCAGCCGCCGAAGAAGCCGGCGAGAATGCCGAACAGGGTGCCGAGGATGATGGCGACCACCGCGGACAGGAAGCCGACCAGCAGCGAGATCCGGGCGCCGTAGAGGATGCGGGCGAAGATGTCACGGCCGTTGACCGGCTCCACGCCGAGCAGATGGTCGCCGCTCATGCCGCCCAGCGAGCCCTTGGGCGTGCTGAACAGCGGGTCGATCAGGCTCTCGTGGTAGAGGTCCGGGTCCTGCCCGACCAGGTTCGCGATGACCGGCGCGAGCAGCGCGATCACGATGAGGACGAGCACGACGATGCCGCCCGTCAGGGCGAGTTTGTCCCGCTTCAGGCGTTCCCAGGCGATCCGCCCCAGGGAACGGCCCTGAACGGCCTTCGCGTCGGTGGCGGCCGTCGCCGCTTCCTCGGCCGCACCCGGGGCCGCTTCCGCGGTCGGCTCGTGCAATGGTGCCGTCATTAGGCTGGGACCCCTCTCAACCGGCGGTAACCGGCCCGCACTTGCCGCTGGTAGCGGCATCAATCAGTCCGTCGTACACAGGGGCGAACCCCTTGAAGGGGGAGTCTTCAACGCCTGCGCGATCAGCCGCCAGCCTTGGCAGTGAATGGATGCGCAACCGTGATGGAAGCAGGTGAACGCCGTTATGCGGACAGTGAGTCCCGGTGACCGGACGGTGACGGAGGGGTTCGCCCCCTCGGACAAGGGTGCCGTTCCGGCCGGGCGGTGACCGAAAGGCGAGGTCAGCGGAGAGGTCGCCGGGAGGTCAGTGCGGGGTCAGTGGGGGGTCAGTAGCCGCCGTGGGCCGGGGGATAGCCGTAACCGGCGGCCGGGGTCTGGGGCAGGGGCTGGGCCTGGAGTTGCGGCTGGGGCTGCGGCTGGGCCGCGACCGCGTGCGCCTCGCGGTCGTAGAAGGGGCGCGCGTTGGCCCGCATCCACATCACCACGGGGTCGTAGTCGTCGGTCATCGCGACCGTCGACACCGGCAGCCCTTCCGGGACGGCGCCGACGGACTGCTGCATCATCGCGCGCACCGAGTCGACCGCGGCGGGCGAGGTGTCGTAGACGTCCAGACCGATGGCGAGGTACGGCGCTCCGAGCGCCGGCTGCACCCAGGCGCGGCGCAGGGTGCGCAGCGCGGGGGTGCGGTGGGCGTTCTGCGCGAGCAGCGCGTAGAACTGCGGGATCTCGATGCCGGGTTCGGACAGCCGGAGGGGTCCCGCGGGCTGCCGGTCCAGGCCGGTGGCGATACGGCGCAGATCCAGCCAGGGGATGCCGACGCCGCCGCCCGGGGCGTGCGGGTTGAGCCAGAGGCCGTAGTGGTCCGGGTAGAGGGTGCGGGCGACGTCGAGGCCGTCGACGACCTCGTAGGAACGGTTCCAGCCGCTGGCCGAGAGTTCCTGGGCGGAGGTGACACAGGGGGCGTAGTGGAAGCCGCCGACTTCCATGTCCCCGTACTGAGCGTCCGGGGAGCCGGCCTGGCCGTGCCACAGCAGCATCCAGATCTGGCCGGCGGAGGGGGTGGCAAGGGCGCGGAGCAGGGCCTCGTAGGCGTCGTAGCGGCCGGGGGTGACCTGACGCAGCATGTGCTCGACGCTGCCGCTGTGGCTCGCGCTCACCTTGTCGTGCCCTTCTGTTCAGTGCGCCCGGGTTCGGGGACAGCTTAAGCGCCCGGTGGCGCGGAGCCGCCTGTGCGTGCGCGGGTGCGGGTGCCTGGTGGCCACCCGCGCCCCACGCCCCTCGGGTGTCTCTACTGGCCGTACTGGTAGAAGGGCCGGACGTGGTGCTTCAGCCATTCGGCCACGGGGTCGTCCGTCACGTCCAGCAGGACCAGGTTGACCGGCCAGGCGACCGGGACACGGGCGAGGGCACGGCCCAGCGCCTCCAGGGGACGGGCGCGGAGGTCGCCCTCCCACTGGGAGAGTTCCACTCCGACAAAAAGTACCGGTTCGTCCGTCTCGATCGCGGCGAGGCAGCGGCGGGCGGTGTGCACGACACCGATCTCGGCGAACTCGGCGGAGGCGGCGGCGAGGAAGTCCACCGGGTCGTCCTGCCAGTCGGGCTCGAAGAGCCGGACGCGGCCGCCGGCGGCGGGGCCGTCGAGCGGGGTACGGCCGCTGCGGCACAGCTCGGCCACCGCCTGCGGCGGCAGCGGGATGCCGACCACCCCGTCGGGGTTCACCACGATGCCGACCTGCGGGGGCAGTCCGCGGGCGAACTCCACGGCGGGGGCGATGGTGTACCCCATGTGGGAGCCGACGACCTGGCGGAACTGTTCCTCCGAGCTGAACACCGGGACGTACACCTGGCCCGCGATCTCGGTCGTGGGCAGATCCAGCGGGCCGCTGTCCGGGCCGCCGCCGGAGGGCAGCGGGATCCACAGGAAGCTGCGGCCGAGCACCTCCACGATCCGGCCGGCCGCCGCGGGGATCCCGAGGGAGGCCGACAGCACCTCCTCGAGTTCGTTGCCGGGCCAACCGCCGTGCGGGTGGGGGTGCGCCTGAGCCGGGAAGCCCGCGGGAATGTCCGCGGGCAGATCCGCCGGGAAGTCCATCTGCCTACCGCCTGCTGGGAACCACTGCTGTGTGCATGAAGGCTAGCGGGTACACCACCCCCGGCCGTCCGCCCGGCGCCAGCCGGTGAAGGGCACGCGGGGCGGTTGCATGCCCGCCCCCGGCAGGGCTGCGCCAGCCGGTGAGGGCCGAGCCGGGGACGGCCCCGCGGCGGTCCGGGCCGGCATCGAGCGGTGAAGGCCAAGCAGCCCACGGCACCCGCAGCCGTCCGACCCGGCGCCAGCCGGTGAAGGCCACGCGCGGGTGCCCGCCCGCAGCCGCCCGGTCCAGCGTCAGCCGGTGCAGGCCACGCGACGCACGGCGCCCCCAGCCGTCCAGCCCGGCCCAACCGGCAAAGGCCACGCGGCGCGGGTGCGTGCCCGCGGCCATCCGGCCCGGCCCCCGCCCGCGAAGACCAACCACGACCGTGCGCGTCCGCCCCCATCCGGCCCGACGCCAGCCGGTGAAGCCCACGCGCGGGTGCCCGCCCGCAGCCGCCCGGTCCGGCGCCAGGTCAGGGGGTGAAGGAGAGGGTGTGCAGGGTGTTTGCCGCGGGGCGGTCCAGGAGGAGGGCTGTGGTGCAGCCGGTGGGGAGTTGGCCGCGTTCGATCGCGTCGAGCAGGCGGGCCGTCGTGCGGCGGTGGCGGCGGAAGGCGTAGCGGGAGACGCCCCGGCCGCGCTCGCGCTGGCCCGCGCGGGCCGTCGCGGGGTCGACGTCGAGCAGCAGCAGATGCAGGGTGCCGCCGCGGCGGCGGGCCTCCCGGGCGAGCCAGCTCCGCACCCAGGCCTGGGTGCCGCAGTCGTGCACGACGACGCCCTCGCCGGTGCGCAGGGCGCGGCGCAGCGCGGCGTAGTGGGCGAGGCGGACCAGGGGGCGGTAGAGGGCGTAGGGGAGGCCGCGGGGCAGCCGGGCGGCGAAGCGGTCGCGGGTGTCCTGCGAGTCGATGCGGCGGCCGGTGACCGTGCGGTGCATGAGGGTGGACTTGCCGCTGCCGGGCAGGCCGGTGAGCACCACCACGTCACGGGGTCCGAAGAGCAGGGTGCGCGGGGTGCGGCCGGCGCGGTCGCGCAGATCGCGCACGGCGCGGATGGTGGCGCTGGTCCGCTGCCGCGGCACCATGACGCCGGTGGCGTACGCGGGGGTCCTGTTCACCGTGATCGTCCTCCCCTGTCGACTCGGTCAACTTCTTTCCCGTCGACCGTAAAGAGAAGGTAATAGGCGGTGGTGGCGGGCGGGTCCGGGTGCTGCCACAGGTCGGTTACAAAAGCGGCCGCGCCGTGCAATGATGTGCGCGCCAACTGCATACCGGCCGCTTGAATCCGCGCGGGAGAGTCCCCAGCCGTCGTCGCTGGGGCGCCGAAGGAGCAAGTCCCTCCCTTGAATCTCTCAGGCCCCGTTACCGCGCGGGCGAGGCACATCTGAAAAGCGGGCCGCTGTGTCAGTGGCTCCACCCAAGGTGCAAGCCCTGATCGTCCCGGTGGCGGTCGTGGCGAACCTCTCAGGTTCCGATGACAGATGGGGAGGAACGTTCCTCGCCCCGTCCGTGTGCCCTGGGAGACGACCGACCGATGAGCAGCACTGAACTCCGTCACACCGCGCTGGATGCCGTGCATCGCGCGCTCGGTGCGACGATGACCGACTTCGCCGGCTGGGACATGCCCCTGCGCTACGGCTCCGAGCGCGACGAGCACCTCGCCGTACGCACCAAGGCCGGCCTCTTCGACCTCTCCCACATGGGCGAGATCACCGTGACCGGCCCGCAGGCGGCCGCCCTGCTGAACTTCGCCCTGGTCGGCAACATCGCCTCCGTCGGCGTCGGCCGCGCCCGCTACACCATGATCTGCCAGGCCGACGGCGGCATCCTGGACGACCTGATCGTCTACCGGCTCGCCGAGACCGAGTACATGGTCGTGGCCAACGCCTCCAACGCCCAGGTGGTGCTGGACGCGCTGACCGAGCGGGCCGCCGGGTTCGACGCCGAGGTGCGCGACGACCGGGACGCCTACGCGCTGATCGCCGTCCAGGGCCCCGAGTCCCCCGGCATCCTGACGTCGCTGACCGACGCCGACCTCGACGGCCTGAAGTACTACGCCGGTCTGCCCGGCACCGTCGCCGGCGTCCCCGCCCTGATCGCCCGCACCGGCTACACCGGCGAGGACGGCTTCGAGCTGTTCGTGAAGCCGGAGCACGCCGTCGAGCTGTGGCAGGCGCTGACCAAGGCGGGCGAGGGCGCCGGCCTGGTGCCGTGCGGTCTGTCCTGCCGGGACACCCTGCGCCTGGAGGCGGGCATGCCGCTGTACGGGCACGAGCTGACCACCGCCCTCACCCCCTTCGACGCCGGGCTCGGCCGGGTGGTGAAGTTCGAGAAGGAGGGTGACTTCGTCGGGCGCGAGGCGCTCACCGAGGCCGCCGCCCGCGCCGAGCAGAACCCGCCCCGGGTGCTCGTCGGCCTGGTCGCCGAGGGCCGCCGGGTGCCGCGCGCCGGATACGCCGTCGTCTCCGGCGGCGAGGTGATCGGCGAGGTCACCTCCGGCGCCCCCTCCCCCACCCTCGGCAAGCCGATCGCCATGGCCTACGTCGACGCGGCGCACGCGGCGCCGGGCACCCCGGGCGTCGGCGTGGACATCCGGGGCACCCACGAGCCGTACGAGGTCGTGGCTCTGCCCTTCTACAAGCGGCAGAAGTAGACACTGGGCCTCGGCACGTCCCCGTGACGTGACCCTGCGCACATTTCCCCGCCCGGCACCAGGTCCGGCAGTCCCCCCTTCATCAGCACTCCCGCATGTACAGGAGAATTCAGGCCATGAGCAACCCCCAGCAGCTTCGCTACAGCAAGGAGCACGAGTGGCTGTCGGACGCCGAGGACGGCGTCTCGACGGTCGGCATCACCGAGCACGCGGCCAACGCGCTCGGCGACGTGGTCTTCGTCCAGCTCCCGGCCGTCGGTGACACCGTGACCGCGGGCGAGTCCTGCGGCGAGCTGGAGTCGACCAAGTCGGTCTCCGACCTGTACGCCCCGGTCACCGGTGAGGTCACCGAGATCAACCAGGACGTCGTGGACGACCCGTCGCTGGTGAACTCCGCTCCCTTCGAGGGCGGCTGGCTGTTCAAGGTGCGTGTGACGGACGAGCCCGAGGCCCTCATGAGCGCCGACGAGTACACCGCCTTCACCGCCGGCTGAGGAGTCGTACCCCGATGACCGTCCTGAACACGTCCCTGCACGAGCTGGACCCGGAGATCGCCGCCGCGGTCGACGCCGAGCTGAGCCGCCAGCAGTCCACGCTGGAGATGATCGCCTCCGAGAACTTCGCGCCGCTCGCGGTGATGGAGGCGCAGGGCTCGGTGCTGACCAACAAGTACGCCGAGGGCTACCCGGGCCGGCGCTACTACGGCGGCTGCGAGCACGTCGACGTCGCCGAGCAGATCGCCATCGACCGGCTCAAGGAGCTGTTCGGCGCCGAGTACGCCAATGTGCAGCCCCACTCCGGCGCCTCCGCGAACCAGGCGGCCCTGTTCGCCCTCGCCCAGCCCGGGGACACCATCCTCGGCCTGGACCTGGCGCACGGCGGCCATCTGACCCACGGCATGCGGCTGAACTTCTCCGGCAAGCAGTTCAACGTGGTCGCCTACCACGTGGACGCCGAGACCGGCCTGGTCGACATGGCCGAGGTCGAGCGGCTCGCCAAGGAGCACCGCCCGAAGGTGATCATCGCGGGCTGGTCGGCGTACCCGCGCCGGCTGGACTTCGCCGAGTTCCGGCGGATCGCCGACGAGGTCGAGGCGTACCTGTGGGTCGACATGGCCCACTTCGCGGGCCTGGTCGCGGCCGGTCTGCACCCGAACCCGGTGGAGCACGCCGACGTCGTGACCTCGACCACCCACAAGACGCTGGGCGGCCCGCGCGGCGGCATCATCCTCGCGAAGAAGGAGTTCGCGAAGAAGCTGAACTCCTCCGTCTTCCCGGGCTTCCAGGGCGGTCCCCTGGAGCATGTGATCGCGGCGAAGGCGGTCTCCTTCAAGGTCGCCGCCTCGGCGGAGTTCAAGGAGCGCCAGCAGCGTACGGTGGAGGGTGCGCGCATCCTCGCCGAGCGCCTGACGGCCGCGGACGCCCGCGAGGCCGGGGTGAACGTCCTGTCGGGCGGCACGGACGTGCACCTGATCCTGGTCGACCTGCGCGAGTCCGAGCTGGACGGCCAGCAGGCCGAGGACCGGCTGCACGAGGTCGGCATCACGGTCAACCGCAACGCCGTCCCGAACGACCCGCGTCCCCCGATGGTCACGTCGGGTCTGCGGATCGGTACGCCGGCCCTGGCGACCCGCGGCTTCACGGCCGAGGACTTCGCCGAGGTCGCCGATGTGATCGCCGAGGCGCTGAAGCCGTCCTACGACGCCGAGGCCCTCAAGGCGCGCGTGAAGGCGCTCGCCGACAAGCACCCGCTGTACCCGGGTCTGAACAAGTAGCTCAGGCCCCCGCAGTACCCGGGTCCGGACCCACGGACCCGGCCAGGCAAGTCCCCGGTGGGGCACCCGGCGATCCCGGGGCCCCGCCACCCCTGCTTTTTGAGGAGTGACCGTGGCCATCTCGGTCTTCGACCTGTTCTCGATCGGCATCGGCCCGTCCAGCTCCCACACGGTCGGCCCGATGCGCGCGGCGCGGATGTTCGCCCGCCGGCTGCGCAACGAAGGGCTGCTGGAACAGACCGCGACCCTCCGGACGGAGCTGTACGGCTCCCTGGGCGCGACCGGGCACGGCCACGGCACCCCGAAGGCCGTCCTGCTCGGCCTGGCCGGCGACTCGCCGCGCACGGTGGACGTGGAGACGGCCGACGCGCGCGTGGACGCGATCAAGGCCGAGGGCCGGATCCGGCTCCTGGGCGAGCACGAGATCGCCTTCGACTTCGACCAGGACCTCGTGCTGCACCGGCGCAAGGCGCTGCCGTACCACGCCAACGGCATGACGCTGTGGGCGTACGACGCCTCCGGCGCGGAGCTGCTGACCAAGACGTACTACTCGGTCGGCGGCGGCTTCGTGGTCGACGAGGACGCGGTCGGCGCGGACCGGATCAAGCTGGACGACACGGTCCTGAAGTACCCCTTCCGCACGGGCGACGAGCTGCTCCGCCTCACCAAGGAGACCGGCCTGTCGATCTCCTCGCTGATGCTGGAGAACGAGCGGGCCTGGCGCACGGAGGAGGAGATCCGCGCGGGCCTGCTGGAGATCTGGCGGGTGATGCGCGCGTGCGTGCAGCGCGGCATGAGCCGCGAGGGCATCCTGCCCGGCGGGCTGAAGGTCCGCCGCCGCGCCGCCGTCTCGGCCCGCCAGCTGCGCGCCGAGGGCGACCCGCTGGCGCACGCGATGGAGTGGCTCACGCTCTACGCGATGGCCGTGAACGAGGAGAACGCGGCCGGCGGCCGGGTGGTCACCGCCCCCACCAACGGCGCGGCCGGGATCATCCCGGCGGTCCTGCACTACTACATGGACTTCGTGCCCGGCGCCGACGAGGACGGCGTGGTCCGCTTCCTGCTCGCCGCCGGCGCGATCGGCATGCTCTTCAAGGAGAACGCCTCCATCTCCGGCGCCGAGGTCGGCTGCCAGGGCGAGGTCGGCTCCGCCTGCTCCATGGCGGCCGGCGCGCTCGCCGAGGTGCTCGGCGGCTCCCCGGAGCAGGTGGAGAACGCGGCCGAGATCGGCATGGAACACAACCTGGGCCTGACCTGCGACCCGGTCGGCGGCCTGGTCCAGATCCCGTGCATCGAGCGCAACGGCATGGCCGCGGTGAAGGCGGTCACGGCCGCGAAGATGGCGATGCGCGGCGACGGCTCCCACAAGGTGTCCCTGGACAAGGTCATCAAGACCATGAAGGACACGGGCGCGGACATGTCGGTGAAGTACAAGGAGACGGCGCGCGGCGGGCTGGCGGTCAATATCATCGAGTGCTGAGACGACGGGGGTACCGGGACGGCGGGGGTGACCGGAGTGACGGGCGGGGCGGGATGGCTGCGGGTGCCCGTGGGCGCGGACGCCGAGCGCTGGGTCACCCGGGTCCGCTGCCGTCGGGTCCTGTTCGTCGTGCACAACGTGACGTCCGCGACGCGTCTGCTGGACGTCCTCCCGCTGTTCGACGGTGACCTCCGGGTGCAGATGTTCGCCACCTGCACCGGCTCCTCGCCGTTCCTGGCCGGGGTGCCCGAGCTGCTGGCCCGGGCGGGGCTCCCGGTCCTGCCCTGGGAGCAGGCCCTGGCCACCCGGTTCGACCTGGCGGTCTCCGCCAGCTACGGCGGTGAACTGGGCCTGATCCAGGGCAAGTTGGCGGTCCTGTCGCACGGGGTTGGCTACAATAAAAGGCTGGCGACACCGGACACCGGACACCGGACACCGGACACCGGACACCGGACACCGGACACCGGACACCGGCCGCAGGCGCCCGTGTTCGGCCTCTCGCCGGACTGGCTGCTTCACGACGGCCGGCCGCTCGCCTCGGCCACGGTCCTCTCCCACCCCGAACAGCTGGAGCGGCTGCGTGCCGCGTGTCCGCAGGCGGCGCCCACCGCGGTGCTCGCCGGGGACCCCTGCTACGACCGCATCCTCGCCGCACTCCCCCAGCGGGACCGGTTCCGCCGGGCGCTCGGGGTGGCGGAGGGCCGGCGGCTGATCGTCGTCAGCTCCACCTGGGCACCGCGCTCCCTCTTCGGCGGCCCCGCGACGGACGGCACCGGCACGCCGGGCGCGGATGATCTGCTGCCCTGGCTGCTGTCCCGGCTGGCGGCGGAGCTGCCCGCCGACGAGTACCGCACGACGGCCGTCCTGCATCCGAACATCTGGTACGGCCACGGCCCCGGACAGGTCCGCGCCTGGCTGGACACCGCACGGCGGGCCGGTCTGGACGCCGTCTCGCCGCTGGACGGCTGGCGCCAGGCGCTGATAGCCGCCGACTGCGTGCTGGGCGACCATTCGAGCGTCACCTACTACGCGGCGTCCATCGGCGTCCCGGTGCTGCTCGGGGCGTTCCCGCAGGCGGACCTCGACCCGGACTCCCCGGTGGCCGCGCTCGGTCGCACGGCTCCCCGGCTGGTGCGGCGGGGCAGTCTGCGCGACCAGATCGACCGGGCGATCGACACGCACGACCCCGGCCGGTACAAGGAGCTGGCGGAGCAGACCAGTTCCGCGCCGGGAGAGTCGGCCGCCCTGTTGCGCCGGATGTTCTACGACCTCATGGACCTCCCGGAACCCGAGGGACGCCCGGCCCTGCTGGAGCCGCTGCCGCTGCCGCCGTACACCCCCGGCCGGGTCACCGCACCGGTCCGGGTCCTGGCCCGGACGGCCGGCCCCGACACGCCGGAGGTGACGCTCGTCCGGTACCCGGTGGCCTACGACGGGCCCGGCCCGTCGGAGGCCGTCGCGGCGCGGTTCGACCTCACGCACACGGTGGTCGACGAGGAGACCCGGGAGCCCGGCCGGGTGGCGGTGGCCGATGTCGTGGTACGCCGCGCGGCCGCGGACGACCCGGTGCTCGGGCCGCCGGCCGCCTGGGTGGCGGAGGCGCTGGACCGCTACCCGTACTGCGGACTCGCGGCCTATGTCGACGGCCCCGACCGCTGCGTCGTGGGCACCCGTGCGGGCGAGCTGCTGCGGCTGTCCGCCGCCGCGGGCCCCGACGGGCGGCCCGACCTGTGCGATCCCGCCGTCTACGCCTCCGCCCTCCACACCTGGGTAACGAACGGCCGGCCGGTGGCGTCCGCCGCCCCCGGACTCACCGTGCGCACCGGCGACATGGCCCACCGCGTCACCGTCGAGCCGCTCCCCGCGGCCCGGCCCTGAACCGGCGCCTCACGCCTCCAGTTCCGCCAGTCGGGCCCGGACCCGCACGAGGCCGGCGTCGTCGCCGTGTTCCGCCAGGCAGGCCTCGGCGGTGCGCAGGTCCGCCGCCTCCTGGGCCGGGCGGCCCGCACGGCGGTGGCAGTCGGCCCTGGCCTCGACGGCACCGGCGAGTTGCAGGCCCGCACCCGCCTCGGTCATCCGCGTGACGGCTTCGTCCAGGCACACCCGGGCGAGGTCCGCGTCTCCCGCGTCCAGATGGGCCTCGCCCAGGCTCATATAGACCCGGCCCTCGTTGTAGGGGTCGCCGCCGGGCAGCTCGCGGAACCGGACGAGGGCGCCGTTGAGCCGGGCGACGGCGGCGGTGTGCTCCCCCTGCTTGCTCTGGGCGCGGCCGAGGTGGTGCTCCAGCAGGGCGGTGGCGCGGGGCACGTCCGCGTGGCCGTCCTCGCCCGGGCCGATCCGGGCCAGGATCCGCTGGGCCTCCTCGAAGCACCGCTGGGCCGCCGCCCACTGCCACTGCCTGAGCCGCAGCAGCCCGAGTGCCTCGACGGCGGTCGCCTCCCCGCGGTGGTGGCCGCAGGCCCGGTCCGCGGCCCGGGCTTCCTCGATGGCCCGCTCGGCGGCGTCGGCCTGGCCGGCGCCCATGTGGCCGAAGGCCAGTTGCACGGCCATCCGGCCCACGGCGCGCGGGTCGCCGAACTCGGCCGCGACGCGCCGGGCGGCCTCGAGGCCGAGCCGGTGGGTGTCGATCCACTGGGCGTGGAAGCCGAGCATGAGGTGCAGGCCCCACATGGCCTCGCACAGCTGCCAGACGAGGTCGTCGTGGCCGTTGCGTTCGGCGGCCCGGACGACGGCCGCGAGGTTCTCCCGCTCCCGGCGCAGTTCCGCGAGCGCGCGCCGGCCGTCCTGCCGGTCGCGTCCGGCCGGGAGGGCGAGGCCCTGGTAGGCGCGGCCGAGCCGCCACCGCCCCGGCAGCACCCGGAAGTCCGCGGCCGCGGCGAACCGCAGCTGCCCGACCGCCACCCGGCGGACCGCGGCGGCCATCCGGTCGGGGCCGTCCTCGGTGAGCGCGAGGTCACGGGCGTGGGCCCGGGTCAGATCGTGGAAGCGGTAGCGCTCCTCCTCGACCTCTTCCAGCAGATGCACCCGGGCCAGCTGCTCCAGCAGCGCCCGCGCCTCCTCCGCGCCGACGCCGGCGGCATCCGCGGCGCACCGCACGGTCACGGTCGGCCAGGCCCCGACCGCGATCGCGCGGTAGAGGGCGGCGCAGGCCGGGGTCAGTTCGGCGTAGGAGACGTCCTGGGCGTGCCGGACGGGGTCGGCCGGGGCATCGGGTCCGGGGGCGGGCATGGTGGCGCCTTCCTGGTCGTGGCCGTGGACGCGGTGGGCGAGCTGCTGGGCGACGCGTTCCCAGGTGAGGTGTTCCCGTACGGCCAGTCCGGCGCCGGTGGTGCACACGGCGAGGGGGATCCCGCCGGTGCCCTCGGCGACGGCCCGCACGATCGCGTCCGGCGCGGGCGGGCGGTCGCCTCCGACGACGCGTCTGATCAGCGTGACGGAGTCCTCGGTGGACAGCGGCCCCAGGGCGTACGGGCGGGCGCCGTGCGCGGACACCAGGCGGTCCGGGCGGTGCCGGCTCGTGACCAGGACGAGGCTGTGCGGTGAGGCGGGGAGCAGCGGCAGGACCTGGGCGTCGCCGTGGGCGTTGTCCAGGACGACGATCAGCCGCCGGCCGGCCGTGCGGTCGCGGTACAGGTCCGCCTGCCGGGCCGGGTCGCCGGGCACCAGGCCGGAGGGCACCCCGAGCCGCTCCAGGAACCGCGCCAGCACGTCGGAGGGGGGCAGGGCCGTACCGGCCGAGGCGCCGTTCAGGTCGGCGTACAGGCAGCCGTCGGGGAACCGGTCCGCCAGCCGGAAGGCGCACTGGACCGCGGCGGCGGTCTTGCCGATGCCGCCGGGGCCGGTGAGCACGGCGATCGCCGGTGCGCCCGGGCCGCGGTCCGCCTCGTCCAGCAGGGCGGTGAGCCAGTCGAGCACCTCGCGGCGGTCGGTGAACACCGACGTCGCCGGCGGCAGCATCTGCGGGCGGGCGGCGCCGTGCGGCACGGTGGACGCGGTGCCCGGCGCCAGCCACGCGGACTCACGGGCCCATCGCTCCACCTCGTGGGCGAACTCCGGGGAGGTGCGGGCGGCTTCCAGCAGCCGGGCGGCGGCCTCGTCGCGCTCCTGCTCGGTGCGGGGCAGCCGCGGGGAGCGGCCGGGGGCGCCGGCGTGCGCCGGACCGTCCTCGGCACGGGTCCGGCTCAGCAGTCCGTAGAGCCGTTCGGAAACCCGTCTGCCCGCCTCACCGCCGGCCCCGGACAGCGCGCTCGACGCGACCGTTCCGACAGCCGAGATCACCATCGACGTCAGCGGTTCCACCCAGCACTCCCCCCAACTCGCCGTCGCCGCAATCGTATCGAGGCGGCCGCGCCGCCGGGGTGCGGCCACGCGGCCGGCCCGCGCGGAGACCGATGTTCCCCCGGGGGCTACCGCCCGGTAACCGCCTGCCCCTACGCTGCCGCCAACTCGGCGTCGATGAGAGGAAGTTGGAGCATGCGCGCACGGAGACGGCTGGCGGCCCTGGCGGGGGCGGCGGCGCTGCTCGTCATGGGGCCCGGCAACGCCCACGCGGCGACGCCGACGTTCGCCGAGACGACGGCGATCGGTACGCACAACGCGTACGACAAGGCCAAGTACACCTACTTCGCCCAGGCGTTGGACTCGGGAGCCTCGCTGCTGGAGATCGACGTCTACGCGGACAGCGTGCACAAGCGCTGGCGGGTCAGCCACAGCAACCCGTGGGGCGACGACAACAACTGCGAGGCCGCGAGGACGCCCGGCGAGCTGTACAGCACCGACCGCAACCAGGACTTCGGCAGCTGCCTGGACAACATCGCGGCCTGGAACCAGCTGCACCCCGACCACCCGCCGATCGTCTTCAAGATCGAGATGAAGGCCGGCTTCAACAACACCATCGGGCTCGGTCCGGACGCGTTCGACACGCTGATCGCCCAGAAGCTCGGCAGCAGCGTCTACAAGCCGTCCGACCTGCTCGGCGGGAGGTACAGCACGCTGGACGCGGCCGCCCGGGCGAACGCCTGGCCCGCCCGCGACGCCCTCCGGGGCAAGTTCCTCTTCGAGGTCATCCCCGGCACCGTCGAGATGAACAACCCCTTCGACTCCTACTGGACCGACGAGGAGTACGGCGACCATCTGCGCGACCTGTACGCGGCCGGCCGGATCGGCGCGGCCGAGGCCTTCCCCGCGGTGCTCGGCGCGGCGAACGGCGACCCGCGCACCAGCCGTTACGACGCCTCCATCCGGCCCTGGTTCGTGTTCTTCGACGGTGACGCGGCCACCTATGTGAACAACGGCTACGACACCGCGTTCTACTCGGCGAACCACTACATCCTGATCATGACGGACGCCTCCGGCGTGTCCCCGGCGATCTCCTCCACCGACCCGACCGAGGCCGAGGTCGCCGCCCGGCTGGCCCTGCTCGCGCGGGACCACGCGAGTCTCATCACCGCCGACTGGTCGGCCGAACCGGCCGCGGTACTCGGTTCGGTGACCACCCGAAGCTGAGGTTCCGGAAGGTGGTCCAGGGGCACAAACCAGGCATGCTGCACGGCATCGACGTAAGCGCCTACCAGTCCTCCGCCTACGACACGGACGGCCTCTCCTTCGTCTTCATCAAGGCGACGGAGGGCCGTTCGTACGTCAACTCCCGGCTGACCGCCCAGACCAAGAGGGGCCGCGACGCCGGACTGGTCGTCGGGTTCTACCACTTCCTGTGGCCGGGCCATGTCGCCGACCAGGCCGAGTACTTCCTCCGGCACGCCCCCGACCGCCCCGGCGACCTGCTCGCCGTGGACTGGGAGGCCACGGGCGACGGCACCCACGCCAGCAACGCCGAGAAGGACGCCTTCATCCGGAAGGTGAAACAGCTGCGGCCGCACAACCGGGTCCTGCTCTACACCAACCGCGACTACTGGCTGACGGTCGACACCACCTCCTACGCGGGGGACGGTCTGTGGATCGCGGACTATGTGAGCGCGGGCCATCCCCGGATCAAGGCCCACTGGCGCTTCCACCAGTACACCAGCGAGCCCCACGACAAGAACGTGGCCGCCTTCGCCAGCAAGGCGGCGCTGAAGGAGTGGGCCACGCCCTGAGCGCCGGGCGGCCGGCCGTGCCGGAGGCCGCCCTTCGGTCAGCCGCGGAAGTCCGCGGGGCGCTCCGGGCTCGCGTCGGCGAGGGCCTTGCGCACCTCCGCCTCGCCCGCCCGCAGGCCGTAGACCGGGGTGCCGGGCTGCTGGCGCCAGGAGTCGTCGATGCCGCCCGCGTCGACCGTGTCGAAGCCGAGCTCGTCGATCAGCGCCCGCACCTTCGCCTTGGCCGCCTGGTCGTCACCGGCGACCGGGAGGGCGACGCGCTCGGGGTCGCCGGAGGGGCGGTGCCGGTCCAGGATGTCCTGGGCGTAGGTGCCGTTGAAGGCCTTGATCACGGGGTGGCCGAGGTGCTGCTCGGTCCAGCGGCTCTCGGTCAGGCCGTCGTCCTCGATGGCGGCGATCCGGCCGTCGCGCTGCTGCGGGTAGTAGTTGCCGGTGTCGATCACCGCGGCGCCCTCGGCCGCGCCGTCGAGCAGGCCGGCGGGCAGGCTGGGTACGGCCTTCAGCGGGACGGTGACGACCACCACCTCGGCGCCCTTGGCCGCCTCCGTGGCGTGGACGGCGCGCGCTCCGGTCTCCTCGGCCAGTTCCCGCAGTGTCTCCGGGCCGCGCGAGTTGGCCACGGAGACCTCGTGACCGAGGGCGGTGAGCCGCCGGGTGAGGTTGCCGCCGATGTTGCCCGCGCCGATGATGCCGATCTTCATGACAGACCCTCCGAGGTCATTTCATGCATGTGCATGCTTCCGTCATGCTCGACAACCGGTGGGGCCCCGGCACTATTCCGCCACTGCGGCGATCGGGTGAACAGTCCGCTCCCGGGACAGGCCGGCCGACGGCATGCCGAAGGGGCCCTCCCCTTGAGGGGGTGGGCCCCTTCGGCACGGTGGCTGTGCGTCCTACTTGTTCAGGTAGGCCCAGAACTCGTCGAACGACAGGACCTTGTCGCCGTTGAGGTCGCGCTGGTTGATGATGGCCTGCGCGACGGTCTCGGTGACGTTCCAGTCCCCCTCCGCCGCCAGCGCGTGCTTGAACTCGGCCGCGGTGATGAACCCGTCACCGTTCGCGTCGATCCGCTCGAACTGCTTGCGTGCTTCCTCGATGTCCGCCACCGATCCGCCCCTTTTGGTCGTGTTTCTCATGCCGTGCTGGCGTACTGACGCTGGTCAGATTAACGGCCCGGCCAGGCCTTCCGTGCCACGGCCACCCAGCGGCTCCTGCTCACCCTTGATCGTCTTCGCTCGTGGCTGCGAGTCTGGGCCTTCCAGCGGATGGCGACTCGAGGGGCGGGCGATGGAGACGTTGCGGGACATTCTGGCCGCGGCCGCGGACGGCTGCTTCCCTCCGGCGGACGGCCGTACCCGCATCGTGGCGCAGCCGTCGGAGCGGGACGCGGGGGTGGTGTCCTTCACGGCGCACTCGGTCGTGTTCACCGACGAGGACCCGGAGTGGGTGCGGGAGACGCTGCGGGCGGTGGCGGCGGAGTCCGACCCGCTGTCGGCGCCGCTGCACCCGCGCTTCCTGACCGCCCTCATGGACCGCACGGGCCGTACGACGGGGACCGTCGACGTCCTCTCGGTGGGATCACCGCTGCCCGGGACGCCGGCGCTGCCGCTGACCGAGGTCCGCGACCCGGATCACCCCCGCGCGGCACGGGCCCGCAGACACCGCGACGACGTGCGGGTGTGGACGGTGGACGGCGGGCTGCTGGTGCTGGGGCGCGGGGTGGCCGGGCGGATGGAGGTCGCCGTCGAGGTGACCGAGCACGCACAGCACCGGGGCCTGGGGCGGGCGCTGGTGCGGGCGGCCCGGCAGCTGACCGGGGAGCCGGTGTGGGGGCAGGTGGCGGCGGGGAACGCCCGCAGTCTGCGGGCGTTCCAGGCGGCCGGGTACCGTCCGGTCGGCTGCGAGGCGCTGCTCGGCCGGGCCGGCGGTCAGCGGAAGACGCCCGTGTGACCCAGGGAGTAGCGGCCCGGCTGGGGGTAGACGGCCAGGCCGTGCGGGCCGCTGCCGACCCTGATCCGGGCCAGCTGCTTCCCGGTGCGGGTGTCGATGGCGTACACCTCGGAGTTGTAGCGGCCGGAGAGCCAGAGAACCGTTCCGTCGGCGGAGACCCCGCCCATGTCGGGGCTGCCGCCGCCCGGCAGGTGCCACTTCTTGGTGAGGCGGTTGCGGGTGAAGTCGAAGACGGAGATGGTCCCCTCGCCGCGGTTGGAGATGTACATCTCGCGGGAGTCCCGGCTGACGTACAGCCCGTGGGCGCCCTTGCCGGTGTAGAGGAAGCGGGGCCGGGTGAACGTGTCCCCGTCCAGGATCCACAGGCCGTCGGCCTTCATGTCGGCGATGTAGAACAGCTTGCCGTCGGGCGAGACCTTGACGTCCTGCGGCATGGCCCCGGGGAACGGCACCTTCTCCTGCCCGACGACCTTCATCCCCGCGGTGTCCACCTTGAGGATCTCCCCGCTGAACTCGCAGGACACGATGAAGTAGCGGCCGTCGATGGAGAAGTCGGCGTGGTTGACGCCCCCGCAGGTCACCGGGACCGCCTTGACCACCTTCATGGTGTGGGCGTCACGGAAGACCAGCTGGCGGTCCTTGGAGGCCATGACGACGGCGTACTTGCCGTCGGGCGTGAAGTACAGGTTGTACGGGTCGTGCACGGCGACCGGCTTGCCGGCCCTGCCGGTCCTCGGGTCGATGGGGGTGAGGCTGTTGCCGAGGTCGTTGTTGACCCACAGGGTCTTCAGGTCCCAGGACGGCACCACGTGCTGGGGCTGGCGGCCCACCGGGATCGTCTCGAGGACCTTGTAGCTCTTGGGGTCGATGACGGTGACGGTGTCCGAGTTGGTGTTGGGGACGTACACCCGGGACGGGAAGTCCTTGACCACCGGGGAGAGCCGGTTCGGCCGGTCGGCGGCGTAGAGGTCGCCCGGGTCCTCGACGGGCGGCATCCCGGGCAACACGTTCACCAGCCGCTTGTCCACCTGCCGCTGGACGGGCGCCCTGGTGTTGACGGGCTGGTTCGCGTGGTGCGTTCCGCTGTCGCACGCGGACAGCAGGGTGAGGGCGGTCAGGGCGGCACCGGCGGCCAGCAGGGGGGCGGCTTTCGTGGTTCGCATCAGCTCAGCAGCTCCGTGGTGGTGACCGCGCGCAGTCCACGCCGGTCGAGTTCGTGCAGGAGGTCGGGCAGGGCGGTGGCCGTGTCCGGGTACCCGAAGTGCAGGCTCACCACCGATCCGCCGCGTACCTCGGCGAGCACCTTGCGGGTGATGGCGGCGGCGCCGGGGCGGGTGTAGTCGAGCGAGTCGACGTCGTAGGACAGCACGTGCGGATAGCCGGCGGCGCGGGCCAGCCGGGCGACCAGCGGGGAGGCGGTCGGCGAGCGGGAGGGCCGGAACCAGGTGCCGATGGAGCCGGTGAGCCGCTTCAGCCGGTCCGCGCAGTCGGTGATCTCCCTGCGGGCGTCGGCCTCGGCCATGGCGTTGACGGAGATGTGCCGCTGGGTGTGGTTGCCCAGGTCGTGGCCGCCGTCGAGGATCCGCCGGGCGATGCCCGGGTGTTCGTCCAGCCAGGTGCCGACGGCGAGCACGGTGAGCCGGGCACCGGCGCGCTCGGCCGCGCCGAGCAGGGTGTGGGCGATGTCGGGGTCGCCCTGGCCGTGGAAGGTGAGGGCGACCTGGGGCCGGGTGCGCGGGCCATGGGTGATCTGGACCGGCAGACCGGGGTAGGCGCGCGGGGCGGGAGCCGCCTGGGCGGTGGCGGACGCGGAGGGGGACACGGGGGTGGACGCGGAGGGGGAGGCGGGGGGCCGGCCGGCCGGGGCGGAGCCGCAACCGGCGGCGAGCGCGCCGCCGGCGACGAGCCCGGCACCCGCTCGCAGCACCTCGCGTCGGTTGGTGGTGGTCACCCGCACCATTTAAGGGGCGATAGGTAAGAAAATCGCCGATTGGACCGAATTGGGGATGTTGCCGGGTCGCAGCGGAGGCGACACAGGAGGCGGCGCCCCGGTCAGCGGTCGGCGACCCGCATCTCGAACCAGGTGGTCTTGCCGCGCGGCAGCAGATCCACGCCCCAGCGGTCGGAGAGTTTGTCCACCAGGAAGAGTCCGCGGCCGCTGACGTCCAGCTCCTGAACCGGCATCAGACAGGGCAGGCCGCGCGAGGGGTCGCGGACCTCGACGCGGATCCAGCCGGGGCGGCGGCGCATCCGCAGTCCGAAGACGCGGGCACCGGTGTGCCGTACGGCGTTGCCGACGAGCTCCGACACGAGTAAGACCGTGTCCTCGGTCAGCTTGGGGGTCAGCCGCCAGGTGCGCAGGACGACGACCTGGGCGAGCCGGCGGGCGGTGGCCGCGGACTCCGGGCGGGACGGCAGCGGTACCTCCGCCTCCGTCGGGTTGCCGAACAGTTCGAGCGCCTTGAGCGCCCGTTCGTCCTCGACCGCGGGCGACCAGCGTGCCGCGGCCGCACGGCTGTGTCCCCGCGGCTGTTCGATGCCCTCCAGCCCCGCCATGCCCCCATGATGGCCGTCCGCAGCCGCCTTGGGGGCCGTTCCGGAGGAATACGCCCCCCGCACGCCCCCGTCCCGCGCCCGCGGTTCGTCATATGCCGAAGGCATTACGATGCCCGAAACAGCCTGGTTGACCTGCGAAGACGGCTCATGTCCGGGCAATCGTCAGGCTCCCTCGACGGCACAGGCTTAAGGTCGCCTTAAGGTTCCCATAAACCGCCCCATCGAGGGACCCGGATGAGACGACGCGTCAATTGCAAGTGTCCCGGGGGGAGTTGTCGTGGAGTTCACACGGCCGAGGCTCAGGTGAACTTGGCCTTGCCCGGCCCCTCCTCGACGAAGCTGCGCATGCCCAGCTCGCGGTCCTCGGTGGCGAAGAGCCCGGCGAACCAGTTGCGCTCCACGGTGAGCCCGGTCTCCAGGTCGGTCTCGATCCCGCTGTCGATCGACTCCTTGGCGGCGCGCAGCGCGAGCGCCGGGCCCGTGGCCAGCCGGGCGGCCCAGGCGTGCGCCTGCTCGTAGACCTCGGCGGCTGGTACGACCCGGTCGACCAGGCCGATCGCGAGGGCCTCGTCGGCCTTGACCTGACGGCCGGTGAAGATGAGGTCCTTGGCCTTGGAGGGACCGATCAGCCGGGGCAGCCGCTGGGTGCCGCCGGCGCCCGGGATCAGGCCGAGCAGGATCTCGGGCTGGCCGAGCTTGGCGTTGTCGGCGGCGATCCGGTAGTCGGCGCACAGGGCCAGCTCGCAGCCGCCGCCGAGGGCGTAGCCGGTGACGGCGGCGACGACCGGCTTGGGGATGCGGGCCACGGCGGTGAAGGAGTCCTGGAGGCCGCGGGCGCGCAGGACCATCGCGGTGTGGTCCATGTTCTGCATTTCCTTGATGTCCGCGCCGGCCGCGAACACCCGCTCGCCGCCGTAGATCACCACGGCGCGCACGTCGTCGCGGCGGGTGATCTCTTCGGCCAGCTCCTTCAGCCGGTCCTGGGTGGCGATGTCCAGCGCGTTCATCGGGGGCCGGTCGAGCCGCAGGGTGCCGACGCCTTCGTCGACTTCGAGAGAGACGGTCATGGGATGCAGGTTAACGGCCACTAACGCGGAAGGGCCCGGTGCCGTAGGTCACAGCACCGGGCCCTTCCGTTCGTCAGGGGGTCACTTCTTCCAGTCCGCCCACGACATGTTCCAGCCGTTGAGCCCGTTGGCCGGGTCCACCGTGCGGTCGTCGGAGTGCCGGACGACGACCACGTCGCCGATGATCGAGTGGTTGAAGAACCAGGCCGCCGGGACGGAGCTGTCGTAGCCGCCGCGCACATCGCGCAGGCCGACGCAGCCGTGGCTGGCGTTGTAGTTGCCGAAGGCGTCGCCGCCCCAGTAGTTGCCGTGGATGAAGGTGCCGGAGGTGGTCAGGCGCATGGCGTGCGGGACGTCCTTGATGTCGTACTCGCCGCCGTAGCCGACGGTCTCGCCGTTCATCCGGGTCACCGTCAGCTTCTCGCTGATGACCATCTGGCCGTTCCAGGTGTCGTAGCCGGGCTTGCCGGTGGTGGCCGGGAGGGTCTTGATGACCTTGCCGTCCTGGGTGATCTTCATCGTGTGCTTCTTGGCGTCCACGATGGAGACCTGGTTGCGCCCGATGGTGAACTTCACCGTCCGGTGCTGCTTGCCGTAGACGCCGTCGCGGCCCTCGACGCCGTCGAGGTTCAGGTCGACGGTGACCTTGGTGCCGGCCTTCCAGTACTTCTCCGGGCGGAAGTCCAGGCGGTCGTTGCCGAACCAGTGGCCCTCGACGTCGACGGGCGGCTCGGTCTTGATCCTGATGGCCTGCTTCACCGCGTCCGGGTGGGTGATGCCACGCGTGAAGTTGACGGAGAACGGCATCCCGACGCCGACGGTGGAGCCGTCCTCGGGGGTGAAGGAGCCGAGGAAGGTGTTCCTCGGGGTCAGCGTGGTGAAGGTGGAGTCCTCGGCGGCCGCGCGGCCCGCGGAGTCCTTGGCGACCGCGTGCACCGTGTACTTGGTGGCGGCGGCCAGGTGGGTCGACGGCGTCCAGGACGCGCCGTCGCCGGCGAGGGTGCCGGCGACCGTGGCGCCCTTCTCGTCCTTGACGGTGACCTCGGTCAGCCTGCCCTTGGCCACGGCGACCTTCAGGGCGCCACTGGTGTCGACGCCCGTGGCGCCGGACTTGGGTGTGATGGTGACGGCTGCGGTGGACTGCTGCTCGCCCTGCTGGGTGGCGCCGCCCTCGGCCTTGCCGTCCTTGCCGGAGCCCGAGTCACCGCCGCCGCCGCACGCGGCGAGCGACAGCACCAGCGCGCCGGCTATGAGCCCCCATCCCTTACGGCCTCGCCGCCCCGTCGTCGACGCCCCCGCCATCGGCCGCACGTTCAAGTTGTTCTCCCCTCGCCGGGCCCCGGTCCCCCCGGGCCCGCTCCCCGCCACATCTTGGTGTGCGCATGTTAACCGTCGGGATTTGAGCGGGATGTCAGACAAACGTCACCGTTCTGTCGCAAGTTCAACCTGCCACCGTGACCTCCGACGCGCCCTCCCACCTGGTTACTTCACCGCGCTGCCGGCTTTCCACTCCTTCCAGGGCATGTTCCACCCGCCGAGGCCGTTGTCCGGGGCGACCGTCCTGTCCTCGCTGTGCACGACCTCGACGACGTCGCCGACGAGGCTGCGGTCGAAGAACCAGCCCGCCGGGGTGTCCGAGCTGCCGCCCTTGACGTCCCTGAGGCCCACGCAGCCGTGGCTGACGTTGACCCGGCCCGGGGCGTCCGGGGACCAGTAGTTGCCGTGCAGGAAGGTGCCGGAGTCGGTGAGCTTCATGGCGTGCGGGACGTCCGGGATGTCGTACTCGCCGCCGAAGCCGACCGTGTGGCTGTTCATGCGGGTGACCTCCAGCATGTCCATCACCACCATCTTCCCGTTGTACGTCGGGTTCTCGGGGGCGCCCGCGGTGATCGGGACGGTGGCGAGCAGCCGGCCGTCGCGCCGCACCTGCATGGTGTGCCGCTCCGCGTCGACCAGGGAGACCTGGCTGCGGCCGACGGTGAAGGAGAACGTCTTGGACTGGAGGCCGTACAGGCCCTTGGCGCCCTCGACGTCCCTGAGGCCGAGGCCGACGGTGACCTCGGTGCCGGGCTTCCAGTAGCGCTCGGGGCGGAAGTCCAGGCGGCCGTTGCCGAACCAGTGCGGGCGGATCTCCACGGGGGGCCGCGCGGTGACGTGTACGGCGCGTTCGACGGCGGCGCGGTCGGTGATCTCCCGGCTGAAGGAGAGGGAGACGATCATCCCGGTGCCGACGGTGGCGCGGTTCTCGGGGGTGACGTAGGCGATGAACCGCTGGTCGGGGACGTAGGTGGTGAAGGTGGTGTGGCGGGCCGAGCGGCGGCCCTCGGAGTCCAGCGCGACCGCGTCGACCGTGTACCGGGCGGCGAGCGCGAGCCGGTCCCGGTCCGGCCGCCAGGTCAGCCCGTCGCCGCTGATGTGCCCGGGGACCGGCGCGTCCTGCGCGTCCTGGGACTTCGTCACGGTCACCTTCTCCAGCCGCCCTTCGGGCACCCGCACCCGCAGCCGCTGCCCGGGGCGCACGGCGCTGCTGCCGTCGCCGGGGCTGACGCGGATGACGTCCTCGGGCGCCGGGGGGCTACCGGGCCCGCCGCCCAGTCCGAGCGGCCCGGAGCCGTCCGCGGAGCAGCCGGCCAGCAGCCCCGTCCACATCAGTACGGCGGCCAGTGCGGCCCCCGCGCGCCGTGCGCGTCCTTGTGCGTGCCTCACGCGGGGCTCAACGACGGGCCCGCTCCGGGGAAACGTGAGTGCGACCCACGCACTGGGCAGAAAAGAGGGAAGGACGACAACATCGGGGAGCCGCCGCGCCCGTGCAGAGCCGTCGGGGCGCAGCCGTAGCGGTGGCCGGGCACACCCGGCACTGCCGTGCGGCCGGGCGCGCCGCCCCTTGGCGCGCCACTGAAAGAGGGGCCGACAGGTGACGAGCGCAGCCGAGCAGCGGGCACCGGCCGGAGAACCGGCGGCCGGGGACGGGATTCCGGCGGCCGCCGGGGCGAACGGCGTCGTCCGGCACTCCGTACCACCCGCCCCCACCGTGTGGCCGGGCACGCCGACCCCGCTCGGGGCGCGGTTCCGGGTCGGGCCGGACGGGGTCGCGGGCACCAACTTCGCGCTGTGGGCGGCGGGTGCCGAGGCGGTCCGGGTGTGCCTGTTCGACGAACGGGGACGGGAGACCCGGGTCCGGCTGACCGAGCTGACGCACGAGATCTGGCACGGGTTCGTACCGGGCGTGATGCCCGGGCAGCGGTACGGCTACCGGGTGGACGGCCGCTGGGACCCGTGGACCGGCGCCCGCTGGAACCCGGCCAAGCTGCTTCTGGACCCGTACGCCCGGGCCGTGGACGGCGAGTTCACCCTCCCGCCGGAGGTCTACGGGCATGTCCGGGACTGGCCCGAGCAGCAGGTGGCGGACACCGTCCGGGACGACCGCGACTCGGCGCCGTACGTCCCGAAGGGCGTCGTCGTCCACGATGACGACGACTGGTCCGACGACCGCCGCCCCAAGACGCCCTGGGCGGACTCGGTGATCTACGAGCTGCATGTGCGCGGCTTCACCAAGCTGCACCCGGGCATCCCGGAGCACCTGCGCGGCACCTACGCGGGGCTCGCGCACCCGGCCGCGATCGAGCACCTGGTGCGGCTGGGCGTCACGGCCGTGGAGCTGCTGCCGGTGCACCAGTTCGCGCACGAGGACCACCTGCTCAGCCGCGGCCTGCGCAACTACTGGGGCTACAACTCCATCGGCTACTTCGCCCCGCACGCCGGCTACGCGGCCTCCGGTACGACCGGACAGCAGGTCGGCGAGTTCAAGCGGATGGTCCGCGCGCTGCACGCGGCCGGCATCGAGGTCATCCTTGACGTGGTCTACAACCACACCGCGGAGGCGGGCGAGCTGGGTCCGACCCTGTCCCTCAAGGGCATCGACAACCGCGGCTACTACCGCCTCCAGGACGACGCCCGCCGCTACGCCGACTACACCGGCTGCGGCAACACCCTGCACGTGGTCCAGCCCCAGGTGCTGCGCCTGATCACCGACTCGTTGCGCTACTGGGTGACCGAGATGGGCGTGGACGGCTTCCGCTTCGACCTCGCGGCGGCGCTGGCCCGCTCGATGCACGACGTCGACATGCTCTCCCCCTTCCTCGCGGTCATCGCCCAGGACCCCGTGCTGCGCCGGGTGAAGCTCATCGCCGAACCGTGGGACATCGGCTCCGGCGGCTACCAGGTGGGCGCGTTCCCGCCGCTGTGGACGGAGTGGAACGACCGCTACCGCAACGCCGTACGGGACTTCTGGCGGCACGCCCTGCCGGATGTGCGCGAGATGGGCTACCGGCTGTCCGGCTCCAGCGACCTGTACGCGTGGGGCGGCCGCCGCCCGTACGCCTCGGTCAACTTCGTCACCGCGCACGACGGGTTCACGCTGCGCGACCTGGTGTCGTACGAGCGCAAGCACAACGAGGCCAACGGCGAGGACAACCGCGACGGCACCGGCGACAACCGCTCCTGGAACTGCGGGGCCGAGGGCGAGACGGACGACGAGCGGGTGCGGGCGCTGCGCCGCCGCCAGCTGCGCAACCTGCTCACCACGCTGCTGCTGTCCACCGGGGTGCCCATGCTGGTCGCCGGCGACGAACTGGGCCGCACCCAGCGCGGCAACAACAACGCCTACTGCCAGGACAACGAGATCGGCTGGCTGGACTGGTCCCTGCTGGACGACCCGGACTGGCGGCCGCTGTTCGACCTCACCTCGCGGCTCATCGGTCTGCGCCACCGGCACCCGGTGCTGCGCCGCCGCGCCTTCTTCTCCGGCCGCGCGCACTCCGCGGACGGGCTGCGCGACCTGGCCTGGTTCACCGCGCGGGGCGCGGAGATGACCGAGGGCGACTGGTACGCGCCGGCGGCCACGCTCGGCATGTACCTCTCCGGGCGGGACATCCCGGGCCGGGACGAGCGGGGCGCGCCGGTGGTGGACGACAGCTTCCTCGCGGTGCTGCACGCGGGCGACCGCCCGACCCCCTTCGTGCTGCCCGGCCCGCCGTGGGCCGAGGGCTACGAGGTGCTCGTGGACACCTCCCGGGAGGAGCAGAGCGAGGCACCGGGCACGGTCCACCGGGCCGGGACCGAGCTCACGGTGGAGGCGCGGACGGCACTGCTGCTGCGGGTCGTCTGATGCTGTGCGCGGGCTGTGCGTGACACGGATCACGTCCGCCGGATGCAGCGCATGAGGGGGTCCAGGGCCTTTCCCCTTGTGGAGACAGCCGGCGAGAGCGGGGATCGTGGGGATGGAGCAGGCACGGGCCGGTGAGTACGACGCGTTCGTGGCGGCCCGCTGGTCGGTCCTGTTCCACCTGGCCCGTCTGCTCACCGGAGGGGACCGGCACCGGGCCGAGGACCTGTTGCAGGAGTCCTTGGTCAAGCTGTGGTTCGTGTGGCCGAAGGTCGCCGAGGAGGCGCCGGAGGCGTATGTGCGCACGGTGCTGGCGCGGGCCGCGGCCCGCTCCGCCCGGCGGCGCTGGTGGGGCGAACGGCCCGTCGCGGAGCTGCCCGAGGAGGCCGTGACCGGTGATCTGTCGGCGGCCGTGGCCGAGCGGTCCCGGCTGGAGGCGGCGCTCGCCCAGCTGACGCCGCGGCAGCGGGCCGCCGTGGTGCTGCGCTACTACCAGGACCTGCCCGACCGTCAGGTGGCCGAGGCCCTGGGCTGCCCGGTGGGCACGGCCCGGTCCCATGCCGCGCGCGGAGTGGCCAGGCTGCGCCTGCTGCTGGCCGACGTCATCGAGCCGGTGGGGTGAGGGAGGACCCATGGACGAGCTGGACCACCTGAAGCGGGTGCGGGACGGGGCCGACGCCGACCACCGGGACCGCGCCGCCGGCCCGGATCACTTCGAGCGGCAGCTGACCCGGCTGATGCGCACCGCGCAGGAGCAGACGCCCTTCGAGCCCCGGCACCGGGAGCGGCTGCGCGCGGGTGTGCGCAGCCGTCGCCGGGTGCGGGCGGCGCGCCGGGCCGCCGGTTCCGTGGTCGTCGTCGCCGGGCTGGGCCTCGGCCTGTTGCTGTGGCCGCACGGCCACACCGACGACCGGCCCAGCGCCCCGCAGCCCCGGCCCGCGAGCAGCGCGACGCCCGGGCCGAGCCCGACCACGCCCGCGACGCCGTCGGCCACCCCCACCGCGCCGCCGTCGGTCCCCCCGACGACGGCCGGGGCACCCCCCGAGAACACCGCCTCGGCGTCCTACCCGCCCACGACGACGGGGAGTTCGGCGACCACGAGCCCGCGGCCTCCGTCCGCCACCGCCTCCGCCACCGCGTCCGCCACCGCGCGGGAGCCGTCCACGGCCCCGCCGGTCACCGCGACGACGACCATCCCGGCCGGTCCCCCGGCCACCTCCTCGGCCACCTCCTCGGCACGGTCCGGACCACCCGGCTGACCCGACCGGCCCGCACCACCCATCGACCCGCACCACCGACCGCATGTCACCGGCATGCCGCCACATGCCCGCGGCATGCCCGACCACCAGCAACAAACGGGGAAGACACGTGATGAAACTCCGCACCGGCCGGTCCTCGGCCCTGGCACCGGCACCCCGGCGCACACCGCTGCCCACCCACCACGAGGAGCCCGTCCTGGACGTGGCCGTACCGGTGTTCAACGAGGAGAAGGACCTGGAGCCGAACGTCCGGCGGCTGCACGCGCATCTGCGGGACACCTTCCCCTACCCGTTCCGCATCACCGTCGCCGACAACGCGAGCACCGACGGCACCCCGGCCATCGCCGCCCGGCTCGCGGACGAGCTGCCCGAGGTGGTCTCGCTCCGGCTGCCGGAGAAGGGGCGCGGCCGGGCGCTGCGGGCGGCCTGGACGGGGTCCCGGGCACCCGTGCTGGCCTACCTGGACGTCGACCTGTCGACGGGACTCGCGGCCCTGCTGCCGCTGGTGGCCCCGCTGATATCCGGCCACTCCGACCTGGCCATCGGCACCCGGCTGGCGCCCGGTGCGCGGGTGGTGCGCGGCCCCAAGCGGGAGGTCATCTCGCGCTGCTACAACGTCCTGCTGCGCTGCACGCTCGCCGTCGGCTTCTCGGACGCGCAGTGCGGTTTCAAGGCGGTGCGGCGGGAGGCCGCCGAGCGGCTGCTGCCACTGGTGCGGGACGGGGAGTGGTTCTTCGACACCGAGCTGCTGGTGCACGCCGAACGGGCCGGCCTGCGCATCCACGAGGTGCCGGTGGACTGGGTGGACGACCCGGACAGCAGCGTCGACATCGTCGCCACCGCGCTGGCCGATCTGCGCGGGATCGTACGGATGCGGCGCGAGCTGGCCCGCCGTCGCCCGCGCACCGGACGGCCGGCGGCATGACCGCGACCCTGCCCCCCGTCGAGGCCCCGCCCGTGGACACCGCACCCGGCTCCGGCCGCCTCCGCCGTGCCGCCCGCCGGCACGGCCCGGTGCTGGCGCTGTACGGCAGCCTGAAACTGGCCGGTTTCTGCTCCTTCATGTATCTGCTGTCCTCCGCCGGGGACTACCGCACCAAGGACCCGCGGTTCGGCGGCGGCGCCCATGTGTGGGACGTGCTGGCGACCTGGGACGGCTGGTGGTACCAGCAGATCGCGCTGCACGGCTACGACCCGAAGCTGGTCCCGGTCCCGGGCGCCACCGGCCTGATCACGCTGGAGGGCAACTCGGCGGCGTTCTTCCCGCTCTACCCGGCGCTGATGCGGCTGACCTCCGCGGTCACCGGCCTCGGCTCGTACGGCGCGGGGCTGCTGGTCTCCGTCCTCGCGTCCTTCGCCGCCGCGCTCGGTGTGTACGCCGTCGCCGAACGCTTCGGCGGCCGGCGGGCGGGGTTCGCCGCGGCCGGGCTGTGGGCGGTGTGGCCGGGCTCCGGGGTGGAGTGGGCGGTCTACTCCGACTCCCTCTACGTGGCCCTGGCCGTCTGGACCGCCTACGCGGTCATGACGCGCCGCTGGCTCACCGCCGGGGCGCTCGCCTTCGCGGCCGGCCTCAACCGGCCGACCGCCGCCGCGCTGGTCGCCGCGCTCGGCGTCGCCGCGCTGCTCGCCCTGCGCCGGCGCGAGGACGGGGTGGCGCGCCCGCTGCTGGCGGCGGCCCTGGCCCCGCTGGGACTGCTCGGCTATCTGCTCTGGGTCGGCGACCGGATGGGCGACCTGACCGGGTACTTCAAGCTCCAGTCCGGCGCATGGGCGCACGAGTTCGACTACGGCAAGCAGACCCTGGACGTGCTGACGTCCGTGCCCGTGGGCCACTTCGGCGGCTATCTGTTCTCCTACCCCTTCTCCGACGTCATCGGCGTCGCCGTGGTCCTGCTCGCCTTCGCCCTGCTCCCCCTGCTGCTGCGCCTGCGCCCCCCGGCCATGCTGGTCGTCTACACCGTGCTGACCCTCGCCCTGGTCCTCGGCAGCCAGCAGATCTTCGCCAACGTCTCCCGCTATCTGCTGCCCTGCTTCCCCCTGTTCCTGCCCCTCGCGGCCGCGATGCGCCGGCTGTCGCTGCCCCTGCTGTGCACCCTGCTCGGCATCGCCGCCCTGGCCTCCGGCTCGTACGCGGGGTACGCCCTGTTCGAGCTGGGGGTGCCGTAGGCGGGCTACGCCAGACTGTCCCGCCAGGCCTTGTGCAGGTTGGCGAACCTGCCGGTGCCGGCGATCAGTTCGGTCGGGTGGCCGTCCTCGACGATGCGGCCGTGCTCCATCACCAGCACCCGGTCCGCGATCTCCACCGTGGACAGCCGGTGGGCGATGACCACGGCCGTACGGCCCCGCAGGACCGTCGACATCGCCCGCTGGACGGCCCGTTCCCCGGGGATGTCCAGGGAGCTGGTCGCCTCGTCGAGGATCAGCACGGCCGGGTCGGCGAGCAACGCCCGGGCGAACGCGACCAGCTGGCGCTGGCCGGCCGAGATACGGCCGCCGCGCTTGCGGACGTCCGTGTCGTAGCCGTCGGGCAGCGCGCTGATGAACTCGTGCGCGCCGATCGCCTTCGCGGCGCGCTCGATCTCCTCCCGGGTGGCGTCCGGGCGGCCGATGGCGATGTTGTCCGCGACCGTCCCGGAGAACAGGAACGCCTCCTGGGTCACCATCACCACCCCGCGCCGCAGCTCCGGCGCGGCCAGCTCGCGCAGGTCCACCCCGTCCAGCAGGACCCGGCCGGCGGAGGGGTCGTAGAAGCGGGCGAGGAGCTTGGCGAGGGTGGACTTGCCGGCGCCGGTGGAGCCGACGACCGCGACGGTCTGTCCGGCCGGCAGGGTCAGGTCGAAGCGGGGCAGCACCTCGCCGCCGGTGCGGTAACCGAAGGAGACCCCGTCGAAGACGACCTCACGGCCCGGGAAGTCGCCCTTGGCGGGCGGGAGTTCACGCGGGTCCGAGGGCTCCGGCACGGACGGCGTCTGGGCCAGCAGTCCGGCGATCTTCTCCAGGGAGGCCGCCGCCGACTGGTAGGAGTTGAGGAACATGCCGAGCCGGTCGATGGGGTCGTACAGCCGCCGCAGATACAGCACGGCGGCGGCCAGCACGCCCAGTTCCAGCGAGTCGGACGCCACCCGGTAGGCACCCCACAGCACGATCCCCGCGACCGCCGTGTTGGCCACCAGGCGGGAGCCGACCACATAGCGGGCCATCTCCAGCAGCGCGTCCCCGTTCGTCCGCTCGTGCCGGGTGTTGAGCGCGGTGAACTCGGCGTCGTTGGCGGCCTCCCGGCGGAAGGCGCGCACCGGCCGGATGCCGTTCATCGTCTCCACGAACTTCACGATCACCGCGGCGATCGCCGTCGACCGCTCCCGGTACACCCGCCCGGCCCGCCGCTGGTAGAGCCGGACGAGCAGGTACAGCGGGACGAAGGAGACGACCGCCACCGCGCCCAGCCCGAGGTCCAGCCAGAGCAGCAGCGCGGAGATGTACACGAAGGAGAGGACGACGGTCACCAGCTCCTGCAAGCCCTCGTTGAGGAGTTCGCGCAGCGACTCGACATCGGTGGTGGAGCGGGAGATCAGCCGTCCGGAGGTGTACCGCTCGTGGAAGTCGATGCTCAGCGCCTGCGCGTGCCGGAAGATCCGGCCGCGCAGGTCGAGCAGCACGTCCTGGCTGACCCGGGCCGACGCCTCGATGAACCAGAACTGGAGCCCGCCGGAGAGCAGGGCGCACAGCAGATAGCCGACGGCGACCGCGACCAGCGGCCCGTGCCGGTGGTCCCGGAACGCCGGTACGGCGGTGTCGAGGGCGTACGCCACCAGCAGCGGGCCCGCCTGCACGGCCGCCTGCTGGAGCAGCAGGAGCAGCGTGGTGAACAGGACCCGGCCGCGCATCGGCGCCAGCAGCGAGCGCAGCAGGGCGGCGGTGGCGCCGGGCGGGGTGGGCAGGACGTCCCGGTCGAAGGGGTCCTCGCCGGCGGGCCGGGCCGCCCGGTCGGCGCGGGCGGCGTGGGCGGCGTTGTCCTGGTCGTCGCCCCGGTCGCCGTCGTGGTCGTCACGGCCGGCGGGGGCGGCGGAGGCGGTCGTGCTGGTCACCGGCGGTCTCCCTGTTCTTCCCGTTCGCCCTGTTCGCGCTGTTCTTCCCGTTCGCCCTGTGCTCCGGCCGGCTCCCCGGACATCAGATGCGCGTACTCGGCGTTGGTGCGCAGCAGTTCCTGGTGGGTGCCCACGGCCGCGATCCGGCCGCCGGAGAGCAGGGCGACCCGGTCGGCCAGCAGCACCGTGGACGGGCGGTGGGCCACGATCAGCGCGGTGGTGTCGGCGAGGACCTGCCGCAGCGCGGCCTCCACGGCGGCCTCCGTGTGCACGTCCAGCGCGGACAGCGGGTCGTCCAGCACCAGGAACTCCGGCCGGCCGACCACCGCGCGGGCCAGCGCGAGACGCTGCCGCTGGCCGCCGGACAGGCTGAGGCCCTGCTCGCCGACCCGGGTGCCGGTGCCCTGCGGGAGGGCGTGCGCGAAGTCGGCCTGGGCGATGGCAAGGGCGCGGTCCAGCTCCTCCTCGCCCGCGCCGTCCTCCGCGCCCATCAGGACGTTCTCCCCGACGCTCGCGGAGAAGAGGGTGGGTTCCTCGAAAGCGACGGAGACCTTGGCGCGGAGTTCCGCGCGGGGCATCGCGGTGATGTCGACGCCGTTCAGGGTGATCCGGCCGGAGGTGACCTCGTGCAGCCGCGGCACCAGCGCGGTGAGGGTGGTCTTGCCGCTGCCGGTGGCGCCGACCAGGGCCATGGACTCGCCGGGCCGGACATGCAGGTCGACGTGGTCGAGGAGGGGTGCGGAGCCGGCGGGTGCGTCCGGGTAGCGGAATTGGACGCCCTGGAAGCTGAGTCCCGGCCGGGCGCCGTCCTGCTCGCCGCGGTGGGCGCCGCCGTCCCGGGCCGTGGTCTCCTCCGGTGCCTCGTCCAGCACCTCGAAGTACCGCTCGGTGGCCGTCGCCGCCTCCTGGCTCATGGCCAGCAGGAAGCCGATGGAGTCCACCGGCCAGCGCAGCGCGAGCGCCGTGCTCAGAAAGGCGACCAGGGTCCCCGCCGACAGCTCGCCGTCGGCCACCCGAACGGCCCCCAGCACCAGCGCCGCCCCGATCGCCAGCTCGGGCAGGGTCACGATGACGCCCCAGATGGCCGCCAGCAGCCGCGCCTTGCGCAGCTCGGTGCCGCGCAGCGTGCCCGACAGCGCGCGGAACGCCCGGGCCTGACTGCGGTGCCGGCCGAACCCCTTGACGATGCGGATGCCGAGCACGCTCTCCTCGACCAGGGTGGTCAGATCGCCGACCTGGTCCTGGGCGCGGCGGGCCACCTCGGCGTACCGCCGCTCGAAGAGCGCGCAGGTCCAGATCACGGGCAGGGCCGGCGCGAGGACGACCAGCCCCAGCACCCAGTCCTGCACCAGCATGATGACCACGCCCACGACAATGGTCACCCCGTTGACCAGCAGGAACGTCAGCGGGAACGCGAGGAACTGACGCAGCAGCATCAGGTCGGTGGTGGCCCGCGACAGCAGCTGGCCGGAGGCCCAGCGGTCGTGGAAGGCCACCGGGAGCCGCTGGAGGTGCCGGTAGAGCCGCCCGCGCATCTCGGCCTCGACGGAGGACAGCGGACGCGCCACCAGCCAGCGCCGTATCCCGAACAGGACCGCCTCGGCCAGGCCGAGCAGCAGCAGGTACAGCGCGCCGAGCCAGACCCCGGCCGGGTCCCGGTGGGCGACCGGGCCGTCCACCATCCACTTCAGCACGAGCGGGATCACCAGCCCCGTACAGGAGGCCGTGACCGCGACCAGCGCGGCGCCGAACAGCCGGAAGCCGATGGGGCGGACGAACGGCCACAGCCGCAGCAGGCTGCGGACGGTGGAGCGGTCCTCGGTGGTTGCACGTGTCGTGGGCATCACCGCGAGCGTACGGACCGGCACTGACATCGCCCACCGAGTTTTGGCCGGGCCACCCTCCGCCCTTGGCCCTAGGACCCCCGCGCACCGATGGGTCGTAGCGGCGCATCAACCGATCGGCTGATGCCGTTTCGAGCGGGCCGGCCGATGTGCCGGACCCCGCCCGGGCGGGAGTCTCGATGCATGCCATCCGTCATCGAAGTCACCGGTCTGCGCAAGTCCTACGGCGGCCGCGCCGTGGTCGACGGCGTCTCCTTCGCCGTCGAGGAGGGCGAGATCTTCGGGATCCTCGGCCCGAACGGCGCCGGCAAGACCACCACCGTGGAGTGCGTCGAGGGGCTGCGGGTCCCCGACGCCGGCCGGGTCCGGGTCGCCGGGCTCGACCCGGTCGCCGACCACGACCGGGTCGCCCTGGTCCTCGGCGCCCAGCTCCAGCAGAGCGAGCTCCAGCCCAAGCTCACCGTCCGGGAGGCGCTGGAGCTGTACGCCTCGTTCTCGCCGCGCCCCGCCGACTGGCGGCCGCTCGCCGAACGCCTCGGTCTCGTCCCCAAGCTCGGCACCCGGTTCGCCAAGCTGTCCGGCGGGCAGCAGCAGCGGCTGTTCATCGCGCTGGCCCTGATCGGCAACCCCCGGGTCGTGGTGCTGGACGAGCTGACCACCGGGCTCGACCCGCGCGCCCGCCGAGACACCTGGCAGCTGATCGAGGACGTCCGCGCGAGCGGCGTCACCGTGCTGCTCGTCACCCATTTCATGGAGGAGGCGCAGCGGCTCTGCGACCGGATCGCGGTGATCGACAAGGGGCGGGTCGCGGCGCTGGACACCCCGGACGGGCTGATCCGCCGTTCGGCCGGCGCGACCGTCATCAGCTTCACCCCGTCCGTCCCGCTGGACGACCACGCCCTCGCCGGTCTCCCCGCGCTCGCCTCGATCGAGCGCAAGGACGGCCGGATCACCCTCTCCGGCACCGACGAGACCGTCGACGCGGTCATCACCCTGCTCGCCCGGCACCACATCACCGCCCGTCAGCTGCGCGTGGTCGACGCCACCCTCGACGACGCGTTCCTGGACCTGACCAACCGCACGGCCGAGGAGGCCACGGCATGAACACCGCCGTTCTGCGCACCGAGTTCCGGCTGTTCCGCCGGGAGCCCGGCGCCGTCTTCTGGATCTTCCTGTTCCCGACGCTGCTCCTGGTGATCCTCGGCTCGATCCCCTCCTTCCGCAGGCCCGACGCGTCCCTGGGCGGGCTGCGGCCGGTCGACGCCTACGTCCCCATCGCCGTACTGATCGCGCTGATCATGTCCGGGGTGCAGTCGCTGCCGCAGGCCCTGACGGGCTACCGGGAGCGGGGCATCCTGCGCCGGATGCGGCTCACGCCGGTACGGCCGTCGGCGCTGCTGTCGGCGCAGATGGCCGTGCAGGGCACGGTCGCGCTGGCCTCGGCGCTGCTCGCGCTCACCGTCGGCCGGCTGGCCTTCGCCGTACGGCTGCCCGAGCAGCCGGGGGGCTATCTGCTGGCCCTGGTCCTCGCGGCGCTCGCCGCGCTCGCCCTCGGCTCGGTCGTCTCGGCGCTGTCCCGTACCACGAAGATCGCGAGCGCGATCGGCTCGGCGGTGTTCTTCCCGATGATGTTCTGCGCGGGGCTGTGGCTGCCGGTGCAGGAGATGCCGCACACCCTGGCCCGCGTGGTGCAGCTGACCCCGTTCGGTGCGGCGGCCCGGGCGCTGGGCGAGGCGGCCGCCGGCACCTGGCCGGGCTGGTCCCACCTGGGGGTGCTCGCGGGCTGGACCGTGCTGCTGACCGCCGCGGCGGCCCGCTGGTTCCGCTGGGAGTGAGCGGGCCGTGCCGGACACTGGGGGGATGACGAGCGGCGGGGGACGACCATGAGCGGCGGCGGTACGACGAAGAGCGGCCGCGGGACGAGGAGCGGCGCGTCCGGGCAGCCCCGGGCGACCTTCGACAGCTGGGGTCCCTGGATGCTGCTGGCCGCCGGTGTCCTGGCGGCGGCCCTGTCCTCCCGGCTGACCGGGATGCACCGGTCCGCGACGGTCGTCGCCGCCGCCCTCGTGCCCGCGGCCGTCGCCCTCCAGCTGTACTGGGGCAGGGTGCGGCGCACCCGGCCGGGCCCGAGCCGGACCGGGGTCTGCCTCTATCTGCTGCGCTGGGCCATCGCCTTCGTGCTGACCTGGGCCAACCCGTTCTTCGCCTTCTACGCCGTCACCGGCTACTACACGGCGGCCCGGGAGCTGCCGCGCCGCTGGGTGATGCCCGGTCTCTTCCTGACCGCCGTCACCATGGCGGGCAGCGAGATCGGCGGCTGGCCGCCGCACGGGCCGGTCCTGTGGGTCGGCTACTTCCTCGTCCTGGCCGTCAACATGGGCCTGGTGAGCGTCTTCACCCGGTACGCCGAGCAGGAGCAGACCCACGCCCTCGTGCAGGCCGAGACCATCGCCGAACTGGAACGCACCAACACCGCGTTGCAGCAGGCGCTGGACGAGAACGCCGCCCTGCACGCCCAACTGCTGCTCCAGGCGCGGGAGGCGGGCGTCGCGGACGAGCGACGCCGGCTGGCCGCCGAGATCCACGACACCCTCGCCCAGGGCCTGACCGGCATCATCGCCCAGCTCCAGGTCGTGGCGAACGCCCCCGATCTGGCCACCGCCCGCACCCATCTGGACCGCGCCAGCGCCCTCGCCCGGCACAGCCTCGGCGAGGCCCGCCGCTCGGTGCACAATCTCGCGCCGGTCGCGCTGGCCGCCGACGGGCTGCCGGAGGCGCTGAAGAAGACGGTCGGAGAGTGGGCCGAACGCACCGGTGTGCGGGCGGACTTCACCGTCACCGGCACCGCCGAGCAGCTGCACGACGAGGTCGCGGCGACCCTGCTGCGCATCGCCCAGGAGGCGCTGTCCAACGCGGCCCGGCACGCGCGCGCGTCCCGCGTCGGCGTCACCCTGTCCTTCATGGGCGACGAGGTGAGCCTCGACATCCGCGACGACGGCACCGGTTTCGATCCGGCCGCCGTACCGGCCCGCACCAGGGCCGGGGGGTTCGGGCTGGCCGGCATGCGAGCCCGCGCGGAACGCATCGCGGGCGCCCTCACCGTGGAGTCCGAACCGGGGCACGGCACGGCGGTGTCGGTTCGCGTACCGTTGGTGGGCGATGACCGTTGAGCCCTCCATCTCCCTGCTGATCGTCGACGACCACCCGGTGGTCCGGGACGGTCTGCGCGGCATGTTCGCGTCCACGCCCGGCTTCACCGTCCTCGGCGAGGCCGCGAACGGGGTGGAGGCGGTCGACCGGGCCGCGGCCCTGGACCCGGACGTCATCCTGATGGACCTGCGCATGCCCGGCGGCTCCGGGGTGGACGCCATCCGCGAGCTGACCCGCCGCGGCGCCCGCGCCAAGGTGCTGGTCCTCACCACCTACGACACCGACTCCGACACCCTTCCGGCGATCGAGGCGGGTGCGACCGGCTACCTCCTCAAGGACGCCCCGCGTGAGGAACTCTGCACCGCGGTGCGGGCCGCCGCCGAGGGCCGTACGGTCCTCTCCCCCGCGGTCGCCTCCCGGCTGGTGCACGCGGTCCGCGCGCCCCGCTCCCCCGGCAACGAGCCGCTGTCGGCCCGCGAGCGCGAGGTCCTCGCCCTGGTCGCCAGGGGCACCTCCAACCGCGAGATCGCCCGCGAGCTGTTCATCAGCGAGGCCACGGTGAAAACCCATCTCACCCACCTCTACGCCAAACTGGGCGTCAGCGACCGCGCGGCCGCGGTGGCGGTGGCGTACGACCGGGGCATCCTGGGCTGACCGCCCGCTGGGCCGGTGCGGGGGCGTGTGCGGCGCGCGGGCCCACCGGGGTGACCGGCGCCGCCCGATTCGTCCTCCGGGTCAGCCCCGGCGCAGCCGTGCCGCCGGACCCGGGCGCCAGAGCCAGGCGCGGTCGCGGGTACGGCCCACGATGTCGGGGCTGTGGAAGGCGGCCACCCCGGCCATCACCGGCCACAGCAGGAACGCCACCGCGATCTCCGCGTAGCCGCCGTCGCTCGCCGCGCCCAGCAGCAGGAGTACGGCGGGGAAGAGCAGCCCGACGAGCAGCGCGCCCGCGAGGACCAGGCCCGCGGTGCCGCGCAGCAGCCGGGCGACGAGGGTCAGGACGCCGGCGAGGACCAGTCCGGTCACCGCGCCGACGAGCAGGGTGCCGCCGACGAGCAGACCGGCGGCGCGCAGGTCGGCGGCGGCGAGCGCGGTGTCCCCGCCGCGGAGGAACTCGACCGCGGCGACCACCAGACACAGGGCCGCCCACGGCAGCGCCGGAACGCCCGCCACGAGCAGGCCCACGCGCACCGCGCGCCCCAGTGTTCCCCGACCGTTCATCACGACCCCCCGTGTCCGACGCCCCGCGCGCCGGGGCCCACCCTAGGGGACGCCCGGAAATGGCCACCGGGCAAGCGGTCCGCATAGCGGACATGAACATCCGGTCAACGAACCATTTCCGGCCAAGTTCGTGACGCGGTCCTGACAGCCACCGTGATCCCCTGCCACTCTTCCCGAGCCGCCTCACAGCAACCCCACAGCTTCACCCGCTCTGCACGGCGGCTGTGCACCTGGTTCCGCGCAACGCCCCGCTCTGCCCGGACGCATCGACCCACCGTCCGGTCTCCCCTGGCCGCGCGACCCGCGGTCACGCAGAAGGAGTCAGTGTTGAGAAGCAACGCCTCTCGCGGACGCACCTCCCACACCCCGCACCGCACCACCTCCCACCTCTCCCACCGCCGTACCGCGACCGTCGCACTCGCCGGTGTCGCCGCGCTGATCGCCGCCGCCGTCCAGTCCGGCGCCGCCAGCGCCGCCCCGGCGAACCCGCGGGCCGGCCAGGTGGATCCGGCCCACGCGGCGGTACGGCTCAGCCCCTCGCAGCGCGCCGAGCTGATCCGGCACGCGGACGCCGCGAAGGCCGCGACGGCCCGCGCGATCGGCCTCGGCGCCCAGGAGAAGCTGGTCGTCAAGGACGTGGTGAAGGACGCCGACGGCACCCTGCACACCCGCTACGAGCGGACGTACGCGGGCCTGCCGGTGCTCGGCGGCGATCTGATCGTGGACACGAACAGGGCCGGCAAGACCATGGAGGTCGTCAAGGCCTCACCCGCCGACCTGAAGGGCACCGGCCTCACCCCGACGGTCTCCCGGACGGCCGCCGCGCAGCAGGCCGTACGGCGGGCCAGGGCGCTCGGCGGCGACAAGCCCGCCACGGACAGCGTCCGCAAGGTCCTGTGGGCGGCGAGCGGCAAGCCCGTACTCGCGTACGAGACGGTCGTCGGCGGCTTCCAGGACGACGGCACCCCGAGCCGGCTGCACGTGATCACCGACGCCACCAGCGGCCGGAGGCTCTTCGAGTACCAGGCCGTGCGGACCGGCATCGGCAACACCCAGTACAGCGGGCAGGTCACCCTGACGACGACCCAGTCGGGTTCGTCGTACTCGCTCACCGACGGGGCGCGGGGCGGCCACAAGACGTACAACCTGAACCACGGCAGCAGCGGCACCGGCACGCTGTTCTCCCAGTCGAACGACACCTGGGGCAACGGCACCACCTCCAACGCCGCCACCGCGGGCGCGGACGCACACTACGGCGCCGCGGTCACCTGGGACTTCTACAAGAACACCTTCGGCCGCAGCGGCATCAAGAACAACGGCGTCGGCGCCTACTCCCGCGTCCACTACGGCAACGCGTACGTCAACGCCTTCTGGGACGACAGCTGCTTCTGCATGACCTACGGCGACGGCTCGGGCAACACCCACCCGCTGACCGCCCTCGACGTGGCCGGCCACGAGATGAGCCACGGCGTCACCTCCAACACCGCCGGCCTGAACTACAGCGGGGAGTCCGGCGGCCTGAACGAGGCCACCAGCGACATCATGGGCACCGGCGTGGAGTTCTACGCCAAGAACTCCTCCGACCCCGGTGACTACCTCATCGGCGAGAAGATCGACATCAACGGCGACGGCAGCCCACTGCGCTACATGGACAAGCCCAGCAAGGACGGCTCGTCCAAGGACAGCTGGTACTCGGGCATCGGCGGGATCGACGTGCACTACTCCTCCGGCCCGGCGAACCACTTCTTCTACCTGCTCAGCGAGGGCAGCGGCGCCAAGGTCATCGGCGGCGTGAGCTACAACTCGCCCACCGCCGACGGGCTTCCGGTGACCGGAATAGGCCGGGACAAGGCGCTTCAGATCTGGTATCGGGCGCTCACCACCAAGTTCACCTCCACGACCACCTACGCGGGCGCCCGCACCGGCACCCTCGCGGCGGCCGGGGAGCTGTACGGCACCTCCAGCGCCGAGTACAAGGCGGTGCAGGACGCCTGGGCGGGTGTCGGGGTCGGCTCGCGCTCCGGTGGCGGCACCGGGGGCGGGACGTCGTACGAGAACACCTCGCCGGTGGCGGTGCCCGACAACGGGCCCGCGGTCACGTCGTCCATCACCGTCTCCGGCAGGAGCGGAAACGCGCCGGGCAACCTCCAGGTCAGCGTCGACATCACGCACACCTACCGGGGTGACCTGGTGATCGACCTGATCGGCCCCTCGGGCACCGCGTACCGGCTGAAGGACTTCAGCTCCTCGGACTCGGCGGCCGACGTGAACGAGACCTACACGGTCAACGCCGCGGCCGAATCGGCCAACGGAACCTGGAAACTGCGGGTGCAGGATCAGGCCACCTACGACAGCGGCACCCTCAACGGCTGGAAGCTGACGTTCCCCTAAAGCACACCCCGGAGAGCCTGTAACTGGGCGCCGCCCGAGGCACGGAGCAGCTCGGGCGGTACCCGGTTCACACGGCCGCAACATTCATCTGAACGTCGATTTCCAGCCAACATCACTTCAGGGTCCTGACATGTACGCGCCCTTGATGTCACTCTCTCTCCACCCGCCGCAGCAGCACCGCAACTTCACAACCCCACACTGCCGGTCCAGTGACCCCACGCTGACCGGACTCCCCACGAGAAGGAGCTTTGAGTGAGCCCCCTCTACGCGCGTCACAAGCGCACCACTCTGGCCATCGCCACCGCTGTCGCCGCCGGAGCCCTGCTCTCCACCGGTGTGACCACCACCGCCTCCGCCCAGCCCACGGCCAAGCCGCTGGCCGGCGCCCCGGCCGCGGTCTCCGTCGCCGCCCACGCCTCCCTGATCCAGCAGGCCCAGGCCGGCGCCGCCGAGACGGCGCGGAAGATAGGCCTCGGCGCCAAGGAGAAGCTGATCGTCAAGGACGTCGTCAAGGACGTCGACGGCACGGTCCACACGCGCTACGAGCGCACCTACGCGGGCCTGCCGGTGCTCGGCGGCGACCTGGTGGTGCACACCGCCAAGTCCGGCAAGACCAAGGGCATCACCAAGGCGAACAAGTCGGCCATCAAGGTGGCCTCGCTCACGCCGCAGATCAGCGCCGCGAAGGCCGAGAAGCAGGCGGTGTCCGCCGCCAGAACCCTCGGCTCCGCCAAGTCCACCGCGGACGGCGCCCGCAAGGTGATCTGGGCCGGCTCCGGCAAGCCCGTCCTCGCCTACGAGACGATCGTCGGCGGCCTCCAGGACGACGGCACCCCGAACCAGCTGCACGTCATCACCGACGCGGCCACCGGCAAGAAGCTCTTCGAGTACCAGGGCATCGAGAACGCCACCGGCACCGGCAAGACCCTGTACTCCGGCACCGTCAGCCTCACCACCACGCAGGCGAGCGGGACGTACAACCTGACCGACGCCACGCGCGGCGGCCACAAGACGTACAACCTGGCCCGCAAGACGTCCGGCAAGGGCACGCTGGTCAGCAGCTCGACCAACTCCTTCGGCACCGGCACCGCCTCCACCTCCTCCTCCGACCAGACCGCGGCCGCCGACGCCGCCTACGGCGCGCAGGAGACCTGGGACTTCTACAAGTCCACGTTCGGCCGCAGCGGCATCAAGAACGACGGTGTCGGCGCCTACTCCCGCGTCCACTACGGCAGCAGCTACGTCAACGCCTTCTGGGACGACAGCTGCTTCTGCATGACCTACGGCGACGGCTCGGGCAACGCCGACCCGCTGACCTCGCTGGACGTGGCCGGCCACGAGATGAGCCACGGCGTCACCTCCAACACCGCGGGCCTCGACTACTCGGGCGAGTCCGGCGGCCTGAACGAGGCGACCTCCGACATCTTCGGCACCGGCGTGGAGTTCTTCGCCAACAACGCCAAGGACCCCGGTGACTACCTCATCGGCGAGAAGATCAACATCAACGGCGACGGCACCCCGCTGCGCTACATGGACAAGCCCAGCAAGGACGGCGGCTCGGCGGACTACTGGTCCTCCTCCGTCGGCAACCTGGACGTCCACTACTCGTCCGGTGTCGCGAACCACTTCTTCTACCTGCTGTCGGAGGGCAGCGGCGCGAAGACGGTCAACGGAGTGTCGTACAACTCCCCGACCTACAACGGCTCCACGGTCACCGGCATCGGCCGCGCCAAGGCGCTTCAGATCTGGTACAAGGCGCTGACCGAGTACATGACCTCCACGACCGACTACTCGGACGCCCGCGCGGCGACCCTGAGCGCGGCGGCGGACCTGTACGGCTCCGGCAGCACCGAGTACAACGCGGTGGCGGCGGCCTGGACCGGCGTCAACGTGAAGTAGTGAACGGCTAGTTGCTCCAGGGCGGTACCCGGAAGAAGAGCCTTCCGGGTACCGCCCTACCCTTGTGACCCATGTCCTCGGCGCCTTTCACCTACGAGCCGGTCGGTGCGACCCGCGACGACCTGACCCACTGCCCGCCCGGCTTCCACCCGATGCTCGTCCGCACCCGCCTCGGCGAGGGCACCGAGCTCTTCCGCCGGGCCGCCGAGGCGGTCCTCACCTGGGAGATGCACCGCGCCATGGGCGTCGGCATCGACGCCACCGCCGACCGCGCGGCCCCCGGCGTCGACGTCACCGTCACCCTGGCCGGCCTCATAAAAGCCCCCTGCCGCATCATATGGACCGCCGAGGAACCCCGCCGCGCGGGCTGGGCCTACGGCACCCTCCAAGGCCACCCCGAGTGCGGCGAAGAGGCCTTCCTGGTCGAACGCACCGGTGACGGCACGGTCTGGCTGACGATCGCGGCCTTCAGCAAGGGCGCCAAGTGGTACGCCCGTGCGGGCGGCCCGGCGACCCGCACCCTCCAGCACGCGTATGCGCGGCGGTGCGGGGTGGTCCTCAAGCGCCTGTGCGCGGGGTCGGAGTCGGAGGCCTGAGCGCACCTGTCCCTGGTGTGACGGTTGCTGACGCTCGGAACGGGAGAGAGAGTTGACGGTCGGCCATCTGCTTGACGTGGCAATGCCAGAATCTCGATCATGAGCGACCGTCGGCACGAGCAGCCCGAGACACCTCAAGAGGCCCCGTCAGCAGAGCCCGTTGATGCTCCGGAGCCGGTGGATGCCCCGGAGCCGACCGACACGCGCGACGCGGGCACCGAGCAGGGTGCCGATGCCCCGGAGCCGACGGGCGCGGAGGAAGCCGACAGCGCACCGGAGGAGACCGCCGCCCCGGAGCCGGGAGTCGAACAGACCGGCGCCGAGGCTCCGGAGCCGACGGAGGCGGAGGAAGCCGAGGCTCCGGAGCCGGAGGCCGAGCATCCTGGCGCCGAGGCTCCCGAACCGGCGGACGCAGAAGAACCCGGCGCTGCGGAGCCGGAGGCTGAACAGATCGACGCCGACGCTCCCGAACCGGCGGACGCAGAAGAACCCGGCGCTGCGGAGCCGGAGGCCGAACAGACCGACGCCGATGACGCCCCGGAACCCGCGAACGCAGCGGACGCAGACTCCGAAACCGGCCCCGAAGACGCCTCCGACACCGGCACCGAGCACGAAGACGAAGCTCCGGACCCGGCGTCTCCCGAGGGCGCAGAGGGCTCGGAGGACCCGGAGGACCCGGAGGCCCCGGAGGGCCTGGAGGACCCGGAGGGCCTGGAGGACTCGGACGCGAAAACTCCCCGGGACCAGGTCTCCGAGGACCCGCACGAGCCCTCCCGCCCCGACGCATCACGGTGCAGCGAAGGCACCGACCCCGTCGACCTCGCCACCGGCAAGATGTACCTGCCGCAGACGGACGTCACCCTCCCCGGCGCGCTGCCCCTCGCCCTGACCCGGCGCGTGGAATCGGGCTACCACCTGGGCCGCTGGTTCGGTCCCTCCTGGTCCTCGACGCTGGACCAGCGCCTGGAGATAGACGCCGAGGGCGTCATCCACGTCACGGAGGACGGCCTCCTCCTGTCCTACCCCCACCCGGCCCCAGGCCTGCCCACCCTCCCGGCCCACGGCCCCCGCCGCCCCCTGGACCGCGTGGCCGGCGGCTACACCATCACCGACCCGGAAACCCTCCGCACCTGGCACTTCGCCGACCGGGGCGACAGCCTGGCCGTCCTTCAACAGATGGACGACCGCAACGGCAACCGCCTCACCTTCGAGTACGACGCGGAGGGCACCCCCCTCGCCGTCCACACCAGCGCCGGCCAGGGCGTCCGCATCACCACGGACTCCGGCCGCATCACGGCGTACCACCTGTCCGCCACCGGCGAGGAGCTGAAACGCTTCCGCTACACGGACGGCAACCTCACCGAGGTCATCAACTCCTCCGGCCTCCCCCTCCGCTTCACCTACGACGACCGGGGCCGCGTCACCTCCTGGACGGACACCAACGACCGCAGCTACACCTACGCGTACGACGACCAGGACCGCTGCATCGCCGAGGGCGGCTCGGCCGGCCACATGGCCCTGCGCCTGACCTACACCGACCCGGACCCCACGACAGGGCTGCGCACCACAACGGCGACGACGGGCGCGGGCCACACCCGCAGCTACCTCATCGACGCGGCCTGGCAGGTGGTGGCGGAGACCGACGCGCTGGGCGCGACCACGCGCTACGTCCGCGACCGCCACAACCGCCTCCTCTCCACCACCGACCCGCTCGGCCACACGACGGCCTTCCACTACGACGACGAGGGCAACCTCACCTCGGTCGTCCGCCCGGACGGCCGCGAGGCGAGGGCGGAGTACAACGCGCTCGGCCTCCCAGTGAAGCTGGTCAACCCCGACGGCACGGTCATCCGCCAGACCTACGACGACCGGGGCAACCGCACATCGGTCACGGACCCGTCGGGAGGGACCACCCGATTCACCTACAACGAGTCCGGCCACCTGATGTCGGTCACGGACCCCCTGGGCCACACCACCACGGTCGTCTGCGACCGCGCGGGCCTGCCCTTGCGCGTGACGGACCCCCTGGGAGCGGTGACCGCCTACGAGCGAGACGCCCAGGGCCGCCCGATCACGATCACGGACCCGACGGGCGCCCGAACCCGTCTGGAATGGTCGGTCGAAGGCCACCTGACCCGCCGTACGGCCCCCGACGGTACGACGGAGACCTGGACCTACGACGGCGAGGGCAACTGCACCACCCACACGGACCCCCTGGGCGGCGTCTCGCACTTCGAGTACACCCACTTCGACCTGCTGACGGCCCGCACGGGCCCGGACGGCGTCCGCTACGAGTTCACCCACGACTCCGAACTCCGCCTCACAAAGGTCACCAACCCGCAGGGCCTGACCTGGGAGTACACCTACGACCCCGCGGGCCGCCTGCTCGCGGAGACGGACTTCGACGACCGCACACTCACCTACGCCTACGACGCGGCCGGCCGCCTGGTCAGCAGACGGAACGCCCTCGGCCGGACGACGTCGTACGAACGCGACGCCCTCGGCCAGATCCTCCGCAAGCACACGGCGGACGGAACCACCACCTACTCCTACGACCTCACCGACCAACTCGCCCAGGCGACCGGCCCCGACGGCACGACCCTGACCCTCCTGCGCGACCACCTCGGCCGGCTGCGCTCGGAGACGGTCGACGGCCGCACGGTGACCTACACCTACGACAGTCTGGGCCGCCGCACGGGCCGCACGACGCCGACGGGCGCGGTCACCACCTGGTCGTACGACGCGGCGGGCCGCCGCACCGGCATGGTGGCCTCGGGCCGCTCGATCGACTTCACCTATGACGAGTCAGGCCGCGAACTGACCCGCCAGATCGCCGGCACGGTCACCCTGGACCACACCTTCGACCCGATGGGCCGCCTGACCACCCAGTCGGTGACCGGCACCGCAGGCCGCACGATCCAGCACCGCACCTACACCTACCGAGCCGACGGCAACATCATCGGCATCCAGGACCAGCTCAACGGCGCCCGCCACTTCGACCTGGACGCCACAGGCCGGGTAACGGCGGTCCACGCGGCGAACTGGACCGAACGCTACGCCTACGACGAGGCAGGCAACCAGACCTACGCCTCCTGGCCGGCGAACCACCCGGGCACGGAGGCCACCGGCACCCGCTCCTATGCGGGCACCCGCATCACCCGAGCCGGCAACGTCCGCTACGAACACGACGCGCTGGGCCGCATCACCCTGCGCCAGAAGACCCGCCTGTCCCGCAAGCCGGACACCTGGCGCTACGAGTGGGACACCGAAGACCGCCTGACCTCGGCAATAACCCCCGACGGCACCCTCTGGCGCTACACCTACGACCCGCTGGGCCGCCGCACGGCGAAACTCCGCATGGCGGCCGACGGCGAAACAGTCCTGGAGCGAGTGACCTTCACCTGGGACGGCACAACCCTCTGCGAACAGACCACAACCTCGGGGAACTACCCCCACCCGGTCACCCTCACCTGGGACCACCAGGGCCTACGCCCCCTCTCCCAAACGGAACGCATCATCACCCCCCAGTCGGAGATCGACTCCCGCTTCTTCGCCATCATCACCGACCTGGTCGGCACCCCGAGCGAACTGGTGGACGAACAGGGCAACATAGCCTGGCGCACCCGAAGCACCCTCTGGGGCACAACGGCCTGGACAACAAACAGCACGACCTACACACCCCTACGCTTCCCAGGCCAATACTTCGACCCCGAAACGGGACTGCATTACAACTACTTCCGCCACTACGACCCAGAGACGGCCAGATACCTCACACCGGACCCTCTCGGCCTGACTCCGGCACCCAACCCTGTCACCTATGTCCGCAACCCGTACACCCACTCTGATTCGCTCGGACTCGCACCGGATTACCCTGAGGGAGAGATCCCCCGCGGGCCTTTCGACTTCAGAAAGTCAAATCCGAATTTTCCCCCGAATGAAGCGGCGACAGAGGTCATGAGAGCCGCTCCAATCGGCGGAAATATCGACTGCTCAGAGATAGCCGAATACATCCTCCGCGAGACGGGAGGAGAGGGCAAGATCATCAATTTCACTTCACACAATGATTCCGAAATAATGATACCCGAGAAAATGGGTGACGAAATTCAAGGATATCGGTATCACGACGTTTACACTGACGGCAGGTACGTGTACGACCCTGCAATGAGCTCGAATCCCCTCCCATACGGCGACTATGAGCGAGCCATTCGCCTGTCAAACCCCAGAAAGAAGCTCGTTGTTCAAAACGGGGGATACTCCGGGCCCCTCTGGTGAGATGATCGGATCCGATATGTCGACTCGAAGCACGCAAGCAACCCGCGCACTCAGCAGGTTCGGGGAACTAGCTTGGTTCAAGCTGCCCGCGGAATACAACGACAATTTCGGCTACCATCAGGTGGCATATATGGGCTGGCGCTTTAAAGCACCTAGCGAAGAGATCGCACAGGTCATCGATAATGTGATTCAAGAGTCACCCACCCAAACAGAATGGACACTCGACCGGACAAGGAGGAACTGGGTACTCGTGCCAACCAGAGTCCTACAAGAGGCACAGGGGCTCTCCGACCCGGCTTTCTCCGACGTCATTCGCACCACCGCCATTCAGGACCAGGAATTCTGTCTCACGACAATTTCTGATCTCGATGTCATTGTCCAGCACCTACAGCAGGTTGCGACCCCGGAAAGTTGACCCGATAGAGAGCAGCCCCAGTGCGCCGAGCCATAAGGCGCCCACCGACGACGATGGTCTGCTGTTTCGCAACGGACCTTCAATATGGGATCACTGATGACATACTACAGAGACCTATCTCCGCACGAGTACTGGAAGACTGTATGGCCACCGAATCCGCCTGAGAATTCGGAAAGGCTCCTCAACGTCGGTTGGCTGAGCGCTGACAGGGATTTCCCTACGGGGGATTATCCAGCAGGGTTTGTCGACCACCTCATCGACCGAGCCAGCAACCCAGCAAATCTCACGCGGGGTGTACATCATTGCGAGTTCTGCGATCGGCGATCCCCCCTGCAAGTAAGGAATAAAGAATCAGGAAGTACTGCCTATCTTGGAAACGGAGAAATCATCGTCACGGCAGCCGGTGGAGAAATTTACGCTGCCCCCACATTGATCATCCACTATGTAATCGATCACGACTATCTGCCACCGGTTGAGTTCATAGAGGCGGTGATGAAACGAGTCGATTAGCCTTATCAATGGTCTCGCCTAAATCTGAGCACCAAGGAGAGCCGTGATCGAGCAGTTCCTTCTGGATCTTTGCGAGCCGCGTGAAGTGAGGTGAGTGCCGTATCCCTGAAAGAGACGTTCGGCATCGACCATGGAGGCACGGACCCGCTTATCGATCGTGTCGACGCCCTCATCGGCAATGGCTACATAGGCGAAGAGAAGGCCGCACGCATAGCAGTCGAGGTGCCCGAATCCGGGACGAAAATCCTTAACTGGCTTCGGGCCATGGCCAGCACCGGCGACTGGCATAGGTTCGAGCGCTTTGCGGCAGTCGCCCTACACCTCCACCCGGACGGGCTCGCCGAAATTCTCCTGAACGCTCTCACATCGGGCAAGCATGTTGGTCGATCTTCCCAGAACTCACTGGCCCACCAGAAGGAAGCGCGACGAGTGAACGAGGAGGACCTCGTCGAGTTTCTCGGAGAACTGCACGCCCAAGAGGCAGTCGGTGCACTCGGTCTGCTCCTCCAGGAAAGAATGGAATCTGATGCGCCGTACTTCAGCTTGTGCATCAAGATCATCCAATCCCTCGGTGATATCGATACGCCGGAAGCGCAAGATGTTCTGAGGTCCGTGGCCTCGGGTGATTGGCCCAAGCCGCTGAAGTGGCACGCGGCCGAGGAACTCGGCATTGAGGAGGAGCTCGGCTTCGACGAAGACGAGATGCTCGGCGGGACGTGACGGCCGTCGCTCGGCGGAAGGGTTAAGCAAGTGCTGGGACCCTGACATCCACGTGCGCCACCCGTGAACAGACCGCACACCTGCCTGCTGCCCCGTAGTGCTGCCGGCGGAGCCCAGCGCTGGTCTGCATCAGGGCCAGTCTCCAGCCCGGTTGATCCAGCGCATCCACCTCAACCGTGCTTCCGCCAAGGCATGCCGGATGCCGCGCACCAGCAGCTCATCGGTCCCGTCGTTTTGGTGTGGGCTCGCTTGAACAGGCACGTCTGCGTTCTGTCAGCGCGTCATGCCGCCGCAAGTTCGCACCACACGTACTTCCCCCGGTCGCCGAAGCGTGCCGTCGGCTGCCAGCCCCAGTAGCGGGCGCACGCCTTCACCAGGCCCAGGCCCCGTCCCTCCTCCAGCTCCAGGCCGGCCGCCTGGTCCAGGGGGCGGGGCGGGTCCGGCGGGGCGGGGTCGGTGTCCCAGGCGCCGATCCAGACCGTACCCTCCGGCATGCGGCGGACCCTCAGCGCCGCCGGGCCCTTGGTGTGCTGTACGGCGTTCGACACCAGCTCCGTCGCGAGCAGCTCGGCGGTGTCCACCAGGCCGATCAGACCGTGCAGGGTGAGGATCAGGCGCAGGGTGCGGCGGCAGACGGTCACCGCTCTGAGGTCGTTGGGGATGTAGATCGTGTAGTCCCAGGTCTCGGTGGGCGCGCTTTCGGACATGCGTCAGCAACTCCAGTCGTTCAGTGGGGATTTCGCGCGCGGTGGCATTGCCGCAGCCGTCATGGCAGGACGGCGCGGTGCACTTCCGCAGCGCAATCAGTACGTCACTGACGGTAGGGGGCAATATTTAGATCCCGCAAGCTGGTCGCGTAATCTGACCCCGAACGGGTCGCCGGGCACGGCGCGTTGAGAGGACCAGTCGATGGCGAAGAGAACCGAGCCGACGGCACGTCAGATGCGTCTGGCCACCGAGCTACGCAGGCTCCGTGACGCGGCCGGCCTCGCATCGAGGGAGGCTGCGGCCCTGCTCGGGGTGACCGCTCCGCAGATCAGTCAGATCGAGTCCGGGCTCGCCGGTGTGAGTGAGAAGCGGCTGCGTCGTATGGCCGCGAACTACTCGTGCACGGATGACGGGTTGATCGACGCCCTGGTGGCCATGGCAACCGACCGCACCCGTGGCTGGTGGGAGGAGTACCGGGAGCTGCTGCCCACCGCCTTTCTCGATCTCGCCGAGTTGGAACATCACTCGACATACCGACGCGACGTGGAGTTCCTCTTCGTCCCTGGTCTCCTCCAGACGGAGGACTACGCCCGGGCGGCCTTCTCCTCCAGAGTCCCGGTACTCCCGGCAGAGGAGCTGGAGCTGCGCGTCCGGCACCGGATGCAGCGGAGAGTCATCCTCGAACGCACGGTCCCCGTCCCGTACGAGGCGGTCGTCCACGAGGCGGCGCTCCGCATTCGGGTCGCTGATCGCAGGACGTCAAGAGCCCAGCTCAGCCGCATCCTGGAACTGTCGGAGGCAGAGCACATCACCGTCCGGGTCATCCCCTTCGACGTCGACGGCTTCGGGGGGACCTGGAGTCCCATGATGCTGGCGGGCGGTGCCGTACCACGGTTGGACACAGCCGCTCGTGACGCCCCACACGGCACGGGCTTCATCGATTCCGAGGCTCAGCTCGAAGTCCTGCGGACGGTCTTCCATAGAGTGGAGGCGGCATCGCTCGCCCCCACCCCTTCGCGTGACTTCATCCACAGACTGGCCAAGGAACTGTGAGACCTACCATGACCATCCCCGGCAACTGGCGGAAGTCGTCCTACTCCGGTGGCGGAGACGGCAACAACTGCGTGGAAATCGCCCCCACCCCCACCCACATATCCATCCGCGACTCCAAGGACCCGGCCCTCGGCATCCTCACCGTCCCGGCCGGGTCCTTCGACCTCTTCATCAGGGCCTTGAAGAGGAGCTGAGGAAGAAGAAGACCTGGGCGCCGCTCAGCGCAGCACCACCCCCGCCCCCTCCACCACCTCCTCCGACGGCACCGTCATCAGGCCCATCTCCGCGGAGGCGGCCAGCAGGCGGTGGGTCGGGAGGATGCGGACCGTGTAGCCGTAGGGGCCGGTGCGGTCCAGGGCCAGGGGGCCTTCGTAGACGACGCGGCCCTCCAGGTCCGGCGTGCCCGTCGGCTTCAGCGGCATCACCGTCGCGTCCGTGATGCGGTCCTCCGCGTCCACCCGGCCGGACACCGCCTGGACCTCGACGTAGTCCGGGGTCAGGGCGCCGAGGGCGACGCGGACGCGGAGGCCCACCGTGGTGCCCAGTTCCGCCGTGGGGCTGGTCGCCGTCGTTTCGACGTGGTCGACGCTGACGCCGGGCCACGCCGAGCGCACCCGGGACTTCCAGTCGGCCAGGTCGCGCGCCACGTCGGGGGTGAGGGCGCGGTGGGACTGCGCGGCGGGGGCGTAGAGGCGGTCGACGTATTCGCGGACCATGCGGCCCGCCAGGACCTTCGGGCCGAGCAGGGTGAGTGTCTGGCGGACCATCTGGATCCAGCGGTCGGGGAGGCCGGCCCGGCCGCGTTCGTAGAAGCGGGGGGTGACCCGCTGTTCCAGGAGGTCGTAGAGGGCCGCCGCCTCGATGTCGTCGCGGCGGTCCGGGTCCGTGTCCGTGCCCGCGCCGTCCGCCGTCGGGATGGCCCAGCCGAAGTCGGGGCGGAACCATTCGTCCCACCAGCCGTCCAGGACGGAGAGGTTGAGGCAGCCGTTGAGGGCCGCCTTCATGCCGGATGTGCCGCAGGCCTCCAGCGGGCGCAGGGGGTTGTTCAGCCAGACGTCGCAGCCGGGGTAGAGCTTCTGCGCCATCGCCATGCCGTAGTCGGGCAGGAAGACGATGCGGTGGCGGACGCGCGGGTCGTCGGCGAAGCGGACCAGTTCCTGGACGAGCCGCTTGCCGCTGTCGTCCGCGGGGTGTGCCTTTCCGGCCACCACGAGCTGCACCGGCCGCTCCGGGTGGAGGAGGAGGCGGGTGAGGCGGTCGCGGTCGCGGAGCATGAGGGTGAGGCGTTTGTAGGAGGGGACGCGGCGGGCGAAGCCGATGGTCAGGACGTCGGGGTCGAGGACGCCGTCGATCCAGCCCAGTTCGGCGTCGCCCGCGCCGCGTTGCCGCCAGGAGGCGCGCAGCCGGTCGCGTACTTCCTGCACCAGCTGTTCGCGCAGGGTGCGGCGCAGCTCCCAGATCTCGTCGTCCGGGATCTGCGCGACCGAGTCCCAGCGGTCGGAGCCGCCGACGGTGAGCGCGTCCTCGGCGCGCTGGGCGCCGATCTGCCGGGCGCCGAGGCGCAGCACCTCCGGGGCGACCCAGGTGGGCGCGTGCACTCCGTTGGTGACGGAGGTGATCGGCACCTCCTCGGGGTCGAATCCCGGCCACAGGCCGGCGAACATCTGCCGGCTGACCTGGCCGTGCAGCAGCGACACCCCGTTCGCGCGCTGGGCTAGCCGGAGGCCCATCACGGCCATGTTGAACAGGTTCGGCTCGCCGCCCTGGTACGTCTCCATGCCCAGCTCGAGGACGCGCTGGACGTCGAGGCCGGGGAGTTCGGCGTCCGGGCCGAAGTGCCGGGCGACCAGCTCCCGGTCGAAGCGGTCGATGCCGGCCGGGACGGGGGTGTGGGTGGTGAAGACCGTGCCCGCGCGGACCGCCTCCAGGGAGGAGTCGAAGTCCAGCCCGGACGCGGCGAGTTCGGCGATGCGTTCCAGGCCGAGGAAGCCCGCGTGGCCCTCGTTGGTGTGGAAGACCTCGGGTTCCGGGTGGCCGGTGAGGCGGCAGTACGTCCGTACCGCCCGGACCCCTCCTATGCCGAGCAGCATCTCCTGGAGCAGCCGGTGCTCGCCGCCGCCGCCGTAGAGCCGGTCGGTCACCCCGCGTTCGCCGGGGCCGTTCTCCTCCACGTCCGAGTCGAGCATCAGCAGCGGCACCCGGCCCACCTGCGCCAGCCAGATCCGGGCGTGCAGGGCCCTGCCGCCGGGCAGCGCCAGGGAGATCCGCGCATGGCTGCCGTCGGGCTCCTTGAGCGGGGTGACGGGCAGTTCGTTGGGGTCGAGCACCGGATAGTGCTCCTGCTGCCAGCCGTCACGGGAGAGGGTCTGCCGGAAGTACCCGTGCCGGTAGAGCAGGCCGACACCGATCAGCGGGACGCCGAGGTCGCTGGCGGCCTTGAGATGGTCGCCGGCGAGGATGCCGAGACCGCCGGAGTACTGGGGCAGCGCGGCCGTGATGCCGAACTCCGGGGAGAAGTAGGCGACGGCGGCGGGCAGGCCGTCGGCCTGGGCCTGGTACCAGCGGTCGCCGGTGAGGTAGTCGTCGAGGTCGTCCGCGACCGCGCGCAGGCGGCGCAGGAACCGGCGGTCCCCGGCCAGCTCGGCCAGCCGTGCGGGCCGTACCCCGCCGAGGAGCCGCACCGGGTCGCCGCCGCCCTCGGGCCATCGCTCGGGGTCGACGGACTGGAACAGGTCGCGCGTTTCCGCATGCCAGGACCAGCGCAGATTGCGCGCCAGGTCGCTCAGCGGCCGGAGGGGTTCGGGGAGCACGGGACGGACGGTGAACCGACGGATCGCCTTCACATTCCACCTCGACGCGTCGCGGGGTGAGACGCACGGCGCTGTACGTCTCGTCGTCACCCTTGACGGTAGTGGTTACCGGAGCGTCGGTGGGGACCTGCCGACCGGGGGTGTCGGGGCGTCAGGTCCCGGTCGCCGGGCACCCGGAAGAAGAGGTCGCACAAGGGACCGTAAAAGGGGCTGCGGTATGCGTAGACATACGCGTGAGTAGTTAACAAAGTTCCGGATTGCTCACCCGAACAGGGTGGGAAGGCTCCTCCGGTACGACCCCACAGGCGTACCACAGCACCCCGCAGGACCCACCTCCCCACAGCCATCCGCCCACACCCAGTTGAAGCGGACAGGAGCGGTCATGCCCGCCACGCAGCACTCGTCAGCGCCCCCGGCAAGCGACAAGCCCGCCGGCCGGAACAGCAGGAAGCCACGTCCCTCGCCCACGGCCCCGGCCGTCGGCCGTATCCCCGTCCTCGACGTCCGGCCCGTGGTGCAGCACGGGCGCCGGCCCGCCAAAGCGGTGACCGGGGAGGCGTTCCAGGTGACGGCCACCGTGTTCCGGGAGGGACACGACGCCGTGGCCGCCAATGTCGTACTCCGCGATCCCGCCGGCCGGCCCGGGCCCTGGACTCCGATGCGGGAGCTGGCCCCCGGCACCGACCGCTGGGGCGCCACGGTCACCGCCGGTGCGCCGGGCCGCTGGAGCTACACGGTGGAGGCCTGGTCCGACCCGCTCACCACCTGGCGGCGGCACGCGGAGATCAAGATCCCGGCCGGGATCGACACGGAACTGGTCCTGGCGGAGGGCGCCCTGCTGTACGAGCGTGCCGCCGCCGGGGTGCCCAAGGGCCCGGAGCGGCAGCGGGTCCTGGACGCGGTGGCGGCCCTGCGGGACGAGGACCGGCCGGCCGCCTGGCGGCTCGCGGCCGCGCTGGCGCCGGGGACCCTGGAGGTGCTGGCCCGGTATCCGCTGCGGGAGCTGGTCACCGCGTCGGACCGGATGCCGCTGCTGGTGGAGCGCGAACGCGCCCTGTTCGGCTCCTGGTACGAGTTCTTCCCGCGCTCGGAGGGCACCGCCGAGCAGCCGCACGGCACCTTCCGCACGGCCGCCCGGCGGCTGAAGCCGATCGCCGACATGGGCTTCGACGTCGTCTACCTCCCGCCGATCCACCCGATCGGCACGACCTTCCGCAAGGGCCCCAACAACACCCTGACCGCCGGCCCGCAGGACGTGGGGGTGCCCTGGGCGATCGGGTCGCCCGAGGGCGGGCACGACGCCGTGCACCCGCAGCTGGGCACCCTGGAGGACTTCGACTTCTTCGTGCGCGAGGCGCAGCGCCTGGGTCTGGAGATCGCGCTCGACTTCGCCCTCCAGTGCTCCCCCGACCACCCCTGGGTGCAGAAGCACCCGGAGTGGTTCCACCACCGGCCGGACGGCACCATCGCCTACGCCGAGAACCCGCCGAAGAAGTACCAGGACATCTACCCGATCGCCTTCGACGCCGACATGGACGGCCTGGTCACCGAGACCGTCCGGGTGCTGCGGCACTGGATGGGGCACGGGGTGCGGATCTTCCGGGTGGACAACCCGCACACCAAGCCCGTGGTGTTCTGGGAGCGGGTGATCGGCGAGATCAACCGCAAGGACCCGGACGTGATCTTCCTGGCCGAGGCCTTCACCCGGCCCGCGATGATGCACACTCTGGCGCAGATCGGCTTCCAGCAGTCGTACACCTACTTCACCTGGCGCAACAGCAAGCAGGAACTCACCGAGTACCTCACCGAGCTGTCCGGCGAGGCGGCCGCCTACATGCGGCCCAACTTCTTCGCCAACACCCCGGACATCCTGCACGCCTTCCTCCAGCAGGGCGGCCGGCCCGCCTTCGAGGTCCGCGCCGTCCTCGCCGCGACCCTCTCCCCCACCTGGGGCATCTACAGCGGCTACGAACTGTGCGAGAACACCCCGCTGCACCCGGGCAGCGAGGAGTACCTCGACTCCGAGAAGTACCAGCTGCGACCGCGCGACTGGGCGGCCGCCGAGCGCGAGGGACGGACCATCGCGCCCCTCATCACCCGGCTCAACACCGTCCGGCGGCGCAGCCCGGCCCTGCGCCAGCTGCGCGATCTGCACTTCCACCACACCGACAAGGACCAGGTGATCGCCTACTCGAAGCGCAGCGGAGCGAACACGGTCCTGGTCGTCGCCAACCTCGACCCCCACCACACCCAGGAGGCCACGGTCTCGTTGGACATGCCGCAACTCGGCCTGGACTGGCACGAGTCCGTGCCGGTGCGCGACGAGCTCACCGGCGAGACCTATCACTGGGGCAGGGCCAACTATGTGCGCCTCGAACCGGGTCACAGGCCCGCGCATGTCTTCACCGTCCTGCGACCGTCCAACCCGCAGATCGGAGGGTCACCCACCATATGATCGTCAACGAGCCCGTTCCGGACACGTTCGAGAGCACGCCCGCCAAGGACCGGGACCCGGAGTGGTTCAAGCGCGCCGTGTTCTACGAGGTACTGGTCCGCTCCTTCCAGGACAGCAACGGCGACGGCGTCGGCGACCTGAAGGGCCTGACCGCCAAGCTCGACTATCTCCAGTGGCTGGGGGTCGACTGTCTGTGGCTGCCGCCGTTCTTCAAGTCACCGCTCAGAGACGGTGGTTACGACGTCTCCGACTACACCGCCGTACTGCCGGAGTTCGGTGACCTCGCCGACTTCGTGGAGTTCGTGGACGCCTCCCACCAGCGCGGCATGCGGGTGATCATCGACTTCGTCATGAACCACACCAGTGACCAGCATCCGTGGTTCCAGGAGTCCAGGCGGGATCCGGACGGCCCGTACGGCGACTACTACGTCTGGGCCGACGACGACAAGCAGTTCCAGGACGCCCGGATCATCTTCGTCGACACCGAGGCCTCCAACTGGACGTACGACCCGGTACGCAAGCAGTACTACTGGCACCGCTTCTTCTCGCACCAGCCGGACCTGAACTACGAGAACCCGGCCGTGCAGGAGGAGATGATCTCGGCGCTGAAGTTCTGGCTGGATCTCGGCATCGACGGGTTCCGGCTGGACGCCGTGCCGTACCTGTACCAGCAGGAGGGCACCAACTGCGAGAACCTGCCCGCGACCCACGCGTTCCTGCGGCGGGTGCGCGAGGAGATCGACGCCCAGTACCCCGACAAGGTGCTGCTCGCCGAGGCCAACCAGTGGCCGGAGGACGTCGTCGACTACTTCGGGGACTTCCACCGCGGCGGCGACGAGTGCCACATGGCCTTCCACTTCCCGGTCATGCCGCGCATCTTCATGGCCGTACGGCGGGAGTCCCGCTACCCGGTCTCCGAGATCCTCGCCAAGACCCCGGCCATCCCCTCCGGCTGCCAGTGGGGCATCTTCCTGCGCAACCACGACGAGCTGACCCTGGAGATGGTCACCGACGAGGAACGCGACTACATGTGGGCCGAGTACGCCAAGGACCCGCGGATGCGCGCCAACATCGGCATCCGCCGCCGCCTCGCGCCCCTGCTCGACAACGACCGCAACCAGATCGAGCTGTTCACCGCCCTGCTGCTGTCCCTGCCCGGCTCGCCGATCCTGTACTACGGCGACGAGATCGGGATGGGCGACAACATCTGGCTCGGCGACCGCGACGCCGTGCGCACCCCGATGCAGTGGACCCCCGACCGCAACGCGGGCTTCTCGTCCTGTGACCCGGGGCGCCTCTTCCTCCCCACGATCATGGACCCGGTCTACGGCTACCAGGTCACCAACGTCGAGGCCGCCATGTCCTCCCCGTCCAGCCTGCTGCACTGGACGCGCCGCATGATCGAGATCCGCAAGCAGAACCCCGCCTTCGGCCTGGGGACCTACAACGAGCTCCAGTCCTCCAACCCGGCGGTGCTCGCGTTCCTGCGCGAGTACGAGGACGACCTGGTGCTGTGCGTGCACAACTTCTCCCGCTTCGCCCAGCCGACCGAGCTGGACCTGAGCCGGTTCGGCGGGCGGCACCCGGTGGAGCTGTTCGGCGGGGTGCGCTTCCCCGCCATCGGCGAGCTGCCGTATCTGCTCACCCTCGCAGGGCACGGCTTCTACTGGTTCCGGCTGCGCCGCGAAACGGCGTAGTGCCGCCTCGCGGGGCGGTGCGTTTCCACCGCCCCGCCCGGGGCACGCATCAGTAACACCCCGACGACCGGGGAAAGGACGTGACGCCCATGGCGGAAACGGTCACCCCCTTCAGTTCCTCTTCTGGCACCACCGGTCTCGACCCCCTCCTCGCCTCGCTCGAACCGCTGCTCCGCACCTGGCTGCCCCGGCAGCGCTGGTTCGCGGGCAAGGGCCGTCCGGTCACCGGGTTCACCCCCGTGGCCGCCACCGAACTGCTGCCGCCGGACGGCCGGCTCGGCCTGTACCACCTGCTGTTGCGCGTCCACCAGCCGCCCGTGCCGGGCGCGCCCGCGCACCCCGGGGACTGCTACCAGCTGCTGATAGGCGTGCGCGAGGCGCTGCCGCCCCGGCTGGCGCCCGCGCTGATCGGACATGTGGAACAGGGTCCGCTCGCCGGACGCACGGTGTACGACGCCCTGTACGACCCCCGGCCCGCCGAGGTGCTCCTGGAGGCGCTGCGCACCCAGGCCCGCATCGGCGGGCTCTGTTTCGAGCGGGACCCCGGCCAGGAGATCCGGGAGGGTCTGGTGGCCCGGCTGATGACCGCCGAGCAGTCCAACTCCTCGGTGGTGTACGGCGATACGTTCATCCTGAAGCTGCTGCGCCGGGTGGAGCCCGGCATCAACCCCGACCTGGAGCTGCCGCTGGCGCTGGCCCGCGAGGGCTGCCCCCGGGTGCCCGCGCCGACCGCCTGGATGCGGGCGGAGCTGGGCGGGGACCCGTATGTGCTGGCCGTGCTCCAGCCGTTCGTGGCCGGTGCCAGTGACGGCTGGGAGCTGGCGCTGCGCGAGCTGGCCAAGGGCGAGGACTTCCTCGCCGAGGCACGGTCGCTGGGCCGGGCCACCGCCGAGGTGCACACCGCGCTCGCCCGCGCGCTGCCCACGGTCACCCTGGGCCAGGTGCAGATGCGGGCGATGGTCGAGGCGATGACGGAGCGGCTGGCGGCGGCCGTCCAGGCGGTGCCGGTCCTGCGGCCGTACGAGAGCGGGCTGCGCTCCGCCTACACGGCGCTGGCCTCGCTCGCCGCCGAGGGCCACACCTGGACCGCCCAGCGCGTGCACGGCGATCTGCACCTCGGGCAGTGTCTGCGCTCGCCGTCCGGGCAGTGGTCGCTGATCGACTTCGAGGGCGAGCCGGCCCGGCCGTCGGCCGAGCGCCGGATGCCGCAGCCGGTGGTGCGGGACATCGCGGGGATGCTCCGCTCCTTCGACTACGCGGCCCACTCCGCGAGCGCGCCCGCGCCGGACTGGGCGCGGGCCTGCCGGGCCGCCTACTGCTCGGGGTACGCGGAGGTGGCCGGCCGCGACCCGCGCTCCGATCCGCTGCTGCTGCGGGCCTTCGAGACCGACAAGGCGGTCTACGAGGTGGTCTACGAGGCCCGCCACCGCCCCGACTGGCTGCCGGTACCGCTGTCGGCGGTCCGCCGGCTCGCCATCACGTCCGACCAGGAGGCCCGTCCGTGATCCCGAAGGCCGACAAGCCGATCCGTCCGGCCGGTGTCCCGCCCGAGGACCGGGACCGGCTGCTGCACGGCACCCACCACGACCCGCACTCCGTGCTGGGCGCGCACCCGGTGCCCGGAGGTGTCGCCTTCCGGGCGCTGCGGCCGTACGCGCGCTCGGTCACGGTCGTCGGCGACGAAGTGCACGCCGAACTGCACGACGACGGGGACGGGTTCTTCTCCGGGGTGCTGCCGCTGCGGGACGTCCCGGAGTACCGGTTCCTGGTCGCGTACGACGACGCCGCCGTGGAGACGGAGGACGCCTACCGCTTTGTGCCCACGCTCGGCGAGCTGGACCTGCACCTGATCGGTGAGGGCCGGCACGAGCAGCTGTGGCAGGTGCTCGGCGCGCATGTCATGACCCACCAGGGGGTGACCGGCACCCGGTTCGCGGTGTGGGCGCCGAACGCGCGCGGGGTGCGGCTCGCGGGGAGCTTCAACCTCTGGGACGGCACCGGTCATCCGCTGCGCTCGCTCGGTTCCTCCGGGGTCTGGGAGCTGTTCGTGCCCGGGGTCGGCGAGGGCGAGCTGTACAAGTTCGACATCACCCGCCCGGACGGTTCGCACACCCTGCGCGCGGACCCGCTGGCCCGGCGGACCGAGACCCCGCCCGCCACCTCCTCGGTCGTGCACGCCTCGCACTACGAGTGGGGCGACGCGGAGTGGATGGCGCGCCGCGGGGAGATCCCGGTGCACGAGGCGCCGTTCTCCGTGTACGAGGTCCATCTGCCGTCCTGGCGGCCCCGGCTGGGCTACCGCGAGCTGGCCGACCAACTCACCGAGTACGTCAGCGAGTTGGGGTTCACCCATGTGGAGCTGATGCCGGTCGCCGAGCATCCCTTCGGCGGCTCGTGGGGCTACCAGGTCACCGGTTTCTACGCGCCGACGGCCCGCCTCGGCACGCCCGACGACTTCCGGTACCTGGTGGACCGGCTGCACCAGGCCGGGATCGGGGTGCTGATGGACTGGGTGCCGGCACACTTCCCGCGGGACGACTGGGCGCTGGCCGAGTTCGACGGGCGTCCGCTGTACGAGCACCATGATCCGCGCCGGGCCGCGCATCCGGACTGGGGCACCCTGGAGTTCGACTTCGGCCGGCGCGAGGTGCGCAACTTCCTGGTGGCGAACGCCGTGTACTGGTGCGAGGAGTTCCACATCGACGGGCTGCGGGTGGACGCCGTCGCCTCGATGCTCTACCTGGACTACTCGCGCGAGCCGGGGCAGTGGGCGCCGAACGAGCATGGCGGCCGGGAGAACCTGGACGCGGTGGCGTTCCTCCAGGAGATGAACGCCACGGTCTACCGGCGCTGCCCGGGCGTGGTGACCGTCGCCGAGGAGTCGACGGCCTGGGACGGGGTGACCCGGCCCACCCACCACCAGGGTCCGAGCGGCTTCGGCGGCCTGGGTTTCGGGCTGAAGTGGAACATGGGCTGGATGCACGACTCGCTCCAGTACATGAGCCACGAGCCGGTGCATCGCAGGTACCACCACCACGAGCTGACCTTCTCGATGGTGTACGCGTACAGCGAGAACTACGTGCTGCCGATCTCGCACGACGAGGTGGTGCACGGCAAGCGGTCGCTGGTGTCGAAGATGCCGGGCGACTGGTGGCAGCAGCGGGCGAACCTGCGTGCCTATCTGGGCTTCATGTGGGCCCACCCCGGCAAGCAACTGCTGTTCATGGGGCAGGAGTTCGCGCAGGGCTCCGAGTGGTCCGAGGCGCGCGGGCCGGACTGGTGGCTGCTCGACCCGTCGTACGGCGCCGCCGCGGACCACCGGGGCGTGCGGGATCTCGTCCGCGACCTCAACACGCTGTACCGGGCGACGCCGGCGCTGTGGCGGCGGGACACCGATCCGGCGGGCTTCGAGTGGGTGGTCGGGGACGCGGCGGACGACAACGTCTTCGCGTTCCTGCGGTACGACGCCGAGGGCAGCCCGCTGCTCGCGGTCTCCCATCTGGCCCCGGTGGTCCGCCGGGACTACCGCCTGGGTGTCCCGGACGACATACCCGCCTGGGTGGAGGTGCTCAACACCGACGCCGCGGGGTACGGCGGCGGCGATGTCACCACGCCGGAGGCGGTCAAGCCGGAGCCGCGGCCCTGGCACGGCCGGCCGGCGAGCGTCCGGCTGACCCTGCCGCCGCTGGCGACGGTGTGGCTGCGACCCGCCTGAGGGTTTTCCCCTGGCGGCCCGACGCCCGGACCCGGGGGACACGCGGGACGCTCACGTATCCCCCGGGTCCGGTCGACGGCAGCCTCAGCCGCTGGAGCGCACGGCGGTGAGGGCCGCGGGCGGCTCACCGGTGTACAGCACGCCGAGCCGCTGGGTGGCCCGGGTCAGCGCCACATAGAGGTCGCTGGTGCCGTACCGGCCCGGTTCGACCACCAGGACCGAGTCGAACTCCAGGCCCTTGGACTGGCGGGGGTCGAGGAGGACGACGGTCCGGGTGAGGTCGGGTTCGGCGCCGGCCGTGACCCCGTCGAGCCGGGCGGCCAGCGAGCGGTGCAGCTCGCGCGGGGCGATGACCGCGAGGCGGCCCTCGGCCGGGGTGAGTTCGGCGACCGCCTCGGCGACCGCCCCGGGCAGGTCCCCCGAGACCTGCCGCACCCAGGGCGGTACGCCCGTGGAGCGGACCGAGGACGGCGGCTCGAAGTCCGGCCGTCCGGCGCGCACCACGGCCGCGGCCAGCTCCATGATCTCGGCCGGGGTGCGGTAGTTCACGCCGAGCCGGGTGTACTCCCAGCGGTCCTCGACATAGGGGGCGAGGATGTCCGCCCAGGAGCCGACGCCGGCCGCCTCGGCGGTCTGCGCGGGGTCGCCGACCAGCGTCATCGAGCGGGTAGGACAGCGCCGCATCAGCAGCCGCCAGGCCATCGGCGACAGCTCCTGCGCCTCGTCCACGATGATGTGGCCGAACGCCCAGGTGCGGTCGGCGGCTGCGCGCTCGGCGGCGCTGCGGTGGTCGGCCTCCTCCTGCCGCTCGGCGAACCGCTCGGCGTCGATGATGTCGTGCGCGGACAGCACCTCGGACGCCTCCGGGTCGCTGTCCTCCTTGTCCTCGAACTCGAAGGTCCGGGAGGCGTACGACACGTCGAGCACGCTCTGCGCGTAGGCGACCGCGGTCTCGCGTTCCCGTTCGGCGCGGGCCCGCACGATCCGGTCGTCCTCGCCGAGGAGTTCGGCGGCCTCGTCCAGCAGCGGGACGTCGGCGACGGTCCAGGCGCGGGTCACCGGGCGGCGCACCGCGTCGGCGTCCTCCTGGCCGAGGTAGCCGTCCGGTTCGGCGAGGAAGTCGGCGACGAGCCGCTGCGGGGTGAGCCGGGGCCACAACCGGTCGATGGTGTCCCAGACTTCGGGGTTCTCGGCGAGTTCGTCGCGGATCTGGGTGATGTCGGAGGCGTCGAGCAGGCTGCTGCCGTCGTACGGGTCGGTGCCCACGCGTTCGGCGTACAGCTCGGTGAGCGCATTGAGGATATGGCCCTCGAAGTGCTCACGGGCCACGTTGTGCGGCAGCCGTGCGGCCCGGGTGCGCTCGCGGGCGACGTTCACCAGGCCGTCGTCCAGCATCAGCACCTCGCGGTCGTGCTCGATCGCGATGACCGGGTCGGGCAGCGCCTGCCGGTCGGCGACGACGGCGGCGAGCACCTCGGCCATGTCCGCGCGGCCCTTGACGGCCGCCGCCCGCGGGGTGTCGCCGGCGGTGGCCTTCACCCCGGGGAACAGCTCGCCGACCGTGGCCAGCAGCACCCCGGTCTCGCCGAGGGCGGGCAGCACCTCGCCGATGTAGCCGAGGAAGGCGGGGTTGGGGCCGACGATCAGGACGGCCCGGCGGGCGAGCAGCTCCCGGTGTTCGTAGAGCAGGTAGGCGGCGCGGTGCAGGGCGACCGCGGTCTTGCCGGTGCCGGGGCCGCCCTCGACCACCAGGACGCCCCGGTGCGGGGCGCGGATGATCCGGTCCTGCTCGGCCTGGATGGTCTGCACGATGTCGCTCATCCGGCCGGTGCGGGCCGAGTTCAGCGCGGCGAGCAGCACGGCGTCACCGCCCGGGTCCTCGTGGCCGGTGCGGGTGGTGTCGCCGAGGTCGAGGATCTCGTCGTGCAGGGAGGTGACGGTCCGGCCCTCGCTGGTGATGTGCCGGCGCCGCCTGAGCCCCATCGGGGTGTGCCCGGTGGCCAGGTAGAAGGGGCGGGCGATCTCGGCGCGCCAGTCGATGAGGACCGGGGTGCGCGCGGCGTCGTCCTCGCGCAGCCCGATCCGGCCGATGTGGTGGGCCGAGCCGTCGGCCAGGTCGATCCGGCCGAAGCAGAGCGAGCCGTCGACGGCGTTCAGCGCGGCGAGCAGTCCGGAGCGCTCGGCGACCAGGATGTCCCGCTCCAGCCGGGCCTGCATGGGCTTGTCGCCCTGGGCGAGCGCGTCCGCGACCGAGGTCTCGGTCTCGCCGCGGAGCGCGTCCACGCGTGCGTACAGTCCGTCGATGAATTCCTGTTCGTGGCGCAATTCATCGTCGGGAAATTCGCTGTTTGGCTTCCTGTTTGACAATTCCGCTCCCGCCCGGATATACTCTGCTCATCAAGCTTCTTCGCGACCTGTCCGAAATGAAGTCGCGAACCACCGAATATACGCAGCAAAATCCCCCGAGCGCAATTGCTCGGGGGATTTTGTTGTGCCGGGGCCGGGGCCCGGGCCTTTTTACAGCACGTCTTACAGCACGTCGGCCAGCTCCTCCACCAGCCGCCGCTTGGGCCGCGCACCCACCATCGACCGCACCGGCTCACCGCCCTTGAAGACCATGAGGGTCGGTGTGGCCAGCACCCCGTAGGCGATGGTCGTCTCCGGATTGCGGTCCACGTCGATCTGTACGACCCGCAGCCGGTCGCCCTCCTCGAAGGCGATGTCCTTCAGCACCGGTGCCAGCTGCCGGCACGGTCCGCACCAGTCGGCGGTGAACTGCACCAGTACCGGCAGCTCCGCGCCGAGCACCTCGGCCGCGAAATCGGCGTCCGTCACCTGATCCAGTCCGCTCACCACAGTCATCGCGTCGGTCCTCCCAGTTCGCACACGGGTTCCGGGCCCCCCGGAACCAGCGCCTCGGCGGCCAGCTCGTCGCGCGCCTGCTCGGCCCGCACCAGCTGTTCCGCGACCGTCTCCCGCACCGCCGTCAGCTGCCCGATGAGCGCGTCCAGCTCCGCCAGCTTGCGCCGGTAGACCACGAGCGAGGCCGGGCAGGAGTCGCCCTCGGGATGCCCGGCCCGCAGACACTCCACGAACGGCCGCGTCTCCTCCAGGTCGAACCCGAAGTCCTGAAGCGTCCTGATCTGCTCCAGCAGCCTGAGGTCGCCCTCGTCGTAGGCGCGGTGTCCCTTGTCGTCGCGCCGGGCGGGCAGCAGCCCCCGCGCCTCGTAGTAGCGCAGGGTGCGGGTGGTGGTTCCGGCCCGTGCGGCCAGCTCGCCGATTCGCATGCGTACGACCGTAGGTGTTGACGTCGACGTCAAGGCAAGGCCGGCGGCAGCAGCGGCTTGCGGGGCACCGGGGACGACAGCACGATCGAGGTCGTCGTACGGCCCAGCGCCGAGATCTGCTCCAGGATCTCCTCCAGATGCCCGGTGCCGGTGACGGCGACCTTGAGGATCCAGCAGTCCTCGCCGACCACATGGTGCACCTCGGTGATCTCCGGGCGCTCGATCAGCTCCAGGGTCCGCGGGTGCTTGAGGGTGTATCCGCCGTGCGGGTTGACCCGGACGAAGGCCTGGAGGCCGTAGCCGAGCCGGGCGGGGGCCACCCGGGCGCCGTATCCCTCGACCACTCCGGCCGCCTCCAGCCGGCGCACCCGCTCGGCGACGGCCGCCGGGCTGAGGCTGACCTGCCGGCCCAGCTCGCTCAGCTTGATCCGCCCGTCGGTCTGGAGCAGCCGGATGATCTGCCGGTCCACGCCGTCGAAGGCCACCGGCGTTTCGTCGGCGACGGCCCGCAGATGCCGCTGTTCCTTCGGTGCGGCGACGGTATCTCCCATGTCTCCCCCTTCAGAGCGGGCGGTCGGCCCCGGAGAATTATGGTCATGACAAAGGCACGAGAGGTACTGGTCATCGGCGGCAGCCGCTATTTCGGCAAGCGGCTGATCGCCCGTCTGCTGGCGGCCGGCGACCGGGTCACGGTCCTGAACCGGGGCTCGTCGGCGCCGCCGGCCGGGGCGCTGCACCTGGTCTGCGACCGCTCCGACGAGGCGGCCCTGGCCTCGGCGCTGGCGGGCCGTACCTTCGATGTCGTCATCGACCAGGTCTGCTACACCCCGCGTCAGGCGGAGATCGCCGCCCGGGTCCTCGCGGGGCGCACCGGGCGCTATGTCATGACCTCCACGGTGGAGGTGTACGAGCACGAGGACTCGCCCGCACTCGTTGCGGAGAGTGCGGTGGACCTGGGCGGGGTGGCCGTGGACCCGGCGCTGCCCTGGGACGATCCGGAGTTCCTGGAGGGGCACTACGGCGAGGGCAAGCGCCAGGCGGAGGCGGTCTTCACCCGCTCCGGCCTGCCGTTCGTGTCCGTGCGGGTGGCCCATGTGCTGGGCGGTGACGACGACTTCACGGGCCGGCTCCAGCACTACGCGGACCGGATCGCCGCCGGCGCGCCCCTCGCCGTACCGCCGGTCACCCGGCCGGCCACCTACATCCACGTCGAGGAGATCGCGGACTTCCTGCACTGGACGGCCGGCCAGGACTTCACGGGCCCGGTGAACGCGGCCTCGCACGGCCTGCTGACCCTGGAGGAGCTGGGCTCGGCGCTGGCGCGGCACCTCGACGCCAAGGAGCCGGTGTTCGAGATCACCGGCTCCGGCCCCCTCTCCCCCTTCGCCTTCCGCCGCGCCTACGGCATGGACAACTCCCGGGCGACGGAGCTGGGTTTCGCCTTCGGCGCCGTAAGGGAGTGGCTGCCGAAGGCGCTCACCGAGACGCTGGGCGCGCCCGCGGGTCAGTAACCCCAGACGGGGAACCAGTCGGAGGAGGACTGGTACGCCGGGACGTTCACCGTGGTGCCGTAGCGCCAGCTGGAGCCGGTGCAGCCGCTGTTGCCGAACGCCTTGACGTACTCGCTGCCCTTCCACCACCAGCCCGAGATGTACGTCTTGCCGCCGGCGTTGACCTGGAAGCACTGGTCGAGGTACTGGCCGTTCTGGTTGTAGCCCTCGATCTGGATGGAGTGGGTGAGGCTGTTGGACGCGTCGGTGTAGACGATCTGCTGGCCGTTGGTGCCGGCCACCGCCGTGCCCGAGCAGGTGAGCAGCGTGGCGGCGGCCAGGGACGCGGCGGCGAGCGCGCCGGTGCGTGCGGTGATGCGCTGGAACATGAGACTTACCCCCGTATGAACTGAGCGGTGCGGTCGGCGGCAGTGGTGACCGCCGTGGTTCAAGGGTCACAGCTGCCGCCAACCGATCACCAACAGCACGCCAACGCGGGACCGTCGCCCGCGCGCCGAGGCGTCAGACGGGCAGCCCCGCCGACTCCTGGACCTCCAGCAGGGAGGCGCTGTGGCGTTCCTCCTCGAAGGCCTTGCGGCCGCCGCGGAGGCCGAAGAGGCGTTTGGCGACGGCGATATAGAGGACGGCGAGGATGTTGAGGACCAGGGTGGCGATCTTCAGATAGCTGACCTTCTCGGTCAGTTCGTAGATCTCCAGCGGGAGGAAGGCGGCGGTGGCGACCACCGTCAGATACTCCGCCCAGCGCTTGGCGTACCAGAGGCCGACCGCCTCGATCAGCTCGATCAGGGCGTAGGCCAGGAGCAGGGCGGCGACCAGCAGCAGCGTGGAGTGCTTGTAGCCGAAGGCCTTCTGGATGGAGCCGACGACCGGGGAGTGGTCGAGGTCGTAGTGGAAGTGCCGGAACACCGGGCGGAAGACGTCCAGGTTCTGGTTGAACAGCCGCCGTACCGCGTCCTGGCTGTTGCTGAACTTCCACACGGCCACGGCGACGAGCACGATGAACACCCCGCGCACCGCCCGCTCGATGGACAGGAAGCGCAGGATGAACAGGTCGCGCAGGACCTTCCCCCGGGGCACGAGCGGCGCGTCGGCGGCCGGTCCGGAGCCGTGTGGCTCGCCCAGGACGAAGTCACCGCAGCGCAGACAGCGCCACACCTCCCCGAGCGCGGTCTCGGCGTGCAGCCGGATGCGCAGCCGGGGGTCGTCGGGCGCGTAGGTCACATGGCCCTTGCGCGCGCAGGTCCGCCGGTCCCAGTCGATCTTCATCCCCCGTGCCTCCGTACACGTGCTGACTTCCACCCATACGGACGCCACACGCGAACGTGCCGTTCCGGTCGGGCCCGGAGCGGCACGTTAGCCGATCGGCGTGCGCGGACGTCAGCCGGCCGCGCTTTCCGCCGGTTCCTTCTCCGCTTCCTTCACCTCCGGTTCGGCCGCGTTGGGCTCGGCGGCGTGGCGGGGCAGCAGGACCGCCACCAGGACGGTGCCGATGCCGAGGACGACCGCGCCGACCAGGCTGGTGTGCGCCACCGCGTCCGAGAAGGAGGAGCCGACGGCGTCCGCCATCTGCCGGGCGCCGGCCGCCAGTTCGGTGGCCTGCTGCTTGAGCTGCGCGGCCTGCTGCGGGTCGGTCGCCTTGGCCGCCCGGGCGGCCGCCGCGTGCGCCTTCTCGCCGATGCCCTGGGCGACGGCGTAGCCGGCGCCGACCGAGTCCTGGGCGGTGTCCAGGGCGCTCGCGGGGAGCTTGCTGCCGGCGGTGGCGTCGGCCAGGTGGTTGCCGTACGAGGTGGCGAGCAGCGAGCCGAGGATCGCGATGCCGAGCGAGCCGCCCAGCTCCAGCGAGGTGTCGTTGACCGCGCCGCCGACGCCCAGCTCGGACTCGGGGAAGGCGCCCATGATCGCGTCGGTGCAGGGCGAGAGGGCGAGGCCGATGGCGAGGCCGAGGATGATCAGGGGCGCGACGAAGTCGCCGTACGTCGATCCCGCGTCCACCCGGGTGAGCAGCGCCAGCGCCGTCGTGCCGCCGACCATGCCGGCGCTGACGGTCCACTTCATGCCGACGCGCGGGGTGAGCCAGCCGGTCAGGGCCGAGCCGACGAAGACGGCACCGGCCAGCGGCAGCATGCGCACACCGGTCTCCAGGGCGTCGTAGCCGAGGACGAACTGGAGGTGCTGGGTGAGGAAGTAGAAGGCGCCGAAGACGGCCAGGAAGAACAGGGCGACGGCGAGGTTGGAGCCCGCGAAGCGGCGCTCGGCGAAGCGGCGGACGTCCAGGATCGGGCGCGGGTGGCGCAGCTCCCAGAGCACGAAGGCCACCAGGGCGACGCCCGCGAGCACGGCCGCGGTGATCGCCTTGACGCCCCAGCCGAAGTGCGGGCCCTCGATGATCATGTAGACCAGCGAGCCGGCCCAGATCACCGACAGCAGGCCGCCGACGTAGTCGATGCGGTCGTGGTGGCCGGCCTTGGACGGCGGTACGAGGACGAAGGCGCCGACGATCGCCACGGCCGCGATGGGCACGTTGATCAGGAAGGTCGAGGACCAGCCGTGGTCGCGCAGCAGGGCGCCGGCGACGACCGGGCCGGCCGCGATGGCGAGCCCGGCGGTGGCGGTCCACAGGGTGATGGCCTTGGCGCGCTCGGCCCGCGGGAAGGTCGCGGCGAGCAGGGAGAGGGTGGCGGGCATGATCAGCGCCGCGCCGACGCCCATCACCGCGCGGGCCGCTATGACGGTCGTGGAGCTGTCGGCGAGGTAGCCGAAGACGGCTCCGCCGCCGAAGACGACGAGTCCGAGCACCAGCGCCCCGCGCCGGCTGTACTTGTCGCCGATCGCGCCGAGCAGCAGCATCAGCGCCGCGTAGGGGACGGTGTAGCCGTCGATCACCCACTGGAGATCGGCGCTGGACAGCCCGAGGTCCTTCGTCATGTCCGGCGCGGCGACCGTGAGGGCGGTGTTCGCCATCACGATGATCAGCAGGCTCAGGCAGAGCACCAGCAGCGCCCACCAGCGCCGGGCGTACGGGCGCTCCATGTTCTCGACCGGTTCGGTCATGACGAGTCGCATGCAGGGATCGCCTTCCTCGGTTACGCGACGGAGGTGCCGTGCAGGACTTGCACAGCGTCGTGCAATTGCACAACCATGTGCAATGTACGTCAGTTGCACAACACTGTGCAAGCCAGGGAAGGGCATGCAGAATGACTGCCATGACCACGGGTAACACCAGCCGCGCCGACACCAACCGGCGCCGCATCCTCGACGTCGCCCTCGCCGAACTGCTGCGCGATCCCGACGCCTCCATGGACCAGATCGCGCGCGCCGCGGGCGTCGTACGACGGACGGTGTACGGCCATTTCCCGAACCGGGAGGCGCTGATCAGCACGCTGGTCGACGGGGCCGTGGCGGCGCTGGCGGAGGCGGACGCGACGGCACGCGCGGGGGTGACGGACCCGGCGGAGGCGGTGGCCCGCTCGGTGCTCGCGCTCTGGCAGATCGCCGACCGCTACCGGCTGCTGGTGGCCCTGGCCCAGCGCACGGTCACCGTGCAGGGCATCCGCGAACGCCTCGCACCGCTGCGCGAGGCCAAGGTCCGGCTGCTCCAGCGCGGCCTGGACGAGGGCGTCTTCAGCTCGCCGCTGCCCGCGCCGGCGCTGGCGTACGTGCACGAGCAGATGCTGTTCGCGGTCACGGAGGCGGTGAACGACGGGCTGCTGGCAGCAGAAGAGGCGGGCAGCTCCGCCACGGTCGCCGTACTGACCGCGGCGGGCGTACCCGCCTCACGGGCCACCGAGCTGGTGGCCGAGGTGTCGTAACAGAGTGGTCCAGGAAAGGGACGTGGCCGGACGCCCGGCCCCCCCGGGGGCCCCGGGCGCGCCCCGGGCGGGGCCGCGGGGGGCCGGGCCCGGTGGCAGGCCGG
>NZ_JBHXVE010000001.1:368293-454041 GCF_042672505.1 Streptomyces sp. NPDC127190
GGCCGGGATTTATCGGGGGGGGGTTGACGGGTTTGCGGGTGGCCGTGGCCCGCGGGTTGGCTTGGGTGGGGTTTCCCCCCCCCCGGGGGGGGCGGGCCCCCGGGGCGGGGGTCCCCGCCGGGCCGGACGTCCGGAGCACAGGGGGTCCTGGCTAGGCCTTCGCCAGCTCGCCCTCGCGGGGCTCGGCCGGCTCGGCCGCCGGGTCCTCGTCCATCAGGGTCGTCTCGTCGAACGGCAGCTCGCCGGCGAGCACCCGCTGCACCCGGGCCGTGTCGATCTCCTTGGTCCAGGTGCCGATCAGCACCGTGGCCACCGCGTTGCCCGCGAAGTTCGTCAGCGCCCGCGCCTCGCTCATGAAGCGGTCGATGCCGACGATCAGCCCGACGCCGTCGACCAGCGCCGGCTTGTGCGACTGGAGACCGCCCGCCAGCGTGGCGAGACCGGCCCCGCTGACGCCCGCCGCGCCCTTGGACGCCAGCAGCAGGAACAGCAGCAGCGGGATCTGCTCGCCCAGGGACATCGGCGTGCCCAGCGCGTCCGCGATGTACAGCGACGCCATGGTCATGTAGATCATCGTGCCGTCGAGGTTGAAGGAGTAGCCGGTCGGCACGGTGATGCCGACGACCGGCTTGCTGATGCCCAGGTGCTCCATCTTGGCGATCAGCCGCGGCAGCGCCGACTCGGAGGAGGAGGTGGACAGGATCAGCAGGAACTCCCGGCCCAGGTACCTGAAGAGGGAGAAGACGTTCAGCCCCGAGACGATCCGCAGCACCGCACCGAGCACGATGAAGACGAACAGGAAGCAGGTGAGGTAGAAGCCCGCCATCAGCACGGCGAGGCTCTTCAGCGCGTCCAGGCCGGCCGAGCCGGTCACCGCGGCGATGGCGCCGAACGCACCGACCGGCGCGGCCCACATGACCATGGACAGGATGCGGAAGACCAGCCGCTGGATGTGCTCGACGCCCCGCAGCACCGGCTGCCCGACCGGGCCCATCGCCTGGAGCGCGAACCCGGCGAGCAGGGCGACCAGCAGCGTCTGGAGCACCTGGCCCTCGGTGAAGGCGGACACGAAGCTGGTCGGAATGATCGACAGCACGAAGTCCACCGGCGGCAGCGCGTCGCTGGAGACCTGGGCGTGCCCGGTCTGCTTGAGCGCGGCGGTCAGATGCAGTCCGGCACCCGGGTGCAGCACATTGCCGACGAGGAGGCCGATGGCGAGCGCGACCAGCGACATCACCAGGAAGTAGCCGAGGGCGATACCGCCGACGGCGCCCACCTTCGCCGCCTTCCGCACCGAACCGATGCCGAGCACGATCGTGCAGAAGATGATCGGCGAGATCATCATCTTGATCAGGTTCACAAAGCCGGTGCCCAGCGGCTTCAGCTGGACCGCGGCATCGGGCCAGATGAGACCCACGGCGATCCCGAGCGCGACCGCCACGATGACGGCGATGTACAGGTAATGGGTCCGGTCCCGCTTCACGCGGGGTGCGGCAGGTGCCGTATCGGGGATCATGGCGGCCACGACTGCCCTCCTTGACGTCTTCGTCGGTTCAACAACCGGCGTGCGGCTCACGTCCGGGCGTTGTTCGGGGAATGCCGTGACTATCTCCCGGCCTGTGAGGGCGGTCACCCTTCCGTTCATTTAGTTCACACTTAACCGGAGAGGCACACTGCTGACATGCGCGTTCCCGCCCTTCCCCGCCCCCGCAGCCTGGCCGGCCAGCTGTTCGCCGTGCAGGCCGTGCTGGTCGCGGTCGTGGTGGCCGGGTACGCGCTGTTCACCTACGTCAGCGACCAGCGGCAGGCCGAGGAGTCCGCCGCCCGGCAGGCCACCGCGGTGGCCCGCTCGATCGCCGACTCCCCCTCGGTCCGCGAGGCGATCCGCACCCCCGACCCGAGCGCCCGCCTGGAGCCGTACGCCCTCCAGGTGATGCGGGACGCGGACGTCGACTTCGTGACGATCATGAATCCGTCCGGCATCCGCTGGACCCACCCCGACCCGAGGCAGATCGGCAAGCGCTTCCTCGGCACCATCGGCCCCGCCCAGCGCGGACACACGTTCACCGAGACCTACACCGGCACCCTCGGCCCGTCCGTCCGCGCGGTGACCCCGGTGTACTCGGGCGGCCGGGTCGTCGGCCTGGTGAGCGCCGGCATCAAGGTGCAGACGATCAGCGAGCACATCCAGGACCAGGTCACGGCGCTGCTCGGGGTGGCCGGCGGCACGCTGGTGCTGGGCGCGGTCGGCACCTATGTCGTCAACGCCCGGCTGCGCCGCCACACCCACGGCATGAACGCCACCGAGCTGAGCCGGATGCACGACTACCACCAGGCCGCGCTGCACGCGGTCCGCGAGGGCCTGCTCATGCTCGACGGGCAGTACCGGGTGGCCCTCATCAACGACGGCGGCCGGGAGCTGCTGGGCGTGGGCGAGGCGGCGGACGTGGTGGGCCGCTCGGTGGCCGACCTGGACCTCCCGGCCCCGCTGACCGGCGCGCTGCTGTCCTCGCAGCCCCGGGTGGACGAGGTGCATCTGACCGCGTCCCGGGTGCTGGTGGTGAACACCTCGCCGGTGTCCGGCGGGGAGCACCGAGGTACGGTCGTCACCCTCCGCGATGTCACCGAACTCCAGTCGCTGATGGGTGAGTTGGACTCGGAGCGCGGCTTCACCCAGGCCCTGCGCTCACAGGCCCACGAGGCCGCGAACCGGCTGCACACGGTCGTGTCGCTGATCGAGCTGGGGCGGGCCGAGGAGGCGGTGGAGTTCGCCACGGCCGAGCTGGAGCTGGCCCAGGCGCTGACCGACCAGGTGGTCGCGGCGGTCAGTGAGCCGGTGCTGGCGGCCCTGCTGCTGGGCAAGACGGCCCAGGCCAACGAGCGGGGCGTGGAGCTGGTGGTGTCCCCGGACAGCCGGCTGGACGACGGACTGCTGCCCGCCGATCTGTCCGCCCGCGACCTGGTGACCATCCTCGGCAACCTGATCGACAACGCGGTGGACGCGGCGCAGGGCGGCGCCGGGGCGCGGGTGACCGTGACGGCGTACGCCTCGGAGGCCGAAGTGGTGCTCCGGGTCGCCGACACGGGCCCGGGGGTCGACCCGGCCCATGCCGACCTGGTATTCCAACGGGGGTTCTCGACGAAACCGGCCGGACCGGACGGCCGGGGGCTCGGGCTGGCCCTGGCCCGGCAGGCGGTCACCCGTCACGAGGGCACGTTGACGGTGGCGGAGTCCGGAGCAGAGGGCGAGGGCGGTGCGGTGTTCGAGGCGCGGTTGCCGCTGCGGTCGGCGGCGGGTGACGGCAGATGACCCCGGAGCAGGGGGCCGCGCAGCCGATCCGGGTCCTGGTGGTCGAGGACGACCCGGTCGCCGCCGACGCGCACGTGCTGTACGTCGGCCGGGTCCCCGGCTTCGTCGCCGTCGGCAAGGCGCACACCGGCGCGGAGGCGCGCCGCGTCCTGGACCGTACGCCGGTCGATCTGCTGCTGCTGGACCTGCACCTGCCCGATGTGCACGGGCTCCAGTTCGCGCGCTCCCTGCGGGCGGCCGGACATCACGCGGACGTCATAGCGGTGACCTCGGCCCGCGATCTGGCGGTGGTGCGGGAGGGTGTCTCGCTCGGTGTCGTCCAGTACGTCCTGAAGCCCTTCACCTTCGCCACGCTGCGCGACCGTCTGACCCGCTACGCCGAGTTCCGGGCGGCCGTGGGCGAGGCGAGCGGCCAGGACGAGGTGGACCGGGCGCTGGCGGCGCTGCGGGCGCCGTCGCCCGCGGCGCTGCCGAAGGGGCTGAGCGGGCCCACCCTGGAGCGGGTGATCTCGGCGCTGCGGGAGGCGGCGGAGGGGCTCACGGCGACGGGGCTGGCGGAAACGGTGGGAATCTCGCGGATCACGGCCCGCCGGTATCTGGAACACCTCGTGGAGACCTCCCGCGCCGCCCGCAGCCCGCAGTACGGGCAGGTGGGGCGCCCGGAGCTGGTCTACCGGTGGATGCCGCAGGGGCGCTGAGGCGCCGGACACTCCCGGGCGGGCCGTCAAGGGAGGAACGGAAGAGGTGTTCCGTCCGTTACACACGGAACGCGCCCTACATACCGAACGGCCGGAACTGTGCATTCAGACAATCGGTGATCCTGTCCGAACAGACCGTAGCCATCCCGTCACCGCGCCTCTAGCTTGTGCGGGGTGCGCCAACCCTCAGCTCCCCCCTTCAACGCTCCCGCGGCCCGCCGGCTGCGCGCCGCGCTCGGCATGGGCCCCGAGCATGTCGCGTACGGCATGCGGGCCTCGTACGGACTGCCCTATGTCACCCCCGACCTCGTGATCGCCTGGGAACGCGGCGTCGCCGCCCCGAGCAGCCCCGAACTCACCGCCCTGGCAGGGGTGTTGTGGTGTTCCGCGGGTGAACTGATCGGCAGCCCGCAGACCCTGCGCGAGCACCGCATCGCCCGGGGCGTCGCCCCCGAGGACGTCGCCCGTGCCGTCGGCCTGGACCTGCGCGCGTATCTGCGCATGGAGGACAGCGGCCAGTGGCGCGGCAACGAACGCCAGTCCGCCGCGCTCGCGCGGGTGCTGGACCTGTCCGTGCCCGACTTCGTGTCCGTCACCGGCCGGGAGGCGAAGCTGGCCGAGCTGCTGCGCAGCGCGGTGACCACCCGCTGGCAGGCCTATGTGCGGCCGGTGGCGAAGCTGGCACCCGTCGACCGCGGCGCGCTGGAGGCCGCCCTCCAGGAGCTGCACCAGGACTACCAGGGCCATATGGCCGCCACCCTCAGCTGGGGCGGCGGCACCAGCAGCGCCAGCGAGTCCGGCCGGGAGTTCCTCGACCGGATCGTGGAGCACTTCTGGGCGGCGGTGGAGAAGGGCGGCTGAGCGGGCCGGGGGCGCGCGGCGAGGCGTGTACCACCCCCGGCCGGAACGTGCGGCCGAACTTCTCGGCGGTGTACGGGAGTTGCGTGGGCAGGGGGCGCAAAGGCTGCTGCGCACCCGATCGGATGGTCCCTCTACGCCATCCGGGTGACAGCCGGAAGGGGGCGCACGTCGCTGCGCTTTGGATGACCTTCATGATCCTTTCAGCAGCGATGCGGGCGCCCGCCTACCCGGTCGACGACACCGGTGCCCCCCTGCCCGTGCACCGCGCCGTCGCCACCGCCGCAGCCCGCGAACCGGACCGGCCCGCGGTCGTGGAGGAGGGCGGCAGAACCTGGTCGTACCGCGAACTCTGCGTCTGGGCAGGTGAGTTGTCCGTCCGGCTGCGCGAGGCCGGCGTCGGTCCGGGGGCTGCGGTCGCGCTGCGGCTGCCGCGCTCCGCGGGGCTGGTCGCCTCGTTGCTCGCGGTCTTCGACACCGGCGCCGCCGCCGTGGTGCTGGATCCGCGGACGCCGGCCGAGCGGCTGACGGCCGTCGAGACCGACGCGGAATGCGCGGCGGTGCTCGTGCCGGCCGGGGAGGCCGCTCGCCCCGGCGGTCCGCGGCCCGTCACCGTGGCCGCTTCTCCCAAGGCGGCCGCCCGCGCGGCCGGGACACCGAGCCCGGCCGTACCGGACGGCGAACTCGACCGGGTGGCCTGTGTGTTCTACACCTCGGGGTCCACCGGCCGCCCCAAGGGCGTCCAGGTCACCCACCGCAACCTGGGGAGCTTCGCCGCCGACCCGCACTGGGACGGCCCCGGTCACCGGGTCACGGCGCTGGTCTCCGCGCTCGGTTTCGACGCGCTCAGCCATGATCTGTGGCTGCCGCTCACCCGGGGCGGCACCGTGGTCGTCCCGGCCGAGGACCGGGTGGACGCGCACCGGCTGGCCGCCCTGGTCGCCGCGCACGGCGTCACCGGCGTCTTCCTCACCACCGCCTGGTTCAACCAGATCGCCGCGGACGACCCGGGCGCGCTGCGCGGGCTGCACACGGTGCTCACCGGTGGCGAGGCCGCCGACCCGCGGGCGTTCACCCAGGTCCGGGCCGCGTGTCCGCACCTGGCGCTCGGCCATGTCTACGGGCCGACCGAGTGCACCACCTTCACCACCCTGCACCCCCTGCCGCCCGGGCAGCGGGTACCCGAGGCTCGGGTGCCGATCGGTACCGGGCTGCCCGGGGCCGTCGTACGACTGCTCGGTCCCGACCTGGCCGAGGTGCCCGCCGGCGAGCCCGGCGAGGTGTACGTCGCCGGTGAACAAGTTGCCCGGGGCTACCTGGGCCGGTCCGGCCTGACCGCCGAACGCTTCGTCGCCGACCCCTACGGACCGGCCGGTGCCCGCATGTACCGCACGGGTGACCTCGCCGTGCGCGGGTCCGACGGTGCGCTGGAGTACCTGGCGCGCGACGACGACCAGGTCAAGATCCGCGGGCACCGGATCGAGCCGGGCGAGGTGCGGGCCGCCCTGGCCGCCCTGCCCGGGGTCGCCCGGGCCGTCGTGGTCGCGACGGACGGGCGCCTGGTCGGCTACGCGGTGCCCGGACGCGACCGGGCCGGCGTCACCGGGGAGGATCTGCGCGCCCGGCTTAGCCGGGTGCTGCCCGAATACATGGTGCCCGCCGCCGTGCTGCTGATCGACGAGATCCCGCTGACCGTCAACGGCAAGGTGGACCGGGCGGCGCTGCCCGCACCCGCCGCCGTGCGGGCCGGTGCCGGTACGGCACGCACGCCCGCCGAGCGGGCGCTGTGCGCGGCCTTCGCGGAAGTGCTCGGCCTGCCCGAGACCGGTACCGACGACGACTTCTTCGCCCTCGGCGGCGACAGCATCACCGCGATGCGCCTGGTCAGCCGGGTACGCCGGGAGAACGTGGCCATCAGCTCGCAGGACGTCTTCCGGCTGCGCACCCCCGGAGCCCTGGCCGCCGCCGCGCAGGCGGCGGCTCCGGCCGCGGACCTGCTGCACCAGTCGGCCACCGGCGGGCTGGAGCTGCCGCCGATCGCGCTGTGGCTGCGTGAACAGGGCGACGGCGTCGAGGAGTTCGTCCAGTCGGTGCTGGTGGAGACGCCGCCCGGTCTGGAGCGCGGGGCGCTCGTGGCGGCCCTGCAAGCGGTGCTCGACCGGCACGACGCCCTGCGTACCCGGCTCCCCGACCCGTCCCCCGCGGCCGTGTGGCAGCCCGAGGTGCTGCCCCCGGGCGAGGTGGCGGCGAGCGCCCTGCTGGACGTGGTGGACGTGCGGGAGCTGCCGGACGCCCCCGCCCCCGGCACGGTCCGGGACGCGGTCGGCCACGCCATGCGGACGCTGGACCTGCCCGCGGGGCGGACCCTGCGCGCGGTGTGGTGGGACGCGGGCCCCGCACGACCGGGCCGGCTGCTGCTGGCCGTGCACCACCTGGTGGTGGACGGGGTCTCCTGGCAGGTGCTCACCCAGGACCTGGCGCGGGCCGCCGAGGACCCGCACACGCTGGGCGCCTGGGGCGCGGCCACCCCGTACCGCCGCTGGGTGCGGACGCACAACGCCCGGGCCGAAAGCGCCGCAGTGCTGGCGACGCTGGCGCACTGGCAGGCGGCGAGCGTCCCGGCGGCCACGCCGTGGCCGGCGCGCGGGCCGCTCGATCCCGCGCTGGACACCCTCGCCACCTCCCGCTCCCTGGAGTCGGTGCTGCCCCCCGAGGTCGGCCGGGCCCTGCTCACCACGGCCCCGGCACACTACGGCGCCACGACGCAGGAGCTTCTGCTCGCCGCGCTGGCGGTGGCCACTGCCCGGCGCGGCGGCTCCCGGACCCTGGTCCTGGACACCGAGGGGCACGGCCGGGACGCCGTGGCGGGCGGCCCGGACACCGACGTCTCCGCCACGGTCGGCTGGTTCACCTGCATGTTCCCGGTCCGTCTGGAGTGCCCCCGGCAGGCGGCCCGGCCCGCGGCGGACCCCGCCGCACAGGACGCGGCCCTCGCCGACGCCGTGCGTGCCGTACGGGAGCAGTGGCAGCGGGTGCCGCAGGACCGCGCCTCGTACGGGCTGCTGCGCCACCTGCATCCGCAGGCCGCCGGTCTGCTGGCCGCCGCACCGGGCCGGCCGGTGCTCTTCAACTACCTGGGCCGGTACGCCGTTCCGGGCCGCGACCCCTGGCCGTACGCCGCCGAGGCACCCGTGCTGGGCATCCACCGGGCCGCCCGGCAGCCCTTGTCCCACCCGTTGGAGATCAACGCCGTCGTCGACGAGCGCACCGGGGAGCCGTTGCTGACCGCTGTCTGGCGCTGGTCGGCGCGTCTGGTGGACAGCGACGACGCGGCGGGCCTGGCGACGGAATGGGCCGATGTGCTCGCCGCCCTCGCCCGCGCCGCGGACACCGGTACGCGCCCGCGGGCCGGCGCGCCGGCCGTGCCCGCGCAGCGCGCGGAGGAACAGTGGCCCTGCTCCCCGCTCCAGGAGGGGCTGCTCTACCACGCCCACAAGGGCGAGGGCGCCGCGGATCCCTACCACGTCCAGACCGTGCTCGACCTGGAAGGACCGGTGGACGCAGCCGCACTGCGGCTGGCGCTGTCCCTGCTCACCGACCGGCATCCGGCCCTGCGGGCCGGGTTCCGGTGGAACGGCCGGGGCGGGGCGGAGCAGCGTGTGCCGGAGACGGTCACGGTCCCGCTGCGGGAGGCCGACCTCACGCGGCTGCCCGAGGCCGACCGCCGGCGCGCCGCCGACGAGGAGGCCCGCCGGGACCGGGACGAACCGTTCGACCTGGCCGTGCCGCCGCTGCTGCGGGCCGTGCTGCTGCGCCTGGGCGAGGGGCGCTCCCGGCTGCTGCTGAGCTACCACCACATCCTCATGGACGGCTGGTCGATGCAGGTGGCCCTCGCCGACCTGGCCGAGCTGTACGGCCGGGCCGCCGCGGGCGCCGTGCCCCGGCCCGCCGCGCGGCCGTCCGCGCTCGCCTATCTGCGGCACCTGGCCGGCCAGGACGTCGCGTTGGCGGCCAAGCACTGGCAGGCGCTGCTCGGCGGCGTGACCGAGCCGACGCTGCTGACGCCGCCGGGCGGCGGGGAGCAGACCCGCCCGCACACGGTGCTGCTCGAGCTGCCGGCCGAACGCACGGCCGCTCTGCGGGCGCGGGCGCGCGAGCGGGCGCTGTCCCTGAACACCCTGGTGCTCGGCGCCTGGGCGCTGGTCCTGGCCCAGCTGACCGGGCGCACCGACGTGGTGTTCGGCACGGTCGTCGCCGACCGTCCGCCCCATCTGCCCGGCGTCGAGTCCATGGTCGGGCTGATGAACAACGCCGTGCCGGTACGGGTGGACACCGCGGCGGCCGGCGACCGGGGCGGCCTGCTGACGGCCCTCCAGGAGCAGCGGACCGCGATGATGCCCTTCCAGCACCTGGGCCTGGCGGAGATCATCCGGGCCGCCGGGCTGCGCGAGCTCTTCGACACCGTCGTCGTACTGGAGACGTACACCGACTCCTTCGCCACGCGGTGGGGAGCGGACCTGCGGGTGACGTCCAGCCGGGTGGAGAACGGCACGCACTACCCGCTGTGCGTGCTGGTCTCGCCCGGCGAGCGGATGACGGTCCGGGTGCAGTACCGGCCGGAGAGGCTCGGCGAGGCCGGCGCCCGGGACATCGGCGCACGGTTCGTCGACGCCCTGGACGCGCTCGCCGCCGACCTCTTCGTGCCTGCCACGCACCCGGTCGCGGCGGCCCGGCCCCGGGCGGCCGGGCGGCCGCCCGCCCAGGTGCCGGCCCCGGTGCCGGTGCTGGAGCGGTTCGCGGCGCAGGTACGCGCGGCCCCCCGGCGGGCGGCCGTGGTGGACGACCGCGGGGTGCTGGACTACCAAGGCCTGGACGCGGCCTCGGACCGGCTCGCCGGGGAACTGGCCGCCCGCGGCATCGGTCCCGAGGACGTCGTCGCCCTGTGCCTGCGGCGCGGCCGGGACGCGGTGACCGCGATGCTCGCGGTGCTCAAGGCCGGCGCCGCCTATCTGTGGCTGGACCCGCGCCACCCCGCTCCCCGGGTGGCGGCGCAGGCCGCCGAGGGGCGCCCGGCACTGCTCGTCCGGCAACCGGAGTTCGACGAGGCCCTGGCGCTCGTGGACGCCGCCGTGCCGCGGATGGCGCTGGAACCCCACCAGGTGTCCTCCGAGCCGCTGCCCGGCGGCGGCCGGGTCCGGCCCGCGCGGCTGCCCGGCCACCCGGCCTATGTGGTGCACACCTCCGGGACGCAGGGAAAGCCGAAGGCCGTGGTGATGCCCGGCGCCGCCATGGACCGGCTGGTGGACTGGCACGAGCGGCGCTTCCCGGCCGAACCGGGCGCGGTCACGGCCCAGTTCACCTCGATGGCGTTCGACGTCGCCACCCAGGAGGTGCTCACCGCCCTGTGCACGGGGCGGACGCTGGCCGTCCCGGACGCGGACACCCGTGCCGACGCCGCCGCCTGGGCCGCCTGGCTGCGCAGGCACCGCGTGACCGAGCTGTTCGCCCCGACCCCCGTGCTGGCGGCGCTGTGCGAGTTCGCCGACGGGGAGCGGGAGTCGCTGCCCGACCTGCGGCACCTGGTGCAGGCCGGTGAGGCGCTGGTCGTCGGACCGCAGCTGCGCGCCCTGTGCGCGAGCGGCGGCAAACGCCTGCACAACCACTACGGCCCGGCCGAGACGCACGTGGTGACCGCCGCCGAGGTCACCGGGGACCCGGCCGACTGGCCCGCGCGCCCCGGCATCGGCGCTCCGGTGCCCGGATCCCGGGTGATGCTGCTGGACGCGGGGCTGCGGCCGGTCCCCGACGGACTGGCCGGCGAGCTGTACCTGGCGGGTGACCAGGTGGCCCGCGGCTATCTGGGCCGGCCGGGGCAGACCTCCGCCCGGTTCGTCGCCGACCCCTGGGGGCCGCCCGGCTCCCGGATGTACCGCACGGGCGACCTGGCCCGCAGGCTCCCGGACGGCACGCTGGAGTTCACCGGCCGCAACGACGACCAGGTCAAGATCCGCGGGCACCGGATCGAGCCGGACGAGGTGCGGGCCGCCCTGGCCGCGCTGCCCGGTGTGGTGCAGGCCGCCGTGGTGGCCGGGCCGGACGGACGCGGCGGCAAGGAACTCACCGGGTACGCGGTGGGCTCGTCGGAGACCGGTGCACCCCTGGAGGGGGGCGCCCTGCGCGACGCGCTGGCCCGGGTGCTGCCGGACTTCATGCTGCCCGCCCGGGTGATGGTGCTGGACCGCATGCCGCTCACCGTGAACGGCAAGGTGGACCGCCGGGCCCTGCCCGAGCCCCAGCGCGTCCCGGCCGCGCTGCGCGCGCCGCGCACATCGGCCGAGCGGGTGGTGACCGAGGCGTACGCCGGCGTCCTGGGCCTGGAGCGGGTCGGCATCGACGACAACTTCTTCGACCTGGGCGGGCATTCGCTGCTCGCGGCCCGGCTGCTCCAGCGCCTGCGGGAACACTTCGGCCCCGCGGTCACCCTGGACCAGGTGATGCGGCGGGCCACCCCGGCAGCTCTGGCCGCCACCCTCACGCCGCTACCCGCACGCGGCTGAGCGGGGGCCGGTCCCGGCCCGGAACGGCAGGGACCGGCCGCGCCCCTGAATGCCCCCGACACCCTTCAACGCCCTTCGACGCCCTCAGCGGCCCTTCCGAGGAGACCCATGAACCCCTTCGACGACCCCGACGGCGCGTTCCTCGTGCTCGCCAACGACGAGGATCAGCACAGCCTCTGGCCCGCCCACGTCGCCGTCCCGGACGGCTGGCGCGAGGTGCACCCCCGCGCCGACCGGGCCACCTGCCTGGCCTGGGTCGAGGCGTCCTGGACCGACCTGCGGCCGCGTTCGCTGCGGACCGCCGGGGCAGCCCGATGACCGCCCCGGACACGCCCGGGGCGCCGGCGCCGTGCGATCAGGAGATGCCCGCGCTGCGCGTCGCCGTCGTGGCGGCGCTGCCCCAGACCGCTCCCCCGCTGGTGGAGGCGGTGCACACCCTGGGGCACCGGGTCCCGGTCGTGATCGGCTACCGGCGCCCTGCCGACTGGCCCGGGCATGTGCTCGGCGAGCACGACCTGCCGCCGGGGGTGGACCTGGCCGTTCCGTCCCGGATGGAATCGGTCGCCGGGCTCCTGCGCGCCTACGACGTGGACGTGGCCGTCAGCTACGGGTACCCGAGGAAGCTGCCCGCCGCCGCCGTGGCCGCCCCCCGCCTGGGAACGGTCAACTGCCACCCCTCCGACCTGCCCTCCTACCGGGGCCCGAACCCGGTGGGATGGGCCGTGCGCAACGGCGAACGCACGATCGGCGTGACCTGGCACCGGATGGACGCGGAGCTGGACACCGGCTCCGTGCTGGCCCGTACGAGGATCGCCCTGGACGACCGGGTCTGGTCGTTCACCGGAGTCAACTCGCTGGTGCTGCACGCCGCTTCGGAGATGCTGCCGCAGGTGCTGCGGCGGCTGGCGCGCGGGGAGGAAGGCGAACCGCAGCCGCGGCGCGAGGGCTCCTGGGCCGGGTTCTTCTCGGAGGACTACGCCACGGTGGACTGGTCCGCGCCCGCCGCGCACATCCACACCCAGGTGCGCGCGTGGAACATCGCCGGCCATCACCCCCGCGTGCAGGGGCCGGTGGCGGTGATCGACGGGACGCGGTGGCGGCTGCGCCGGACCACGCTGGAACAGCCGCCACCGGGTACCGGGCGCCGCGTCACGTGCGGCACCGGCGACGTGTGGGTCCTGGCCGCCGACCCGCTGGACTAGGGCCTTTCTTTCGGATCAGGTCGGCTGCGGTGGCGGTGCCTTCTCGGCCGACCCGAGCGGGGTCATGGGGGTGCCCCCTGCTCATGGGGGTCCCCCCGCTCGAGCGGAGCCGAGAGTGGGGGAGGAGTCGAGAGCTTGGGGGAGCGTGCAGATGCAAGGCGGAGGAGGGAGTCGACGCGGAGCGATGGGGGTCCCCCCGCGCGAGCGAAGCCGAGCGTGGGGGAGTCGGCGAGGGACGACAACGCCGCAGATGTGCGTGCCAGGGCCCGCGACGCCGACAAGATCCGAAAGAGAGGCCCTAGGAGGGGCAGGGGACGGGCAGCACCCGCCGGCGCTGCCCGTCCGAGTCGCGAGGCCTGCTAGAAGACCGACTCCGCCTCGTCCATCCGGTCCTTCGGGACCGTCTTCAGCTCGGTGACCGCCTCCGCGAGCGGCACCATGACGACATCGGTGCCGCGCAGCGCGGTCATCTTGCCGAAGTCGCCGCGGTGCGCCGCCTCGACGGCGTGCCAGCCGAAGCGGGTGGCGAGGACCCGGTCGTAGGCGGTGGGCACACCACCGCGCTGGACGTGGCCGAGGATGACCGGCTTGGCCTCCTTGCCGAGGCGCCGCTCCAGCTCGTACGCGAGGGCGGTGCCGATGCCCTGGAAGCGCTCGTGGCCGTACTGGTCGATCTCGCCCTTGCCGTAGTCCATGCTGCCCTCGGCCGGGTGGGCGCCCTCGGCGACGCAGATGACGGCGAACTTCTTGCCCCGGGCGAAGCGTTCCTCGACCATCTTGACCAGGTCGGCGGGGTCGAAGGGACGCTCGGGCAGGCAGATGCCGTGGGCGCCGGCGGCCATGCCGGACTCCAGGGCGATCCAGCCGGCGTGCCGGCCCATGACCTCGACGACCATCACCCGCTGGTGGGACTCGGCGGTGGTCTTCAGGCGGTCCATGGCCTCCGTGGCCACGCCGACGGCGGTGTCGAAGCCGAAGGTGCGGTCGGTGGAGGAGATGTCGTTGTCGATCGTCTTGGGGACGCCCACGACGGGCAGGCCCGCGTCGGACAGCATGCGGGCCGCGGTCAGCGTGCCCTCGCCGCCGATCGGGATCAGCGCGTCGATGCCGAACTCCTCGACCATGTCGGTGGCCCGGGTGCAGGCCTCGCGCAGCCGGTCGCGCTCCAGCCGGGAGGAGCCGAGGATGGTGCCGCCGCGGGCCAGGATGCCGCTGACCGCGTCCAGGTCGAGGGCGCGGTAGTGGCGGTCGAGCAGACCGCGGTAGCCGTCCTCGAAGCCGATGACCTCGTCGCCGTACGTCGTCACGGCCCGGTGCACGACCGACCGGATCACGGCGTTCAGGCCGGGGCAGTCGCCGCCTGCGGTGAGAACTCCGATACGCATCGTGCTGTGTCTCCTGCTCGCTGTCGGTACCTGTGAGCCATGCCGATTCTTTCACGTCCGCCGGGCCGGTGGAGCTTTGACGGGCGCCTTATCCGGCCCCAGGGGTATTGTCAAGAGGGTTCCGCTCACCTCGGTGGGCGATTTTGCGGCTCTGACGACGACGTAGACGCATATATAAACGGACAAACGAGACGGATCGGAGTGCACACGTGACGCGCAGCGTGTACGTGACCGGGATCGACCGCGGTGACGGCCGCCAGGTCGTGGAGCTGGGAGTCATGGAGCTGCTGACCCGGCAGGTGGACCGGGTGGGCGTCTTCCGGCTGCTCGTCCACGACGGTCCCGACCGCCTGTTCGAGCTGCTGCGGGCGCGCTACCGCCTCTCCCAGGACCCCGCGACCGTCTACGGCATGGACTACCACGAGGCCTCCGCGCTCCAGGCCGAGCAGGGCACCGACGAGCTGGTCTCCGCCCTGGTCGACCGCTTCCACCTGGTGGCCCGGGACTACGACGTGGTGCTGGTCCTCGGCACCGACTTCGCCGACACCCAGCTGCCCGACGAGCTGGCCCTGAACGCCCGGCTCGCCAACGAGTTCGGCGCGTCCGTGATCCCGGTGGTGGGCGGCCGCAGGCAGACCGCCGAGTCCGTGCTCGCGGAGACCCGGAACGCCTACCGGGCCTACGACGGCCTCGGCTGCGACGTGCTCGCCATGGTCACCAACCGGGTCGCCCGCGAGGACCGCGACACCATCGCCGAGCGGCTCGCCAGCCGGCTTCCGGTCCCCTGCTACGTCGTCCCCGACGAGCCCGCCCTGTCCGCGCCGACCGTCTCCCAGATCGCGCACGCCCTCGGCGCCAAGGTGCTGCTCGGCGACGACTCCGGCCTCGCCCGGGACGCCCTGGACTTCGTCTTCGGCGGTGCGATGCTGCCCAACTTCCTGGCCGCCCTGACCCCGGGCTGCCTGGTCGTCACCCCGGGCGACCGCGCCGACCTGGTGGTCGGCTCGCTGGCCGCGCACAGCGCCGGCACCCCGCCGATAGCCGGCATGCTGCTCACCCTGAACGAGGTGCCGAGCGAGGAGATCCTCACCCTGGCCGCCCGGCTCGCCCCGGGCACCCCCGTCCTGTCGGTGACCGGCAACTCCTTCCCCACCGCCGAGCAGCTGTTCTCGATGGAGGGGAAGATGACCGCGGCCACCCCGCGCAAGGCGGAGACCGCGCTCGGCCTGTTCGAGCGGTACGCCGACACCGCCGACCTGGCCCGCCGGGTCTCGGCGCCGAGCAGCGACCGGGTCACCCCGATGATGTTCGAGCACAAGCTGCTGGAACAGGCCCGCGCCGACCGGCGCCGGGTGGTGCTGCCCGAGGGCACCGAGGAGCGGGTGCTGCACGCGGCCGAGGTGCTGCTGCGCCGGGGCGTCTGCGATCTGACCCTGCTCGGTCCCGCGGACCAGATCCGCAAGAAGGCCGCCGACCTCGGCATCGACCTGGGCGACACCCAGCTGATCGACCCGGCCACCAGCGAACTGCGCGACGCCTTCGCCGAGAAGTACGCGCAGCTGCGCGCCCACAAGGGCGTCACCGTGGAACTGGCCTACGACGTCGTCTCCGACGTGAACTACTTCGGCACCCTGATGGTCCAGGAGGGCCTGGCCGACGGCATGGTGTCCGGGTCCGTGCACTCCACCGCGGCCACCATCCGGCCCGCCTTCGAGATCATCAAGACCCGCCCGGAGTCGTCGATCGTCTCGTCCGTCTTCTTCATGTGCCTCGCCGACAAGGTGCTGGTCTACGGCGACTGCGCGGTCAACCCGGACCCGGACACGCAGGCGCTCGCGGACATCGCCATCCAGTCGGCGACCACGGCAGCGCAGTTCGGCGTGGAGCCGCGGATCGCGATGCTGTCGTACTCGACCGGTACGTCGGGTTCGGGCGCCGATGTGGACAAGGTGCGGGAGGCCACCGAGCTGGCCCGCGAGCGCCGGCCCGATCTGAAGATCGAGGGGCCGATCCAGTACGACGCGGCCGTGGAGCCGTCCGTCGCGGCGACCAAGCTGCCCGACTCGGACGTGGCCGGCCAGGCCACGGTCCTGATCTTCCCGGACCTCAACACCGGCAACAACACGTACAAGGCCGTACAGCGCTCGGCCGGCGCGATCGCGGTCGGCCCGGTGCTCCAGGGTCTGCGCAAGCCGGTCAACGACCTGTCCCGGGGCGCCCTCGTCCAGGACATCGTCAACACCGTCGCCATCACGGCGATCCAGGCCCAGACGCCCGCCAACTGACGTCCCCCACAGAGAGTTCTCGCACACCGTGACCGCGACCCGTGTCCTCGTCCTCAACTCCGGCTCCTCGTCGGTGAAGTACCAGCTCCTCGACATGCGCGACGAGAGCCGGCTCGCCGCCGGCCTGGTGGAGCGCATCGGCGAGCAGACCTCCCGGCTCAAGCACACCTGCCTCACCACCGGCGACACCCGCGAGCAGAGCGGGCCGATAGCCGACCACGACGCCGCGCTGAAGGCGGTCGCCGAGGAGCTGGCCCGGGACGGCATCGGCCTCGACTCGCCGGAGCTGGCCGCGATCGGCCACCGGGTGGTGCACGGCGGGATGTTCTTCACCGAGCCGACCGTCATCACCGACGAGGTGCTCACCGAGATCGAGCGGCTGATCCCGGTCGCCCCGCTGCACAACCCGGCCAACCTCACCGGCATCCGCACCGCCCAGGCGCTCCGCCCCGACCTGCCCCAGGTCGCCGTGTTCGACACCGCGTTCCACACGACGATGCCGGAGTCGGCGGCGCGCTACGCGATCGACCCGAAGATCGCCGACCGCCACCGCATCCGCCGCTACGGCTTCCACGGCACCTCGCACGCCTATGTCTCCCGGGAGACGGCGCGACTGCTGGGCAAGGACCCGTCCGAGGTGAACGTCATCGTGCTGCACCTGGGCAACGGCGCCTCGGCGTCCGCGGTGCGGGCGGGCCGGTGCGTGGACACCTCCATGGGCCTGACGCCACTGGAAGGCCTCGTGATGGGAACCCGCTCCGGTGATCTGGACCCGGCCGTCATCTTCCATTTGGCGCGGGTTGGCGGAATGTCCATGGACGAGATCGACACTCTTCTCAACAAGAGGAGCGGGCTGTTCGGCCTCTGCGGGGACAACGACATGCGGGAGATCCGCCGCCGGATCGACGAGGGCGACGAAGAGGCCGCCCTCGCCTTCGACATTTACATTCACCGGCTCAAGAAGTACATCGGCGCCTATTACGCCGTCCTCGGGGAGGTGGACGCGGTCGCGTTCACGGCCGGTGTCGGGGAGAACGCGGCGCCCGTGCGGGAGGCGGCGCTCGCCGGCCTCGGATCGCTGGGCCTGGCGGTCGACCCGGAGCGCAACGCGGTGCGCTCGGACGAGGCCCGGCTGATCTCTCCGGAGGGCGCCCGGGTGGCGGTGGCCGTGGTGCCGACGGATGAAGAACTGGAGATCGCGACGCAAGCCTACGCACTGGTCGGAAAGAACAACTGAATAGCACCTGAGCGGTGTCCCACTCATTTGTATCTTCCGCCAGACGGAATATTCCGTAGCGAAACAAACGGATAGGATCGCCCCATGCGCCGTTCGAAAATCGTCTGTACTCTCGGCCCCGCGGTCGACTCCCACGAGATGCTCGTCGCCATGATCGAGGCGGGCATGAATGTGGCCCGGTTCAACTTCAGCCACGGCACCCACGCCGAGCACCAGGCGCGGTACGACCGCGTCCGGGCCGCCTCCAAGGAGACCGGCCGCCCCATCGGCGTCCTCGCCGACCTCCAGGGCCCGAAGATCCGTCTGGAGACCTTCGCCGAGGGTCCGGTCGAGCTGGAGCGCGGTGACGAGTTCGTCATCACGACCGAGGACGTCCCGGGCGACAAGCACATCTGCGGTACGACGTACAAGGGACTGCCGGGCGATGTCTCGCGCGGTGACCAGGTCCTGATCAACGACGGCAACGTCGAGCTGAAGGTCCTGGACGTCGAGGGCCCCCGGGTGAAGACGATCGTCATCGAGGGCGGTGTCGTCTCCGACCACAAGGGCATCAACCTGCCCGGCGCGGCCGTCAACGTGCCCGCGCTGAGCGAGAAGGACGTCGAGGACCTGCGCTTCGCCCTCCGCATGGGCTGCGACATGGTCGCGCTGTCCTTCGTCCGGGACGCCAAGGACGTCCAGGACGTCCACCGCGTCATGGACGAGGAGGGCCGCCGGGTCCCGGTCATCGCCAAGGTGGAGAAGCCGCAGGCGGTGGAGAACATGGCGGACGTCGTCGCCGCGTTCGACGCCGTGATGGTGGCCCGTGGCGACCTGGCCGTCGAGTACCCGCTCGAGAAGGTCCCCATGGTGCAGAAGCGCCTGATCGAGCTGTGCCGGCGCAACGCCAAGCCGGTGATCGTCGCGACCCAGATGATGGAGTCGATGATCACCAACTCCCGCCCGACCCGCGCCGAGGCCTCCGACGTGGCCAACGCGATCCTGGACGGCGCCGACGCGGTCATGCTGTCGGCCGAGTCGAGCGTGGGCGCGTACCCGGTCGAGACGGTCAAGACCATGTCGAAGATCGTCGCCGCGGCCGAGCAGGAGCTGCTCTCCAAGGGCCTCCAGCCGCTGGTGCCGGGCAAGAAGCCGCGCACCCAGGGTGGTTCGGTGGCCCGTGCGGCCTGCGAGATCGCCGACTTCCTCGGCGGCAAGGGCCTGGTCGCGTTCACCAACTCCGGTGACACCGCGCGCCGTCTGTCCCGCTACCGCGCGACCCAGCCGATCATCGCCTTCACCACCGAGGAGTCCACCCGCAACCAGCTCACCCTGAGCTGGGGCGTGGAGTCGCACGTGGTGCCGTTCGTGCACACCACCGACGAGATGGTCGACCTGGTGGACCAGGAGGTCGCCAAGCTGGGCCGCTTCGACGCCGGCGACACGGTCATCATCACCGCCGGCTCGCCCCCCGGCGTGCCCGGCACCACCAACATGCTCCGCGTCCACCACCTGGGCGACCAGGGCTGAGCAGCGGACGGTCCCCGCGAGGGGCTGGTACGGCGCTGAGGGCGCCCCCCGGACTTCCAGGGGGGCGCCCTCAGCTGTGTGCGGCTCCCGAACGGGCTTGTGGGACCGGTCAGTCGGTCGTGTACACGTGCATGCCGGGCACGTGCAGGTTGCCGCCGAACTGGCCCGCCTGGACCACCTTGGCGTGGGTGAAGTAGATCAGCGGGATGTTCAGCGGGGGCGGGCTGTCCGGGCTGAAGGTCACCGGGATCAGACCGAACAGGTTGCCGGAGATCTTCTCCGTGTACATCACGGTGTCGCCGCCCCGGATGGTGGACGTCGACCCCGAGGCCGCCTGCACGTGGTAGGTCTTGCCGGACAGCTTGTCGTGCACCGTCTGGTGCAGGTCGCCGATGTCCGTGCCGCTGGAGATGACGTACTTCAGCACCTTCTTGGTGCTGCCGTTCGCCGTCTTCACCTCCACGATGCCCTGGTAGTCGGCGCCCTTGAGGAGCAGCGAGCTGGCGTCCAGGTACCAGGGGTCGTCCGCCACCGCGACCTTGTTGTCGACACCGCTGACGTCGGTCGTGGCCGCCGGGCAGTCCTTGGCCGCGGTCGAGTCGCTCGCGGACGGGCTGGGCGTGGCCGACGCGGTCGCGTCCTGGGGCGCCTTGGTGGCGTCACCGGCCGTCTTGGGGACCGTGCCGGTGGTCTTCTGCACCGTGCCGGTGCCCGTGTCCGTGACCGTCTTCTCGGCCTTGGGCACGGTGTCCTTGACGGTGTCCGTGGCCTTGGACCCGGAGGTGCCGGACGACGAGCTGTCCTTCGTGGCCGCGTCCGGGGTCGCGCTCGCCGACGGGGACGCGGCCGGCGTCGGAGTGCCGGCCGTGGACGTCGTACCGGAGCCGCTGCCGCCGCCGGTGAGGATGCCGCCGAGCGTGTCACCGATGGTGTCCAGCAGACCGCCGCCGCCGCTGCCGCTCGTGCCGGTGCTCTTGGTGGGGGCCGGGGCCGGGGTCGCCGTACCGGAGCCGGAACCCGAGCCCGACGAGCCGGAGGTCGCGGTCGGGGTGGGCGTGGCCGTGTCACCGGAGCCGGAACCCGAACCCGAACCAGAGCCGGAGCCCGAACCGGAACCCGAGCCCGAGCCCGAGGAGCCGGAGGTGTCCGGCGTACCCGTGCGGTCCTTGGTGTCCGGCGTGTCCTTGGTGCCGGCGCTCGCGGAGGGCGAGGGCGTCGCCGTGTCCGTGGACGTGCTCGGCGAGGCGGACGGCGACGGCGAGGCCGAGGGGTCCGTGGAGTCGCCCAGCGCCTTCACACAGTCCTTGTACTCGTCGGCCGTCAGGCTCTTGGACGTCGGGGACGGCGCCGGGCTTCCGTTGTTGTCGGCGAGGGCGAGCGTGGACGTGAAGCCCATGCCCATGATCACCGCCGTCGGCATCGCCACGGACGCTATCGCCTTGCCGGCCGGCATGTGGAACCTGGTGAACAGCGGCTTCCTGGGGGCCGCGTGGCGGGGGCCGGTTCTCGCACGGGACCCCTCCGCATCGGTCCCGTGGGTCACCTCGTCAGCCGGCACTGTGCCTCCCGTTCGCCCCGTTGGCCGGGCTCGTTCCTGACAGGTCGTTCGGCTCGGCGAATCCGTCCACCCGCTGCTCCGGCAGGGGCGCGGCCTGCGGGCCGGCGCCCTGGCCCGGCGCCGCCTCGGCCGGCGGCTCCGGCTGCGGGGCCACGCCCGGCGCCCAGGCCACGGCCATCGCCCCGCCGATGAGGGCGAGCAGGAAGCCCATGATGAAGCCGCCGAAGTTGGACACGGGCAGGGACACCAGCGCGAGCAGGATCGCGGCGACGCCCGCGAACGTCCGTACGTGCTTCTGGAACCAGAGGCTGATGCCCAGGACAATGAGCAGCACGCCGATGATCAGGGATCCCGCTCCCGCCGTCGTCGCCATCGCCAGCGTCAGATGGCCGACCTGGAGGTGGAAGTACGGGAAGTAGATGATCGGAAGGCCGCTGAGCAGGATGTACAGACCGGCCCAGAACGGCCGCGTGCCCCGCCAGGCGCGGAACTGCAGCCTACGGCGGGTGAACTGGCCGGATGCGGCGGCAGGAGTCTCGGCGCTCATGGAAAACAGCTCCCTGGTGCGGCGTTGCCGTGGTGGTGATGTGTGCCGCGCGTGAAGACGCGGCCGGATAGTGGACAGGCGGGGGGCCGTCGGCTCCCCCGCCCGTCACCGAGTGCTCAGTAGCACTCCGCGCCGTCCGTCGACAGCGACATGTGCAGACCGCTGAGCTTGAAGGTGCCCGCGGTGGTCGCCCACGCCGTCTGCTTCACACCGGTCAGCGTGGCCGAGTCGGCCTGCTGGGCGAAGCCGTACGGGTTGGCCTGCTCGCCGCCGCCCTTCATGCCCGGGCCCTTGCCGGCGTCCTTCGCGGCCACACCGATGTCGATGCCGTTGAAGGTGGCGTCGGCCTGGAGGTCCGCGACGTCGATGTAGATCCGGTCGGCCTCGACCTTGTCGTGTCCCGGACCGCCCGCCCGCAGGATCAGGCTGACCTTGCCCAGGATCGGCACGTCGGGCGTGACCACGGACTGGCACAGGTTGGTGATCTCGGCGTGGGTGAACGCCGAGACGGCCACCGGGTGGAGCGTCTTCTTGCCGTTGAGCTCATAGCCGCTGTCGATGGCGCCGTACTGCTCGAAGCCCTTGCCCTCGAGCGAGTCGGCCGACACCTTGAACGACTGGCCGGACACGCTGAACGAGGCGGCGAGAGCGCCCTGTGCAAGGGCGACGCCTATCGCGGCCGTCGCGGCGACGCTGGGCACCATGACCACAGCGAACCGCTTCCATCTGGTCCCGCCACGCACCTGGGACTCCATATTTCCTCCTTCTCGGACGTACATCTCCTGGCCCGGACGCGCCCCGAATCGTCGGCTCGGCCCGGCAGGGATGGGAGAAGTGCTACGTCCTCGGGAAGGGGAGCGCCCGCGCTCGGCGGCGCGAACAGCGCCCGAATCACTGGCGATCACCCCCGAGCGACAACCACTGGTCGCGCCTGACACGCATCACGCACAACCTTGCTGGACAGGCTTCACCGGACGGCGAAGACCCCCCTGCCCAAGACCCGGCGCCACTGCCGCCGGGTCTGCTCGGTGGGGACCCAGAGTCTCCCGTTTCCCGACCGGCTGCCGGGGTGTGGGAATGGACCGAGCGTCGCCGATCGTGGTGCATTCTCGGCCCGGACACAAGGGGGTTCGTTACTGGCTAGTAACGGCCGGATAACCGGAGGACGACCGACCGGTCTCGGAGTGCGACGCTGGGTGGCATCTCAGGGCAGAGCAAAGCCGTTGATCCCTGGACGAAACCAGACAGACCAACGGCTCTGACTTACTCGCAGTAACAGGGCGTGCGATGACCAAGATTTGGTAAAGCGCCACAGCCCTGACGCCTCGTCGGCAGATCTTTCACCTCGGCATCACAAGCCGTGGCCGTTTAGTGACTGGTCAGAACAGTGCACGCGCCAGCGCCCGGCGCGCCCCCACCACCCGCGGGTCCTCGGGACCCACGACCTCGAACAGCTCCAACAGCCGGCGCCGTACCGCGTCCCGGTCGTCACCGACCGTACGCTGCACGGTGTCGATCAGCCGCCCGAAGGCGTCCTCGACATGACCGCCGACCAGGTCCAGATCGGCGGCGGCGATCTGCGCGTCGACGTTCTTCGGGTCGCCGGCCGCTTCCTGACGCACCTTCTGCGGGTCCATACCCTGTACCCGCTGGAGCAACTCGGCCTGCGCGAGGCCGAGTTTCGCCTCCGGGTGGGCCGGGTCGTCGGCCAGCACGTTCTGGTAGGCCCGGATGGCGCCGCCCATGTCGCCCGCGTCCAGGGCCTGCGCGGCGGCGTTCAGGGCCGCGTCGTACGGCCCCTCCTGCGCCGGCGCGACCTGGCCCGGCTGGGCGTCCGGGTCGACGGTCAGACCGGTGAGGCCGAACCGCTGCTCGGCGACCTGCACCAGCTGGTCCAGGGTCTGCCGGATCTGCTGCTCGCCGGCGGCCCCCTGGAAGAGCGGCAGCGCCTGGCCCGCCACGACGGCGAAGACGGCCGGAATCCCCTGGACCCCGAACTGCTGCATCAGCATCTGGTTGGCGTCGACGTCGATCTTGGCGAGCAGGAAGCGCCCGTTGTACTCGACGGCCAGCCGCTCCAGGACCGGGCTCAGCTGCTTGCAGGGCTGACACCACTCGGCCCAGAAGTCGATGACGACGGGCACCTCGGCGGAGCGCTGGAGCACCTCCCGCTCGAATCCGGCTTCATCGACGTCGATCACGAGATCGGCCGGGGACACGGCCCCCGCACCACCCTGGCGGGCGGCCTCGGCGCGCTGCTGCTCGGCCTTGGCCTTGGCCTCCTGGGCCGCCTTCACCGCGGCGAGGTCGACGACGCCGCTCATGGACATGTTCCGTGGCTGCATGCGTCTATCCTCCCCCGATCCCGTGCCTGAAGAAAAAATCGCGTGGCGCCGGGTCCCCACCCGCACCGATGATCGCGCTCGTGTACGTCCGTCACGAGCTTTCGCTACGAGTCGTAGCGTAATGGCACTCGGTGCCTTCGCGACACCACGCCTCGGTGATCTCCCTCACCACCGCACAGATCCCGCCGCTGGTGCGCCGGTTATGGTCGAGGGATGCAGAGCCGCACCCCCGCCGGCCGTCCGGGCCGCCCGCGCAGCGCCGCCGCGGACGCCGCGATCCTGGCCGCCACGCGGGACGCTCTGGTGGAACTCGGCTGGTCGAAGCTCACCCTGGGAGACGTGGCGACCCGCGCCGGGGTTGCAAAGACGACGCTCTACCGCCGCTGGGCCGGCAAACACGAACTCGTCTGCGACGCGGTGGCGGAACTCTTCGACGAACTGGAACTGCCCGACCGGGGCAGCCTCGCGGCCGACATCGAGGGCGTGGTCCTCCAGTTCGCCGCGATCCTCGCCCGCCCCGAAGCCAGAAGCGGCCTGATGGCGGTGGTCGCCGAGTCCACCCGCGACGAGGCCCTGCGCGAACGCATCCGCTGCTCCATCGTGCAGCGCCAGATGCGCCTGGTCCTGGAGGGCCGCGCGCGGGCACAGAGACGCGGCGAACTGCCCCCGGAACCCGACCCCGAGGAATCCGCCCGTACGGGCGACCTGATCTTCGACCTGGTGGCGGGCGCCGTGGTCCACCGCACCCTGGTCAGCGGCAAACCGGCGGACGAGCAGTGGGTGCACAGCCTCACCCGGGTGCTGCTCCTGGGCCTGACCGGCGGGTGACACCGTAAGCCACGGAAGGCCCGGACACCCCGCCGACAACGTGCCGGGGGGGGGGGGGGGGGGGCGGGCGGGGGGGGGGGGCGCCCGCCCCCCCCCCCCCACAAACCGCCGGGGGGGTGGGGCGCCGCCGCGCGCGCCCCCCCCCCCCACCCCCCCCCCCCCCCCCAGCCCCCGGGCCCGCGCCCCCCCCCCCCCGCGCCCGCCCGCCCCCCCGGCGCAACCGCCCCTAGAAACCGGCGGGCTCGGTGTACACGCCCCACTCGTCCCGCAGCACCCCGCAGATCTCGCCCAGCGTCGCCTCGGCCCGGACGGCGTCCAGCATCGGCTCGATCATGTTGGCGCCCGACCGGGCGGCGGCCAGCATCGCGTCCAGCGCCGACCGCACGGCCGCCTCGTCCCGCGCGGCCTTGCGGTCGCTCAGGATGCGCACCTGCTCCCGCTCCACCTCGTGGCTGACCCGCAGGATCTCCAGGTCCCCGGTGACCGAACCGGTGTGGACGTTGACGCCCACGACCTTCTTCTCACCCTTCTCCAGCGCCTGCTGGTACCGGAAGGCGGACTCGGCGATCTCGCCGGTGAACCAGCCGTCCTCGATCCCGCGCAGAATGCCGGAGGTGATCGGCCCGATCGGGTGCCGCCCGTCCGGGTGAGCCCGCAGGCCGCGCTCCCTTATCTGCTCGAAGATCTTCTCCGCGTCGGCCTCGATCCGGTCCGTCAGCTGCTCGACGTACCAGGCACCGCCCAGCGGATCGGCCACATTGGTGACGCCGGTCTCCTCCATCAGCACCTGCTGGGTGCGCAGCGCGATCTCGGCGGCCTGCTCGCTCGGCAGGGCCAGCGTCTCGTCCAGGGCGTTGGTGTGCAGCGAGTTGGTCCCGCCGAGCACGGCGGCCAGCGCCTCCACGGCCGTACGCACCACGTTGTTGTACGGCTGCTGCGCGGTCAGCGAGACACCGGCGGTCTGCGTGTGGAACCGCAGCCACTGCGCCTTCTCGGACTTCGCGCCGTACACGTCCCGCATCCAGCGCGCCCAGATCCGCCGGGCCGCCCGGAACTTGGCGATCTCCTCGAAGAAGTCCACATGGGCGTCGAAGAAGAAGGACAGCCCCGGCGCGAAGACGTCCACGTCCAGCCCGCGCGACAGACCCAGCTCGACGTACCCGAACCCGTCCGCGAGCGTGTACGCCAGCTCCTGCGCGGCCGTCGCACCCGCCTCGCGGATGTGGTAGCCGGAGACGGACAGCGGCTTGTACGCGGGGATGCCGGCCGCGCAGTACTCCATGAGGTCGCCGATCAGCCGGAGATGCGGCTCCGGCTGGAACAGCCACTCCTTCTGGGCGATGTACTCCTTGAAGATGTCGGTCTGGAGGGTTCCGTTGAGCACTCCCGGATCGACCCCCTGCCGCTCGGCGGCGACCAGGTACATGCAGAAGACCGGCACGGCCGACCCGCTGATGGTCATCGAGGTCGTCACATCGCCCAGCGGGATGTCCTTGAACAGGACCTCCATGTCGGCGGCCGAGTCGATCGCGACCCCGCAGTGCCCGACCTCGCCCAGCGAGCGCGGATCGTCCGAGTCCCGGCCCATGAGCGTCGGCATGTCGAAGGCGACGGACAGACCTCCGCCGCCCGCCGCGAGGATCATCTTGTAGCGCTCGTTGGTCTGCTGGGCGTTGCCGAAACCGGCGAACTGCCGGATGGTCCAGGTCCGTCCCCGGTAGCCGGTCGGATGGAGCCCGCGCGTGAAGGGGTACTCCCCGGGCCAGCCGATCCGCTCGAATCCCTCGTACGTGTCCCCCGGCCGGGGGCCGTACACCGGCTCCACGGGGTCGCCGGAGAGCGTGGTGAAGTCAGCGTCGCGCTTGCGTGCGGCGTCGTACCGGGCCTGCCAGCGGCGGCGGCCCTCCTCGATGGCGTGAGCGTCCATACCGTCGAATTTACTTGGACGTCCTAGTAAATGTCGATGGCAAACCGCCGCACGAGGTTCGTACGGCGGTGAGCCTCAGGCCTTGGCGGCGGCCGGGACCTGGTCGGCGACCCTGGCCTCCAGCTCGCGGCTGATCTTCCGCTCGACGAAGAACGCGGCGGTGGGGATCGTGCCGGCGAGCAGCACCCACAGCTGCCTGCCGACCGGCATCTTCGCCTTGGAGCCCAGGTCGAAGGCGACGACCAGGTAGACGACGTACAGCCAGCCGTGGGCGATGGCGACGACCCGGGTGACGTCGGCGGCACCGCTGATGTCCAGCCCGTACTTCGCGATCATGCTCAGGCACAGCAGGACCAGCAGAACACCGGTGGTGTAGGCCATGACGCGGTAGCGGGTCAGCACGCTTCGTTTCATGCCATCGAGCGTAACCGCCCGAAAAACCCCCGCAGCGGCGGGGACCACTACGCCCTCACGCGTTAGCGTGTCAGGACGCTGGGACCACCTCCGCGACAGCGGAGATCGGCGCACTGACCCGCGTCGAGCCTACTCGTCCTCGAAGTCACCCGCGGCGATCCGCAGCGGCCGGAGCATCGCGAAGATCTCCCGGCACTCGTCCGCGTCGTACGCCCCGAGGCCGAAGTCCATGGCCATCAGGTCGCGGGTGGCCGCGTCGACCACCTCGCGCCCCTTGGCGGTGATGACGGCGAGGGTGCCGCGCCCGTCGTTGGGGTTGGGCCGCTTGGCGACCAGCCCGGACTTCACCAGCCGGTCGACGGTGTTCGTCACGGACGTGGGATGCACCATCAGCCGCTCGCCGATCTTCGACATCGGCAGCTCGCCGGCCTTGGAGAAGGTGAGCAGCACCAGCGCCTCGTACCGGGCGAACGTCAGTCCGTACGGCTTGACCACCGCGTCCACCTCGGCGAGCAGGATCTGCTGGGCCCGCATGATCGAGGTGATCGCGGCCATCGCGGGCACGTTTCCCCAGTGCTGCTTCCAGTGCTCGTCGGCACGGGCGATGGGGTCGAAGGGAAGACTGAGAGGCTTCGGCACGTCACCAGACCCTACCCGCCGGTCACAAGCCCCTCAGCTCTGTCTCGGCTTTCGGGCGCCCCGCACCGCCGCGGCGGTGCCGGCGGGCGCCGGGCGGGCGCCGTCGGCACGCGGGCCGGCGGCACCCGTCCCCGCCCGGCTACGACCCTCCGAGCCGCTCAGCCGGCCTCAGGGACGCCCCCGCTGCCCTCTGAGGTGTTCGGCGATCGGCTTGAGGGACTTGTCCAGCTCTATCAGCGACTCCGGCGGCAGCAGGTCGATGAAGTGCCGGCGCACGGAGGCGACGTGATGCGGCGCGACCTTTCTCATCGTCTCCATGCCGTGGTCGGTGAGCACCGCGTAGAGTCCCCGCCGGTCGGACTCGCAGTTCTCCCGGCGCACCAGGTTCGCGTTCTCCATGCGGGTGATCTGGTGCGAGAGCCGGCTCTTGGACTGGAGTGTCGCGGAGGCGAGGTCGCTCATCCGCATCCGGAAGTCCTCCGACTCGGAGAGGTTCACCAGGATCTCGTAGTCGTTCATCGTCAGCCCGAACGGCTGGAGATCCTTTTCGAGCTGATACGTCAACAGCCTGTTGACCTCCAGGTGGGTGCGCCAGGCGCACTGCTCCGCATCGGTCAGCCAGCGCGTGGCCGTCTCGGTCTCCATGAATGAAGTCTACCTAAGAAGTTGAATGACGAACTACTTCGGGTGGTGTGACTGTGCGCACGCGTTCGACGTCACACTCCGCAGACTACCGCTCACAGCCCGAAGCGACGCTGGAGGTCTCCGAGCTGTCCGGGAAGGCGCGGTCCGCCCATCGATTGCGGACCGTGTCCAGCCGGTGCCGCTCCGCCACCGCCGGGAGTCCCCGGATCGGACGGAATGACCCCTGTGTCCACCTCCGCCATGAGCGTCTCCGTCGACTGGAGAAGCACCGTGCCGGCGCCTACGAACTCGAACTGGTGCTCCTCCCCGGATACCCCGCCGAGGCCCGTCATCGCACGTAGACCGCCCAGTACACCGGTCAGATACCCGTGGTCGTAGTGATGGCACGGCGACGGGCAGTCGGCCCAGCCGACGAGCGCCTGCGGGTCCACCCGGATCGGAGGTTCCATGAACACCACCGGACCGTTAGATGCCGCCACAAACTTTCCGGTTCCGATAAGGGTCAGAAAACCCGGCACGATCGATTGTTTCAGCGCCAGACTTGGCTGAAAAGCGAGCAGATTGCCCGCGCGAATGGTCAAGTTCCCGTCGTCCAGGTCGTACGCGTTGACGTCGAAGGCCCGGTCGGCGAGCAGCATCTTGCCCGAGCCCTGTGCCACGACCCAGTCGCTCGCGTGCAGTGGCGAATGGAACGAGGTGCGGACGAGATGGTCGAGCCGGCCGTGTCCGATGCCGTTGAACTCGATCGCCCCGTAGTAGGCGATCATCTTCCCCTTCTGGAGGAACCACTGGCCGCTCTTCAGCTCGACACAGAAGGTGTACGGGTTCACGTTGTCGTCGACGGGCAGGGTCATCGGGTCGTGGACCACCGGGCCGCCGGGGGTTCCGTATGCGCCGCCGTGCGGGCCTGCGTATGTGCTCACAGCTTTTCCTCCGAGGCCTGGACATAGACCGTGCCGTTGCCGGTCAGCTCCAGCTGGAACGCCTCGCCGGAGCCGCGGCCCACCATGTCGCGCCAGCCGAGCGCGGTGGACAGCCTGTTGCGGACGTCGCCGTGGTGGGCGACATAGGCCTGCGGATCGACATGGACCGGGTGCTCGGGGGTGATCGGAATCTCGAAGACCCCGCCGTGCGCCATCACCGCCACCGCACCCTGGCCCTGGAGAGTGGTGGTGAACAGGCCCTGCCCGGTGACCTGGCCGCGGACCAGGCCCATGACCCCGCCCTGTGAGCCCATGAACATCGTGCCCTGCCGCAGGGTGCCCTCGAAGGCGAGCAGCCGGTCCGCCTCCACGTAGAGGGTGTCGCCGGTGAGGCGGATGACGTGGACGTGGTGGCCGCCGTGCCCGAAGAACACCGTGCCGTTGCCCTCGACCGTCATCAGGGGGGTGGCCTCGCCGGTCACCCGGCGGCCGACCATGGACATCAGTCCGCCCTGGCCGCCCTGGAGGTTGGGCGTGAAGGACACGTCCCCCTTGTAGGCGAGCATCGCCCCGCGCTGGCTGAACAGCCGCTGCCCGGGCAGCACGGTCGCCTCGACCATCTTGGAGTTGATCTCCCGGAAGCCCATGTCAGAGATCCCCCGCTATCGTGTTCCGCTCGCTCGGCTGCACATAGACCAGCCCGTCGCCCTCGAACCGGATCTGGAAGGCCTCGCCGCCGCCCTCCCCGAGGAACGTGCGGAACGTCACACCGGACTGGAAGGACTGCCGGAGGTTGCCCTGGTGGGCGACATAGGCCCCCGGGTCCACGGTCAGCGGGTACTGCGGGGTGACCCGGAGCACCACCGCCGGCCCGTCGGACATGATCGCCGCCTGGCCGTGGCCCTCGACGGTCGTGGTGAACAGGCCGTTGCCCTGGGAGGCGCCGCGCAGGCCGGTGAACGTCGTGCCCGTGCGCAGCCCCGCGTCCGTCACGAGCAGGTTGCTCGACTCCACGTACAGCTTGTCGCCCTGGAGTGCGACCAGGTTGATCTCCGTGGCCCGGTCCGCGAACCAGCAGGTCCCGTGCCCTTTCACCTCCATCACCGTCATCTGCTCACCGGTGAGCCGCCGGGTCACCATCCCGCGCAGCCCCTCGCCACCCCCGCTCAGTCTCTTGAAGGTCATCTGTCCGTCGTACGCGACCATCGAGCCGTGTTTCGCCTTCACGGCGTCCCCGGTCATGTCGACGGCCAGCACTTTGCTGCCTTGGAGTCGGAACATCGCCACGCAGGGAAAGTAGCCGCCGGCCGGGTGGACCGGACAGGGCCCCCGGGTGGAGACGGACCCTGAGCGCACCCCTACGGGCGCCGTTTGCCACAATGGGTGAACGTTTGTGCTTCCGTTCACAAAGCGGATCACGCAGCGAACGCGGTCCAGTGCAGCGATCGCGCCGTCAGCGACTCTCCCACCGAAGGTGACCAGTGGACCTGAAGACAGCCTCCGCCATCCGACGCCTCCGCCTGATCTCCGTGCCGGAGGGCATCTCCTGGATCATCCTCGCGGCCTGCACGGTGATCAAGTACACGGTGGCGTCCGGCTTCGACGTGGCCCCCGTGCTCGGCCCGATCCACGGCGTGCTGTTCGTCCTCTACGTGCTGTTCTGGGCGGACGCCTGGAACCGCACCAAGTGGGCCAAGGGCAAGGCCGCCCTCTACTTCGCGTACTCGATCATCCCCGGCGGCGGCTTCATCATCGAGCGGACGCTGCGCCGCGAGGCCGAGGACGCCGTCATCGCCGCCCGGGCCCGCCAGGAAGGGGTCGTGAACGCATGATCGTCGCCTTCTCCGTGACGCCGCTCGGCGTCGGCGAGGACGTGGGCGAGTACGTCGCCGACGCCGTCCGGGTGGTGCGCGAGTCAGGGCTGCCGAACCGGACCGACGCCATGTTCACCTCCATCGAGGGCGAGTGGGACGAGGTCATGGACGTCGTCAAGCGCGCCGTGGCCGCCGTGGAGGCACGCGCCCCGCGGGTGTCGGTCGTCCTCAAGGCCGACATCCGGCCCGGCGTGAGTGACGGGCTCACCTCGAAGGTGGAGACCGTGGAGCGCCATCTGGCGCAGTGACCCGGTCGCTCGCCCCTCGAAGACCCCGGCCCGCGCGGGCCGGGGTTTTCTCGTCCCCACTGTTTGAGCGATCGCTCAAAGAGGGTGTACCGTCGCCGCAGAGTGTTTGAGCAGTCGCTCAAACCAGGGCCTGACGTGGGGGAACGACATGGGTCTCTATATCGAGGCGCATATACGCGCCGACCTCGACACACTGTGGACGCACACCCAGGACCCGGCCCGGCACCAGCGCTGGGACCTGCGCTTCACCGAGATCGACTACCTTCCGCGCACGGAGGGCGAGCCGCAGCGCTTCCGGTACGCCACGCGCCTCCTGCCCTTCCTCACGGTCTCCGGCACCGGGGTCTCGGCCGGCGAGAAGGAGCGCCCCGACGGCACCCGCACCTCCGCCCTGCGCTTCGCCTCCCCGCACCCGCTGTCGCTGCTCGCCGAGGGCAGCGGCTACTGGCGCTACGTCCCCGACGCCCACGGCGTCCGCTTCCTCACCGGCTACGACTACCGGCCCCGCTGGGGGGCCTTCGGCGCCCGCGCCGACCGGCTGCTGTTCCGCCCGCTGATGGGCTGGGCGACCGCCTGGTCCTTCGACCGGCTGCGGCTCTGGATGGAGCGCGGCATCACCCCCGAGCGGGCCCTCGCCAACTGGCTGGCGGAGCTGGCCGTGCGGGCGCTCGTGCTGACGGTGTGCCTCACCGGGCTCGCCGGGCAGCCGTCCCTGGGCGCCTTCGGGCCGCTCGCCCCCTCGGTGGCCTTCCTGTGCCCGCTGCTGCTCCTCGCCGCCGTCTGCGTCGCCCTGTTCAAGGCGCCGCTGTCCGCCACCCCGGCCGCCCGCCGCTGCCTGCGCGCGCCGGTCACCCAGACCCGGGAGTCCCGGGCGCCCCGTGTCCTGCGCACCCTGGAGAAGCACGGATGACCCCGACGACGACCTCGGCGGCCTCCATGTTCCAGGCCGTCCTGGGGGCCGACTTCGACCGGCTCCACCCCCAGCTGCGCCGCCGCTTCTCCGTCGGTCTCGCGAGCGGCGAGGCGTGTGTCGGCCGGGGCGTGATGGACCGCATCTGGCACGGGCCCACGTTCGTGAAGCCCTTCCTGGCCCTCGGCGCCACCCGCCACATCCTCGTCCCGAGGACCGGCCGGAACGTCCCGTTCGTGATCGAGAACGTGCCGTACACCGACAGCCACGGCCGTGAGACGGTGAGCTTCGTGCGCACCTTCGACCTGCCCGGCCGGGCCCGCCGCTTCGACGCCCAGATGGTGCTCAGCCCCAAGGGGGACCGCATCCTGGACTATCTCGGCACCCACCAGCACCTCGCCAGCGAGCTGCACCTCGGCGTCGAGACCGACGGCTCCCTGCTCATCCGCTCCGGCGAACACCGCTTCCGCGAGGGGCCGGTCGACGTCCGCGTCCCCGAACTCATCGGCGCCACGGCCGAGGTGCGCGAGTCCTACGACGACGCCGCCGGCCGCTTCCGTATCCGCGTCCGCGTCGTCAACCGCCGTTTCGGGCCGCTCTTCGGCTACGAGGGGTCCTTCACGGTGTCGTACACGGATGTCCGCTGCTGTGGCGTGCGGCGCGGTCTGCGGCCGGTGCGGGAGGAGGCGCGCGCATGAGCCCGGAGACGGCCAAGTCGCAGGAGACCAAGGCGAGACTGCTGGAGGGGGCGCTGCGCACCCTCACCGAGCAGGGCATCGCCAAGACGTCGGCCCGTACGGTGGCGGCGGCGGCCGGGGTCAACCAGGCGCTGGTCTTCTACCACTTCGGCTCGGTGGACGAACTCCTCGCGGCCGCCTGCCGGTACGGTGCGGAGAAGGCCGTCGCCAAGTACCGGGCCCGGCTCGCCGCCGTCTCGTCCCTCTCCGAACTGCTCGCCGTGGGCCGCGAGATCCACCGGCACGAGCGGTCCGGCGGCCATGTCGCCCTGCTCGGCCAGCTGTTGGCCGGCACCCCGACCCACGCGGCCCTCGGTCCCGCCACGGCGGCCGGGCTCCAGCTCTGGATCACCGAGATCGAGCAGGTCCTCCGGCGGCTGCTCACCCCCACGCCGTTCGGCGAGTTCGTGGACCCGGCGGGACTGGCGCGCGCGGTGGCCGCGTCCTTCGTGGGCATAGAGCTGTACGAGGGCGTCGACGAGGCCGGCGCCCTGTCGGCCCTGGACGCCCTGGAACAACTGGGCGCACTGGTCGCCGCGGTGGAATCCCTGGGCCCGGTGGCCCAACGAGCAGTACGCCACCAACTCCGCCGCACCAACCGCTGAATCCCGAGCTGGGGGCGAACTGGGCTGGCCCCAGGGGCCGGGCAACGGCGCCGCCGAGCCCTGCGGGTGCCGAGCCCTGCGGGTGCTGGGTGCTGGGTGCTGGGTGCTGGGTGCTGGGTGCTGGGTGCTGGGCGAGGTTATCCCGCTCCTGGTGGCAACCTGCCGTGGAGTCACCGGGGCGGCTGACGCAACGGGCCGTACGCCATCGGCTGGGGCGCGCAGGCCGCGGGATCCCGCACCGGGCGAGCCGGCCGGGCTCAGCCCTCGGGCAGGACGACGACGGACTTGGCTCCCTCAGGGCCTCGCGGCTCCTGCGGAGCGAAGGCGGGCCGCAGAGCTCCGGACCGGAAGGGACGGCCGGGCTCAGCCCCGGTCGGGATGACCACGCGCACCAGCACCGCCGGACTCGGCGAGGACGCCCCGCGCCTGGAGGCAAGCGGCCATGGAGTCGCCGGGGTGGCTGACGCAACGGGTCGTACGCCATCGGCTGGGGCGCGCAGGCCACGGGATCCCGCACCGGGCGAGCAGGCCGCGCTCAGCGCCTGGGGAGGGACGACGACGGGACTCCGCTACCCCGCCCCGCAACACTCGGCGACGCCCCACTCCGGCGGTGAAGCCGCCTGGGGCAGGACTCAGGGCCGTACGCCGCCGGCGTGGCGCGAACCCGCGCCGGGCGGACCGGTCGGGCTCACCCCTGGGGCTTGGTTTCCCAGGCCTCACGGCGCCGTATGGGCGGGTCAGGATTGGGTGAGGCCTGCTACCAGTTCGTCCGCTGCTCGGTAGGGGTCGAGGTCGCCGGAGACGATCCGTTCCGCGAGGGCGCTGAGGCGGCGGTCGCCGTGCAGGTCGCCGATGCGTTCGCGCAGGGCGGTGACGGCGATCGTCTCGACCTCGCGGGCCGCGCGGGCGGTGCGGCGTTCGGCGAGGACGCCCCGCTCCTCCATCCACGCGCGGTGCTTCTCCAGGGCCTCGACGACCTCGTCCACGCCCTCGGCCCGGGCCGCGACCGTCTTCACGATCGGCGGGCGCCAGTCGCCGGGGCCGCGGGACTCGCCGAGGCTCAGCATGTGGTTCAGCTCGCGGGCGGTGGCGTCGGCACCGTCCCGGTCGGCCTTGTTGACGACGTAGACGTCGCCGATCTCCAGGATGCCCGCCTTGGCCGCCTGGATGCCGTCGCCCATGCCGGGGGCCAGGAGGACGACGGAGGTGTCCGCCTGGGAGGCGATCTCCACCTCCGACTGGCCGACGCCGACCGTCTCGACCAGGATCACGTCGCAGCCGGCCGCGTCGAGGACGCGGATGGCCTGGGGCGCGGCCCAGGCGAGGCCGCCGAGGTGGCCGCGGGTGGCCATGGAGCGGATGTAGACGCCGGGGTCGGAGGCGTGGTCCGACATCCGGACCCGGTCGCCGAGCAGGGCGCCGCCGGAGAACGGGGAGGACGGGTCGACGGCCAGCACGCCGACCCGCTTGCCCTGCTTGCGGTACGCCGTGACGAGCGCGGAGGTGGAGGTGGACTTGCCGACGCCCGGGGAGCCGGTCAGGCCGACCACATAGGCGTTGCCGGTCAGCGGGGCCAGGGCCGCCATGACCTCCCTCAGCTGCGGGGACGCCCCCTCCACCAGGGAGATCAGCCGGGCCACGGCCCGCGGCCGGCCTTCCCTGGCCTGGGCCACCAGAGAGGAGACGTCCTGCATCACACAGCTCCGTTCACTTCAGCGACGTACGACGTACAGAGAGAGGTCAGGCCTTCGGGACCCGGACGATCAGCGCGTCGCCCTGGCCGCCGCCACCGCACAGCGCGGCCGCGCCGACCCCGCCGCCCCGCCGCTTCAGCTCCAGCGCCAAGTGGAGCACGAGGCGGGCGCCGGACATGCCGATCGGGTGGCCCAGCGCGATGGCGCCGCCGTTGACGTTCACCTTTTCCGTGGACACGCCGAGGTCCTTCATTGACTGCACGGTCACGGCGGCGAAGGCCTCGTTGATCTCGATGAGGTCGAGGTCGGAGACCTCCAGGCCCTCCTTCTTCAGCGCGTGCTGGATGGCGTTGGACGGCTGGGACTGGAGGCTGTTGTCCGGGCCGGCCACATTGCCGTGCGCGCCGATCTCGGCGAGCCAGGTGAGGCCCAGTTCCTCGGCCTTGGCCTTGCTCATCACGACCACGGCGGCGGCACCGTCGGAGATCTGGGAGCTGGTCCCCGCCGTGATGGTGCCGTCCTTGGTGAAGGCCGGGCGCAGCTTGCCCAGGGACTCCGCCGTGGTGTCGGGGCGGATGCCCTCGTCCTTGCTGAACAGGACCGGGTCGCCCTTGCGCTGCGGGATCTCCACCGGGGTGATCTCGGCCTCGAACAGGCCGTTCTTCTGCGCGGCGGCGGCCCGCTGGTGGGAGAGGGCGGCGATCTCGTCCTGCTCGGCGCGGCCGATGCCGAGGCGGGTGTTGTGCTTCTCGGTGGACTCGCCCATGGGGATGTTCTCCCACGGGTCGGTCAGACCGTCGTAGGCCATGGCGTCGAGCATCTCCACCGCGCCGTACTTGAAGCCCTCGCGGGACTTCGGCAGCAGGTGGGGGGCGTTGGTCATGGACTCCTGGCCGCCGGCCACCACGATGTCGAACTCGCCGGCGCGGATCAGCTGGTCGGCCAGGGCGATCGCGTCGAGGCCGGAGAGACACACCTTGTTGATGGTGAGCGCCGGGACGTTCATCGGGATGCCGGCCTTGACTGCGGCCTGGCGGGCGGGGATCTGGCCGGCGCCGGCCTGGAGCACCTGGCCCATGATCACGTACTGCACCTGGTCGCCGCCGATGCCGGCGCGGTCGAGAGCGGCCTTGATCGCGACGCCGCCCAGGTCGGCCGCGGAGAAGGACTTGAGGGAGCCCAGCAGCCGTCCCATGGGCGTACGGGCGCCCGCGACGATCACCGAGCTGGTCGTTCCTGAAGACATGAGCTGCGATCCCCTTACCGGCTGCACAGCCGAGGAGTGAACGAGGGTTTACTTCGAATGTACTGAGTGGCACTCCGTGCCGTCACCGGGCCGTCGGTGTGATCGCGCGCACGTTGCGTAACCACCGTCGGGGCGCTGCACTGAATCCATGCTGACGCGAATCGACCACATCGGGATCGCCTGCCACGACCTCGACGCCACCGTCGAGTTCTACCGGGCCACCTACGGCTTCGAGGTGTTCCACACCGAGGTCAACGAGGAGCAGGGCGTGCGCGAGGCCATGCTCAAGATCAACGAGGCCTCGGACGGCGGCGCCTCCTACCTCCAGCTGCTCGAACCGATCCGCGAGGACTCCACGGTCGCCAAGTGGCTCGCGAAGAACGGCGAGGGCGTCCACCACATCGCCTTCGGTACGGCGGACGTCGACGCGGACTCCGCACAGATCCGGGACAAGGGCGTCCGCGTCCTGTACGACGAGCCCCGGCGGGGCTCCATGGGGTCGCGGATCACGTTCCTGCACCCCAAGGACTGCCACGGTGTTCTGACAGAACTGGTCACTTCGGCGCCTGTTGAGTCGCCCGAGCACTGACCCTCGTACATAAGGGCCGGTAGGGTTGGGGGCGGTCGTCCCCGAAACCGGGGTGACCACATGCCGGGGTCCGGGTTTCGGGGGACGAGCGTCGGGGCAGCAGCCCGTGCTCCGCCGTTGATCTGACACCATTCCCCGGGGGCCCCGTTCGGCCGATGGACGGAGCTCGTTGGAGAAGCTGACCAGGGGACGGATGGGACCGCGCAGTGCGGGGCTACGAGAGCCAGGAGCGAGAGCCGGCGGCTGACGTCGACCACCTCTCTCGGTTCGAGGCCGAGATGAAGCGGCTGAGGACCGAGCGCGAGAAGGCGATCCAGCACGCCGAGGACCTCGGCTACCAGGTCGAGGTGCTGCGCGCCAAGCTGCACGAGGCGCGGCGCACCCTCATGACCCGGCCCGCCTACGACGCGGGGGACATCGGCTACCAGGCCGAGCAGCTGCTCCGCAACGCCCAGATGCAGGCCGAGCAGCTGCGTCAGGACGCGGAGCGGGAGCTGAGCCAGGCCCGCGCGCAGACCCAGCGCATCCTCCAGGAGCACGCCGAGCAGGCGGCCCGGCTCCAGGCGGAGCTGCACCAGGAGGCGGTGACCCGGCGCCAGCAGCTGGACCAGGAGCTGGCCGAGCGGCGCGCCACGGTCGAGTCGCACGTCAACGAGAACGTCGCCTGGGCGGAGCAGTTGCGCTCCCGTACCGAGCAGCAGGCCCGCCGGCTGCTGGAGGAGTCCCGCGCGGAGGCCGAGCAGGCCATGGCCACCGCCCGGGCCGAGGCCGAGCGGCTGACCCGGGAGGCCCGAGAGCGGCTCCAGGCCGACGCCGAGGCGGCCCGCGCGGAGGCCGAGCAGCTGCTGCGCCGCGCCCGCGCGGACGCCGAGCGGCTGCTGAACGCCGCCTCCACGCAGGCCCAGGAGGCCACCGAGCACGCCGAGCAGCTGCGCTCCACCACGGTCAGCGAGTCGGACACCGCGCGCCGGCAGGCCGCGGAGCTGACCCGGGCCGCCGAGGAGCGGATGACGGCGGCCGAGGAGGCGCTGCGCAAGGCGCAGGCCGAGGCGGAGAAGGTGCAGGCGGAGGCCAAGGAGGCCGCCGCCAAGGCCCTGGCGGCCGCGGAGGCCGCCGGCGAGGCGCGCACGCGTACCGCGAAGGAGCAGGTCGCCCGGCTGGTCGAGGAGGCCACCAAGGAGGCCGAGTCCACCCGGTCCGAGGCCGAGCAGCTGGTCGCGGACGCCCGGGCCGAGGCCGAGAAGATCGTCGCGGAGGCCGCCGAGAAGGCCCGCTCGATCACGGCCGAGGAGACGGCTACCCAGCTGTCCAAGGCCGCCCGGACCGCCGAGGAGGTCCTGAACAAGGCTTCCGAGGAGGCCCAGAAGACCACCAAGGCCGCCGCCGAGGAGGCCGAGCGGATCCGCACCGAGGCGGAGGCCGAGGCGGACCGGCTGCGCGCCGAGGCGCACGACATCGCCGAGCAGCTCAAGGGCGCGGCGAAGGACGACACCAAGGAGTACCGCGCCAAGACGGTCGAGCTCCAGGAGGAGGCGCGCCGGCTGCGCGGCGAGGCCGAGCAGCTGCGCGCCGACGCGGTCGCCGAGGGCGAGTCGATCCGCGCGGAGGCCCGCCGGGAGGCGGTCGCGCAGATCGAGGAGGCGGCCCGGTCCGCCGAGGAGCTGCTGGCCAAGGCCAAGGCGGACGCCGACGAGCTGCGGCGGACCGCGACCGCGGACAGCGAGAAGGTCCGCACCGAGGCCATCGAGCGCGCCACCGGTCTGCGCCGGCAGGCCGAGGAGACCCTGGCGCGGGCCCGCAAGGAGGCCGAGCGGCTGCGCGCCGAGGCCGACGAGCAGGCCGAGACGGTCCGCGGGGACGCCGAGAAGGCCGCGCGGGAGCTGCGCGAGGAGACCGAGAAGGCCGTCGAGACCCGGCGCAGCGAGGCCGCCGAGGAGCTGGCCCGGCTGCAGTCGGAGGCGCAGGAGCGGCTGGCATCGGCCGAGCAGGCGCTGACCGAGGCCCGGGAGGAGGCCGCCCGGATCCGCCGGGAGGCCGCGGAGGAGTCCGAGCGGCTGCGCGCGGAGTCGGCGGACCGGATCCGTACGCTCCAGCAGCAGGCCGAGGCCGAGGCCGACCGGCTGCGGACCGAGGCCGCGTCCGACGCGTCCGCGTCCCGTGCCGAGGGCGAGGCCGTCGCCGTACGGCTGCGTTCGGAGGCCGCCGCCGAGGCGGAGCGGCTGAAGACCGAGGCGCAGGAGACCGCCGACCGGGTGCGTGCCGAGGCGCAGGCCGCCGCCGAGCGGCTCGCCGCGGAGGCGTCCGAGACGCTGGCCGCCGCGCAGGAGGAGGCCGCCCGGCGCCGCCGGGAGGCCGAGGAAGTCCTCGGTTCCGCGCGGGCGGAGGCGGACCAGGAGCGTGAGCGGGCCCGCGAGCAGAGCGAGGAGCTGCTGGCCTCGGCGCGCAAGCGCGTGGAGGAGGCGCAGGCCGAGGCGGTCCGGCTGGTGGCGGAGGCCGACCGGCGCGCCACCGAGATGGTGTCGGCCGCCGAGCTGCACGCCCAGCAGGTGCGGGACTCCGTCGCCGGGCTGCACGAGCAGGCGCAGGAGGAGATCGCCGGGCTGCGGTCGGCCGCGGAGGTCGCGGCGGACCGGACCAGGCGGGAGGCCGAGGAGGAGGCGGACCGGGTCCGCGCCGACGCCTACGCCGAGCGGGAGCGGGCGAGCGAGGACGCCTCGCGGGTCCGGCGCGAGGCGGCCGAGGAGTCGGAGGCCGCGAAGGAGCTGGCCGAGCGTACGGTCGTCGAGGCGGTGGCGGAGGCCGAGCGGCTGCGCGCGGACGCGGGCGAGTACGCCCAGCGGGTGCGTACCGAGGCGTCGGACGCGCTGGCCGAGGCCGACCAGGCGGCGGCCCGTACCCGGGCGGACGCCCGGGAGGACGCCAACCGGATCCGTTCGGACGCGGCCACCCAGGCGGACACCCTCATCACCGAGGCCCGCAACGAGGCAGAACGGCTCACCAACGAGACCGCCGCCGAGGCCGAACGCGTCCGCACCGAGGCCCTCACCGAGGCCGAACGCGTCCGCACCGAGGCCCTCACCGAGGCCGAGCGCCTGACCGCGGAGACCGCCGCCGAGGCGGAGCGGGTCCGTGCGGAGGCGGTGGCGAGCGCCGAGCAGCTGATCGGGGAGGCCTCCGACGAGGCGGAGCGGCTGCGGGCCGAGGCCGCGGAGACGGTCGCCTCGGCGCAGGCGCACGCCGAGCGGGTGCGGGCGGAGTCCGAGCAGCTGAAGGCGGACGCGGAGGAGGCGGCCGAGCGGCTCGTCGGCTCGGCGCGCGAGGAGGCCGAGCGGACCCTGGACGAGGCGCGCAAGGAAGCCAACAAGCGGCGTTCGGAGGCGGCCGAGCAGGTCGACACGCTCATCACCGAGACCACCGCCGAGGTCGACAAGCTGCTCGCCGAGGCGCAGGAGCAGGCGCTGAAGACCACCGCGGACGCGGAGTCGCAGGCCGACACGATGGTGGGCGCGGCCCGCACGGAGGCCGAGCGGATCGTCACCGAGTCGACCATCGAGGGCAACTCGCTGGTCGAGAAGGCCCGTACGGACGCCGACGAGCTGCTGGTCGGCGCCCGCCGGGACGCGACCGCCATAAGGGAGCGCGCGGAGGAGCTGCGCGACCGGATCACCAGCGAGATCGAGGAGCTGCACGAGCGGGCCCGCCGGGAGGCCGCCGAGACGATGAAGTCCACCGGCGACCGCTGCGACGCGCTCATCAAGGCCGCCGAGGAGCAGCTGGAGAAGGCCGAGGCGAAGGCCAAGGAGCTGGTGTCGGACGCCAACTCGGAGGCCGGCAAGGTGCGCATCGCCGCCGTCAAGAAGGCGGAGGGCCTGCTGAAGGAGGCCGAGCTGAAGAAGGCTCGCCTGGTCAAGGAGGCCGAGGAGCTGAAGGCCGAGGCGATCCGGGAGGCGCGGCGCACGGTCGAGGAGGGCAAGCGCGAGCTGGAGATCCTGGTGCGCCGGCGGGAGGACATCAACGCGGAGATCTCCCGGGTCCAGGATGTCCTGGAGGCGCTGGAGTCCTTCGAGACGCCGGCGGCCGGCAAGGACGGCGGAGTCAAGGCGAGTGCCACCGTGGGCGCCCCCCGATCGGGTGGCAAGTCGTCAGACGGCTAGCACGCGGAGGGGTTTCCGGTGTTTTCTGGGGGCTTTGCCCGAGTCCTTGGCAAGCAGTCCGACGGTCAGCCACTCAAAAGAGGTGCCATTCTCCAGATCAAATCCGTATCCGCTCGATGACACACCGCTTCGGCCCCTAGGATTCCCCTTATCACCTCACCGGTCTCATTCGACAGGAACCCCATGAGCGACACTTCCCCCTACGGCTTCGAGCTTGTGCGGCGTGGGTACGACCGCGCTCAGGTGGACGAACGTATCTCCAAGCTCGTCTCCGACCGTGACAGCGCTCTCGCCCGGATCACCGCCCTGGAGAAGCGCATCGAGGAGCTGCACCTCGAAACGCAGAACGCCCAGGCCCAGGTCAGCGACGCGGAGCCGTCGTACGCCGGTCTCGGCGCGCGCGTCGAGAAGATCCTGCGGCTGGCCGAGGAAGAGGCCAAGGAGCTGCGTGAGGAGGCCCGGCGCGCGGCCGAGCAGCACCGCGACCTCGCCGAGTCCGCGGCCCAGCAGGTGCGCAACGACGCGGAGGCGTTCGCGGCCGAGCGCAAGGCCAAGGCCGAGGACGAGGGCGTCCGGATCGTCGAGAAGGCCAAGGCCGACGCGTCCCAGCTGCGGGCCGAGGCGCAGAAGGACGCGCAGTCGAAGCGGGAGGAGGCGGACGCCCTCTTCGAGGAGACCCGCGCCAAGGCCGCGCAGGCCGCCGCGGACTTCGAGACCAACCTGGCCAAGCGCCGCGAGCAGTCCGAGCGCGACCTGGCCTCGCGGCAGCAGAAGGCCGAGAAGCGCCTGGCGGAGATCGAGCACCGCGCCGAGCAGCTGCGCCTGGAGGCGGAGAAGCTGCGCACCGACGCCGAGCGCCGCGCCCGCCAGACGGTGGAGACCGCCCAGCGCCAGGCCGAGGACATCGTGGCCGACGCGAACGCCAAGGCCGACCGGATCCGTTCGGAATCCGAGCGCGAGCTGGCGGCGCTGACCAACCGCCGCGACTCGATCAACGCCCAGCTGACGAACGTCCGGGAGATGCTGGCGACGCTGACCGGTGCGGCCGTGGCTGCCGCCGGCTCTGCGACGGACGACGAGCCCATCTCGCGCGGGGTGCCGGCGCAGCAGTCGCGGTAGGTTTCGGTCCGCGGGGAGCTGCGGGGCCGCTTGTGGCTGGTCGCGCAGTTTCCCGCGCCCCTTTGGGGCGCTTGGACGAGCCCTCTGTCTCATGGCAGGGGGCTTTGCCTTCTCTTGGGCGGAACCGTCAGCGCCCGGATATCCTCCTAACCCTTACGGGGGCATGCGCCCCGCTGTCCTGAACCATTCGATGGGTGCGGAGCATGATCGAGGCTGTAGGCCTGACCAAGCGCTACGGCGACAAGACCGCCGTGTACAACCTTTCCTTCCAGGTACGACCCGGCACCGTGACCGGCTTCCTCGGCCCGAACGGCTCCGGCAAGTCGACCACCATGCGGATGATCCTCGGGCTGGACAACCCGACGTCCGGCACGGTGACCATCGGCGGCTACCCGTACCGCAAGCTGCCCAACGCCCCCCGACAGGTCGGCGCGCTGCTCGACGCCAAGGCCGTGCACGGCGGCCGCAGCGCGCGCAACCACCTGCTGAGCCTCGCCCAGCTGTCGGGCATCCCGGCCCGGCGCGTGGACGAGGTGCTGGGCGTGGTCGGCCTCCAGGACGTGGCCAGGAAGCGCTCCAAGGGCTTCTCGCTCGGCATGGGACAGCGGCTCGGCATCGCCGCCGCGCTCCTCGGCGACCCCCAGGTGCTGCTCTTCGACGAGCCGGTCAACGGCCTCGACCCGGAGGGCATCCTCTGGGTGCGCAACCTGATGAAGGCCCTGGCCGCCGAGGGCCGTACGGTCTTCGTCTCCTCGCATCTGATGAGCGAGATGGCGCTGACCGCCGAGCACCTCATCGTGATCGGCCGTGGCCAGCTGCTCGCCGACATGAGCGTGAAGGACTTCATCTCCGCCAACTCCGCGGACTTCGCGCGCGTCCGCACCCCCGACACCGAGCCGCACCTGCGCGAGAAGCTGACCTCGGCGCTCACCGAGGCGGGCGGCCATGTGCTGCCCGAGCAGGACGGCGCGCTGCGGGTGACCGGGCTGGCGCTGCCCCGGATCAGCGACCTCGCGCACGAGGCGGACGTCCGGCTGTGGGAGCTGTCGCCGCACCAGGCCTCGCTGGAGGAGGCGTACATGCGAATGACGCAGGGCGCCGTGGACTACCGCTCGACCGTCGACCAGAAGGAAGGCCTCCAGCAGGCGCCGCCGCCCGGCGCGCAGCCGCCGATGCCGGTGCCCGGCCAGGGCCAGCCCGGCTGGTACGCCCCGCCGCCGCCCCAGCAGGGCGGCCAGCCCTTCGCGATGCCGCAGGCGGGCCCGTACGGCGGCGCCCCGGCGAACCCGTACGGCGCCCCCGGCGCGGACACCCCGAACCCGTACGGCCAGCCCCCGACCGGCTCGGACCCGAACCCGTACGCCCAGCCGGGCGGGCCCCAGGGCGCCGCCCCGGCGATGCCCGCGGCCCCCGCCACTCCCCCGGCGACACCCCCGGCCGCCGCACCCGCTCCCGCCCCCGCCGACCTGACCAAGCCCGAGGAAGCCCGATGAGCAGCCACCAGCCCCCGATGCCGCAGGCCCCCGCGTCCGCGCCCGACTGGCAGGCGGCGCCCGGCGGACCGTACCCCGGTTACACCTCGCCCATCCCGGTCGTGCGCACCCACCTCGGGCATGCGCTGGCCTCCGAGTGGACGAAGATCAAGTCGGTGCGGTCGACGATGTGGACGCTCGGCGTCTTCGTGGCCCTCGTGGTCTCCATCGGCCTGATGACCGGCGCCCTGGCCAAGGCCCACTCCTCCTCCCTGGACGGCCAGAACCCGCTCTCCTTCGGGTTCTTCGGGCTGCTCCTCGGCTCGATGTGCGTCATCACGCTCGGCGTGCTGACCACGGCCTCGGAGTACGGCACCGGCATGATCCGTACGACGATGACCGCGTGCCCGGACCGGGCCCGGGTGCTCACCGCCAAGTCGATCGTGTTCTTCGCCGTGTCCTTCGTCATCACGCTGGCGTCGTCGGCCTTCGTGGGGATGATCCACGCGTCCATGCTGAGCGGCACCAGCGCGATGACGCCGTCCGGCGGGGACTGGTTCAAGGACACCGTCGGCGTGAGCCTCTACCTCGCGCTGCTCGGGCTGCTCTCGCTGCTGGTCGGCTCGATCATCCGGCACTCCGCGGGCGCCATCACGATCATGATCGGCGCGGTGCTGGCGCCGCTGGTGATCGCCCTGTTCATGAGCACGTCCTCGCTGCACCGGGTGCAGCAGTGGCTGTTCGAGTACTCGATCCCGAGCCAGCTGGCCGTCTTCTACGGCAACGACCTCGGCGGTTCCGGCCCGACCGGCTGGGACCCGCTGTGGATCATGCTGGGCCTGACCGCGGCCGCGTACGCCGGTGCGTTCGCCCTGCTGCGGAGCCGGGACGTCTGACGCCTCAGAACCTCGGGGCGTTCCGGGACCGCTGCACCCGCGTGGTGCGGCGGTCCTTCGCGTTCCAGCAGGCCTTGTGCCAGTGCCGGCGGTCGTCCACGCCCGCGTGTTCCGGCCAGGCCACCACGTGCGGGACGCCGGAGGGGATCATCTGGTCGCAGCCCGGGCAGCGGTAGGTCTTGCCCTGCGCGCTCGCCCCCGCGACATGGCGCACGCTCCACTCCTCGCCCTGCCAGCTCTCCGTGGACTGCCAGCCGCCGTACCGGCCGGCCCGGTCGTCCTCGGCGCTCCGGCCGGACGAGCCGGCTGCCTTCGGGCGGTTGCGACGCGGGGACACGGGACACCTCTCGGGGCTGTACAGGGAGCACGGGCCGACTCCAGCCTACGCGCCGCCGAGTGGGGTACGCGTACAGAACGAATGCGGAAGCAATCCGTACAAGTCCCCCTGCCGGACGACCCATTCTGAAGACAATCCGCAAATCTCCTCGCGGAGCCGTGTCCTGCGCACGTGTCAGCCGGTTATGCCGGGTGGGGGAGCTCCGGTCGGAGCCAAGGAAGCAGGAAAACGCGATGCACGTAGGTAGTTTTGTGCTGGCCGCACAGTTCCCCGGCCAGGGTGCCGGGGAGGCGCTGCACCGGGCGGTGCGCTCGGCGGAGGTCTCCGAGGAGGCCGGGCTGGACGCGGTCTGGCTGGCCGAGCACCACTTCGTGCCCTACGGCACATGCCCGTCCGCGATCACCCTGGCCGCGCTGCTGCTCGGCCGCACCCGCCGGATCCGGGTGGGTACGGCGGTCAGCGTACTGCCCACCGCGCACCCGGTCGCCCTCGGCGAACAGGCCGCGCTGCTGCATATGACGAGCGGCGGGCGGTTCACGCTCGGGGTGGGCCGCGGTGGCCCCTGGGTGGACCTGGAGGTCTTCGGCGCGGGCCTCGGGGCGTACGAACACGGGTTCCCGGAGTCGCTCGATCTGCTGCTGCGCTGGCTGCGCGAGCCGGCGGTGGGGGCGGCCGGCGAGCGGTACCGGTTCCGCGAGGTGCCCGTCGTACCGCGTCCGTCGGAGGCGCTGACGGAGGTGCCCGGGCCCGAGGTGGTGGTCGCCTGCACCTCTGCGGCGAGCGTCCGGCTGGCCGCCGAGCGCGGGCTGCCCATGCTGCTCGGGATGCATGTCGGGGACGAGGAGAAGGCCGAGATGGTCGCCCTGTGGCGGCGCTGCGCCCGCGCGGCGGGCCGGCCGGCCGAGGAGATCGCGACGGCGGGGCATGTCTCGGCCGGGGTATGCCAGCTCGCGGACCGGCGCACGGACGCGGCGGAGACCCTGCTGAAGGCGATGCCGGGCTGGCTGCGGCAGGGGCTCGAGGCCCATGTCACCGTCGACGGACGGGTGCGGGCGATGCGCGATCCGCATGCCTACACGGAGCTGCTCTGCGGGCTGCACCCGGTGGGCACGCCGCGGCTGGCCGCCGACCGGCTCGCGGCCACCTCCGAACGTACCGGGATCTCCCGCTTCGCCCTGCTGGTCGAGGGGTCGGGCGACCTCGCGGCCACCGAGGAGAACGTACGGCGCCTGGGCGCCGAGGTGCTGCCGCAGTTGCGCTGAGCCGGCGCCGGGGGCTGCGGCCGCGGGCGCCGACGCGCAAGCCACCTGGGGGGCTTGCCGCCCCGTACTGGATGCACCCCCCGCGAGTGGAGCGGCAAGCAGGCAGCTCACTGCCCCGGCCGTGCCGGAGCCATGCGTCAGCAGTCGCGAAGTTCCGGCGACTGGTTCAGCAACTGGTTGCGCGCCGAGGTGAAGCGGGCCAGCGTCTCGTCCACCGAGGCGTCCAGCGGGAACACCGCCACCCGGTGACAGTTCTGGAAGGCCAGGCGCACCCCGAAGTGCCGCTGCAACGCGCCGCGTATGGCGTCGCTCGCGAGCGCACGCAGCAGCTGACCGCGTGCCTGCTCGTCCGGCGGCGGCGTCTGGTTGTCGGCGAAGGGTCCGCCGTCCACCTTCAGCTGGGCCACCAGGGAGCTGATCATCTCCCATGCATAGGGCAGGGAGGTCCGGACGCAGTCGACGAAGTCTGCGTCGTCGACCTCGCCTCGCTCGGCCTTTTCGAGTAGGGCCGGTGAGACGTCGAGCGACATGGGTTCTCCTCTCGCACCCCCGAAGAGCAGGGGTTGCCGGACAGGTAAGGGAGTTCGCGCTGTCGAACACGCTCGGTAAGGATGCCGCGACCTCCCGTTCTCTACGGTAGGCAACCGTCGGTGACCACACCAGCAGAATGCGTATATGGAACGGTCCCGTTAGGGGCACAATCGGCCAGGGATGAACAAGAGTTTCCAGCGACAAATGGGGCGATCGATCGGGAGCGGGACGGGCGAATCGCGCGCACCGAGGGGCGTCGAGTAGCGTTGCCGACCATGCGTCTCGTCATTGCCCGATGCTCGGTCGACTACGCCGGCCGGCTCACCGCCCACCTGCCCTCGGCACCCCGCCTGATCCTGGTCAAGGCGGACGGCAGCGTCTCCATCCACGCGGACGACCGGGCCTACAAGCCCCTCAACTGGATGTCGCCGCCCTGCACGCTGAAGGAGGGCACGGGCGAGGACGACGGCGTGTGGACCGTCGTCAACAAGGCGGGCGAGAAACTGATCATCACGATGGAGGAGATCCTCCACGACTCCTCGCACGAACTCGGTGTCGACCCCGGGCTGATCAAGGACGGCGTGGAAGCACACCTCCAGGAACTGCTCGCCGACCGCATCGAGACGCTGGGCGAGGGCTACACCCTCATCCGGCGCGAGTACATGACCGCGATCGGCCCGGTGGACATCCTGTGCCGGGACGCGGACGGGCAGACGGTCGCGGTGGAGATCAAGCGCCGGGGCGAGATCGACGGCGTCGAGCAACTCACGCGCTACCTCGAGCTGTTGAACCGCGATCCGCATCTGGCGCCGGTGCGGGGCGTCTTCGCCGCGCAGGAGATCAAGCCCCAGGCCCGCGTCCTCGCCACCGACCGCGGCATCAACTGCCAGATCCTGGACTACGACGCCCTGCGCGGCATCGAGGACGACAAGCTCCGCCTGTTCTGACCCCGGGTCCCGGGTCCGCCCACCCCGCTCACCGCCGCGACAGCGCTGTACCCGGCCGTCGCGGCGGTTTTTGCGTGCGGCCTCAGACCACGGACGCCGACCCGCTGCTCTGCGGAGCGCTCGCCGAGCCGCTGGAGGACACCGGGCCGCTCGCCGTGTCCGTCGTCGTCGGCGAGCCACTGCTGCCACCCGTCGGGGTGGAGCTGGACGAGGACGGCGGCGAACTCGGGGTCGACGGCGAGGAGGAGGGGCTGCCGCCGGTCGGGGTCGACTTGCTCGGGGTCGGGGTGGACGGCTTCGTCGTGGGGGTCTTCGGCGGCGTCGGGGTCGTACCCCCGCCGCTCGGCGACCGGCTGCCGGTCGGGTCGGCGGCCGGGGAGCTGGCCGGGGTGTACGGCGTCGGGTCGTCCGTCGTGCCGTAGGTGCCGTCCGGGCCCGGGTTCGTCGGCCGGGCCGACGGGACGGTGCCCGCGTCGCCGCCGGTACCGCCGCTGGTGCCGGTGTCCTGCCGCGGGTCGGCGTCCAGGCTGCCGTCGTCCGTGCCCTGGCCGGCGGAGGGGTTGGCGCCGACCTTGCCGGCCGGGTTCTTGTCGGCGGTCTCATGGGAGGTCATGCCGAGCGTGACGACCGTGCCCAGTACGGCGGCGAGCAGCGCGCCCGCGCCGGCCGCGGCCACATTGCGCCGGGCCAGCCGCCGGAAGCCGGCGCCCAGCGGCTTCCCGGCCGGGAGCCGACGGGTGACCACGGTGTCGCCGACGGGGCCGTACGGCGGCGGCGCCGACTCCTCGTGCGGTACCTCCGGCACCTCCTCGCCCACCAGGGCGGCCACCGCCGGCACCTCGCCCGCGCGGTCGGCGACGAGCGCGAGCGCCCGGCGCCCGGCGACGGTGCCCCGCTTGTCGGCGAGGGCGCCGCGCAGCCCGATGGACGCCTCCAGTTCGGCGCGGGCTCGGTCGAGCTGTCCGGAGCACAGCGCCAGGACGCCCAACTCATGGTGGAAGTAGGCCTGTTCGGGCACCTCGCCGGTCAGCCGGGCGGCCTCCGCGCCGGAGCGCAGGGCGCGTTCCCAGGCGCTCCAGTGGAGCGCCGCGGCGAAGGCGGGCGCGGCCGTGCGGGCGAGCCGTACGGCGCAGTTCTCCGAGCTGTCGGAGACGAAGCGGGGTGTCTGGGGGACCACGGCGGCCAGCGCGGCGAGGACCGCGTCGGCCTCGGCGGCGACCCGCTCGGGGGTGACCGAGGGGTGGCCGGCCCACCAGGCGTAGTGCTGGGCGGCGGCGAGCGCCCGGTCCTGGGCGTCCTCGCCGTATCCGGCGGCCTCCAGCTGAGCCTGCACGCCGGCCGCGAGCCGGTAGCGGGGGCCGACCGGCGAGACCAGTCCGCATCCCACCAGCTCGCCGAGGGCGGCGTCGGCGTGGGTGTCGCCGACGAGCGCGGGCAGATGGGCCTGGTGCGGGACCTCGCCGCCGAGGGCGACGGCGAAGCGCAGGGCGGCGCGGGCGGAGGCCCCGAGCCGGGAGGCGAGCAGCGGGGCGGGGGCGGCGGCCTCGCCCAGGGAGGGCAGCGGGACCTCCTCGCCCTCCGTCGCGGGCAGCGGCGGGATAGGGGGCCGCGCGTCCTCGAAGACGTCGAACGCGTCGACCCCGGCGGCACCGGCGCGCAGCTCCTCGCGCTGCCGGAGCAGGGCGCCCGCCTGGACGAAGCGCAGCGGCAGCCCCTCGGACTCGAACCAGAGGTCGCCGGCCCAGTTGGCCTCCTCCTCGGTGAGGACCCGGCCGACGGCGCGCTCCAGGATCTCCACGCCGGCGGCGCGGTCGAGGCCGCCGAGGAAGACCTCCTCGACCTCCGACTCGGCGGAGGGGGCGGCCACCTCGGGGGTGGCGGCCATCAGGAACGCGCACTCGGGGGTGGCGTCGAGCAGCTCGTCGAGGGCGGCGCCGCCGAACTCGATGTCGTCCACGACGACGACCGCGCCGATCTCCGTCAGCAGTGCGCGCAGTTCGTCCGCTTCGGGGCGGTACCCCGGGGCGTCGTAGACGGCGTGGAAGAGGTCGTCCAGGACCTCGGCGGCGGTGCGATGGAAGCCGGTCAGGCGCACCACACCGTCGGGGGCGAGGTCCTGGCAGTCCTCGGCGACGAGGTCGAGCAGGGCGCTGCGGCCGGAGCCGCCGGGACCGGTGAGCCGCACGGTGCGGCCGCGGGCCAGCAGCCGGACCAGGCGTTCGCGTTCGTCCTGGCGTTCCAGCAGGGCGGGCGTCGGGTGGCCGGCGCCGGGCGGCACGGGCGGCCGGGCGGCGCGCTCGGTCTCGGCGCGCTCGGCGGCGGTGCGCTTGCGGGGCCTGCCGGGCCGTTCGGCCGGCGGGCAGAGGGCTATCTCGCTGCCGTCGACGGGGTTGACGGTCAGCAGCAGGTCGCCGGTGACGAGCCGGGCCGTGCGGGCGGGCGCGGGAGCGCTCGGCGCGAAGTCGGAGGTGAGGGGTTCCCGGGGCGGACGGCGGCTGTGCGCCTGGCTCTGCTCCTCGGGTCCCGGGTTGATCGGGTCCATGGGTTTCCAGCCCCCCAAAAGCGTTGCGTGCTCGTGTTCCGGCCCCTCCCGGCCTGTTGCACACCGCGCTGTCGCTTCTGGTCCGGGCCCGCTCGGTCGAGGGGTGCGAGGCGGCGGGCGACCGAACCCTAAACCGTCGCCCAGTATCTCCGACAGGGCGGGGTGCCGGGCGGTCCGAGACATCACAGTCTTGTGAGGATTGCCCCCGACGTGCGGTTCGACGGCTGCGCCCGGGTCTCACCGGCCGCCGTGGACTCCCGTGGTCCGCCGCGTCGCCCTGTGCACAGCCGTACGACTCAGACGCGCGGCAGCGACTCGACGCCGATGCCGCCCTCGATGGCGAGGATGCGGTGCAGTCGGGTGGCCACCAGCAGGCGCTGCATCTGCGGCGGCACACCGCGCAGCACCAGGCGGCGACCGCAGCGCCCGGCCCGCCGGTGGGCCCCCATGATCACACCGAGTCCGGTGGCGTCCCAGGAGTCCAGCTCGGACAGGTCGAGGATCAGGTCGCCGACGCCGTCGTCGACGGCCGAGTGCAGGGCCGTACGGGCGTCCGCCGCGCTGCGGACGTCGAGGCGGCCCCCGACGACCAGCTCGACGTGGTCGCCCCTGATGTGCATATGCGCTCCCCGTTGAGTGCGGTTGGCGTACTCGGTGACGGTGATGACGATGGTGGCGGTGCTGTGCACCGTCTGACTGTGTGAGTGCTGATGCGGTTGCTGTTTGTAAGCGAACCGATACCGAATTCACCCCTGGGAGTGATACCCCCGGGGGTGAGATCCGGCCGATGTCCGTACCGAAGGTGATCAGTACGTGTAGAAGCCCTGCCCGCTCTTGCGGCCGATGTCACCGGCGTCCACCATCCGGCGCATCAGCTCCGGCGGGGCGAACTTCTCGTCCTGGGACTCGGTGTAGATGTTGCCGGTGGCGTGCAGCAGGATGTCCACGCCGGTGAGGTCCGCGGTGGCCAGCGGGCCCATGGCGTGGCCGAAGCCCAGCTTGCAGGCGAGGTCGATGTCCTCGGCCGTGGCGACGCCGGACTCGTACAGCTTGGTCGCCTCGACCACCAGGGCGGAGATGAGGCGGGTGGTGACGAAGCCGGCGACGTCGCGGTTGACGACGATGCAGGTCTTGCCGACGGACTCGGCGAACTCCCGCGCGGTCGCGAGGGCTTCGTCGCTGGTCTTGTAGCCGCGGACCAGCTCGACCAGCTGCATCATCGGCACCGGCGAGAAGAAGTGCACACCGACGACCCGCTCGGGGCGCTCGGTGACCGCCGCGATCTTGGTGATCGGGATGGCGGAGGTGTTGGAGGCGAGCACGGCGTCCTCGCGCACGAGCTTGTCGAGCGCGCGGAAGATCTCGTGCTTGACCTCCAGCTTCTCGAAGACGGCCTCCACGACGACATCGGCGTCGGCGGCGGCGTCCAGATCCGTGGTCGGAGTGATGCGGGCCAGGGCGGCCTCGGCGGCGTCCGCCGCCAGCTTGCCCTTGCCGACGAACTTGTCGTACGAGGCCTTGATGCCGTCGGTGCCACGCTTGAGGGCCTGGTCGGTGACGTCGCGCAGGACGACCTCCCAGCCCGCCTGGGCGGCGACCTGGGCGATGCCGGACCCCATGAGACCGGCCCCGATGACGGCGAGCTTCCGTGCCACTCCGACTCCTTCGAATCCTTGCGAACCCTGTCCAACGCGTGTCTCTCCGGCGGACCATAGCGCTCGGGAGCGGCTGTGTGACCGGTAAGTAACGCGCGTCACGTCTCACTTGACGGACATCACACCGGCAGCGGCAGCGGCCACCCCATCGGGCGCCTTTCCGGGCCCCTTCGGCCGACGCCCACCCGAAACCGGCTTTTCACTCCAATGGGTTGAATCCGCAAGGCTCAGCGCACCGCGTACGCCAGGACCTTCTCCCCCCACAGGTCCTCGATCTCGTCCAGCAGCGCCAGAGCCTCGCGGGACACCTCGCGGGGGTCGCGGTCCTTGACCATCTCGCGTCCGATGACCGCCATCACCGTGCTGTGCGCCCAGCCGATCTGACCGGCCATCAGGTGCGGCAGGTCGTCGTCCTGGTCCGCGCCGGTCTCCTCGCGCAGCGCCTGCTCCAGGTTGGCCTGCACCTCCTGGGCGATGGCCCAGAGGCGGGAGCGCAGGGCGGGGGTCTCCTCGATGACGCGCTGGAAGCGGGCGTAGCCGGGGATCAGGCCGACCCGGGGCGAGACGGCCTCGATCTCCTCGCGCAGCTCGCGCAGGACCGCGGCGGCGGCGGACTCCCCCTGCGGGCGGCCGCGGACCCAGCGGGCGAGCCGGTCGACGACGCCGGCGGAGCGGTCGAAGAAGAGGTCCTCTTTGGCCGGAAAGTAGTTGTAGACGGTGTTGACGGAGACATTGGCGGTCTCCGCGATCTCGGCGACCGTGACCGCGTCGAAGCCGCGCTCCAGGAACAGCCCGGTGGCGACATCGGAGATGTACTGCCGGGTCTGCCGCTTCTTCCGTTCCCTGAGTCCTTCGGCCATGGCCGCATCCTAGCTTCGCTGGTACTCCTGAAAACTTGGGGTCATTGCAAAATTTCAGGGACTCTGTTTTTCTGTCGGGCATGACAGCAGTCATCAGCGCGGCCGGACTGGCCCGCACCTTCCAGACCAAGGCCGGCCCCGTGGCGGCCGTCCGCGGCATGGACCTCACCGTGCGCGCGGGCGAGATCCTCGGCTTCCTCGGCCCGAACGGCGCCGGGAAGACCACCACGCTCCGGATGCTCACCACCCTGCTCAGGCCGACCGGCGGCACGGCCGTCGTGGCCGGGCACGACCTGGCGGGCGACCCGGCCGGGGTGCGCCGGGCCTGCGGCTATGTCGCCCAGTCCGGCGGCGTCGATCCGCAGATCACCGTGCGGGAGGAACTGGTCACCCAGGGCCGGATGTACCGCCTGCCGAAGGCCGAGGCCGTCGCCCGCGCCGCGGAACTGGCCCGACAGCTGGACCTCACCGACCTGCTCGACCGCAAGGCCGGTGCCCTCTCCGGCGGGCAGCGCCGCCGGCTGGACATCGCGATGGCGCTGACGCACCGGCCGAAGGTGCTGTTCCTGGACGAGCCGACGACCGGCCTGGACCCGGGCAGCCGCGCCGACCTGTGGGACCTGGTCCGCCGGCTGCGCGACGAGCACGGCACCACCGTCTTCCTGACCACCCACTACCTGGACGAGGCCGACGCCCTCGCCGACCGCCTGGTGATCGTGGACCGGGGCGAGGTCGCCGCCGAGGGCACGCCGGGCGCGCTCAAACTCCGGTACGGCGGCTCGCTCGACGCCACCCTCCAGGACACCTTCCTCGCCATCACCGGCCGCGGCCCGGCGCCGGCCGACACCGCCCCCGTAGCCGTCTAGGAACCAGAAGATGCTGCTGCACGACACGGCCCTCATCTACGGCCGCTACCTCCGCCAGTCCCTGCGCTCCCGTTTCGCCCTGCTCTTCGGCGTCCTCACCCCGCTGCTCTACCTCCTCTTCTACGGCCCCCTGCTCACCCGCCTCCCGCTCGGCGGCACCGGCAGCTCCTGGCAGCTGCTGGTCCCCGGCCTGCTGCTCCAACTCGGCCTGTTCGGCGCCCTGTTCGCCGGGTTCACGGTGATCCTCGAGAAGGGGCAGGGGGTGGTGGAGCGGATGCGGGTGACCCCGGTCAGCCGGCTCGCCCTGCTGCTCGGCCGGGTGCTGCGCGACGCCACGGTGTTCGTCTTCCAGGCGGTGCTGCTGGTGCTGGCCGCGCTGGTGATGGGGCTGCGCGCCCCGCTCGCGGGCATCGTGATCGGCTTCGTGTTCGTCGCCCTGCTCACCCTCTCGCTGGCCTCGCTGTCGTACGCGCTCGGCATGCGGGTGAGCACACCGCAGACGTTCGGGCCGCTGATCAACGCGGTGTCGATGCCGTCGATGCTGCTGTCGGGCCTGATGCTCCCGATGACCCTCGCACCCACCTGGCTGGACGTGCTCTCGCACTTCGTCCCGTTCCGCTATCTGGTGGACGCGGTGCGCGACGCGTACGTCGGCCGGTACGCGACCGGGCACATGCTCCAGGGCGCCCTCGTCGCCGTCGCCCTCGCGGTGCTCTCCGTGACGGTGGGCACACGGGTGTTCCGGACCAGCGGAGCGTAACTACGCTGGCCGCATGGTCAATCTGACGCGCATCTACACCAGGACCGGCGACCAGGGCACCACCAGCCTCGGCGACATGAGCCGGGTGTCCAAGACGGACCTCAGGATCTCCGCGTACGCGGACGCCAACGAGGCCAACGCGGTGATCGGCACCGCCATCGCACTGGGCGGTCTGGAGGAGGAGATCGTCACGGTCCTCACCCGCGTCCAGAACGACCTGTTCGACGTGGGCGCGGACCTGTCGACGCCGGTGGTGGAGAAGCCGGAGTTCCCGCCGCTGCGGGTGGAGCAGTTCTACATCGACAAGCTGGAGGCGGACTGCGACCGCTTCAACGAGCGGCTGGAGAAGCTCCGCTCCTTCATCCTGCCCGGCGGCACCCCGGGCGCCGCCCTCCTCCACCAGGCCTGCACGGTCGTACGCCGGGCCGAGCGCTCCACCTGGCAGGCGCTGGAGGTGCACGGCGAGACGATGAACCCGCTCACCGCGACCTACCTCAACCGGCTGTCGGACCTGCTGTTCATCCTGGCGCGCACGGCGAACAAGGAGCAGGGCGATGTGCTGTGGGTGCCGGGCGGTGAGCGTTAGGGTTCGCGCTTCGGGAACAGCGTGTAGCTGCCGGCGATCACCAGGTTGATGCCGATCACCCAGAGCATGCGCTGCTGCCAGGCGCGCAGGGAGCTGATGTCGCCGTCGCCGACGTACCAGACGGCACCCTGGAGCAGAGCGAGGGCGACGCACGCGGCCAGGATCCAGCGGCCTGCGACCTTCCATTCGTGGACGGTGCGGGCGGTGCCGTACTTCGGCGGCTTCACCGGGGGCGGGCCGCCGGCGAAACGGTGGGCGACCCGGGCGTCGGCCCACTTGATCGTCGAGTGGCCCAGCCCGACCGTGAAGCCGATGTAGACGGCGGCCAGGCCGTGCCGCCAGTCCGGCTGCGCGCCGTTCCTCAGGTCGATGGCGGTCACGAGGAACAGCACGACCTCGAGCAGCGGTTCGCACAACAGCAGCGCCAGCCCCGTCCGGGGCATCCGCAGCGCGTACCGGAAGGTCAGTCCGGCCACCAGCAGCACCCAGAACGCCACCTCACAGGCGATGATCAACCATACGACCATGGTTCGCTCCCCTCGTCACCCGTCAAGGCTCCCGGTCGCCCGGGGGTCGGATCATCGTCGGCGGGGGCGAACCCCGGGTAAGCGAAAGTTGCAGTCCAGGACCGTGCCCGGGGAGCACGCGGGCCGCTCGCGGGCCGTGTTGGATGGGGGCATGGCCCTCGCAGCACTCCCCCGCCCCCACCGAGACGACGTGCGGATCGCCGTGGGCGGGCTGCTCGGCGGGCTGTTGCTGTGGTCGCTCGGTCTGCACACACGGGTGACCACGGACGCGCTCGTGCTGTGGAAGGCGCCCTGGGCCCCGCTGGTGCCGCTGGCGGTGACGGCCGCCTGCGAGCCGCTGCGCCGCACCCGGCCCCGTATCGGGCTGCTGGTGGGCACGATCGCGCTGACCCTGGACACGGTGACCGTCGGCAGCCTGGTCACCGTCGTGCTGTACACGGACCTGATGTACGCGGCCGTCCTGTACGGCACCCCGGCCTCCGCCCGCCGCATCCCCTGGATCACCGGGATGCTGACGGTGCTCGGCGGGGTCGTACCGGCCGCCCTGTGGCGCGATCCGAAGGGGCTGCTGATCGGGGTGGGCATCGGCGTGATCGCGCTCGCGCCCGCCGGGACCGGCTGGGTGGTGCGCGACCACCGGGAGGCGGCCGAGGCCGCCCGGCTGCGCGCCGAACAGACCGCGCTGCTCGCCGAGATGGACCGCGTCCAGGCGGTCACCGCCGAACGGGCCCGCATGGCACGGGAGTTGCACGACATGGTGGCCAACCACCTGTCCGCGATCGCCATCCATTCCACGGCCGCGCTGTCCCTCGACGATCCGGCGACCTCCCGGGACGCCCTGACGGTGATCCGGGAGAACAGCGTGGACGGGCTGGCCGAGATGCGGCGGCTGATCGGCATCCTGCGGGACCGCGGCGATGACCTGGAGCCGGCCGCCACACCGACGCTCGACGGCCTGGCCGCCCTGGTCGAGGGCGCCCGCGCCAACGGTCTCGACGTGCGGCTCGACACCGGTCACGGCCGGGTGCCGGCGCCGGTGGAACTGGCGGCCTACCGGATCGTGCAGGAGTCGCTGACCAACGCGCTCAAGCACGCGGCGCCCGGGGCGGTCCGGGTGACCGTGCGGCAGGGCGACGACACCCTGACCGTGGAGGTCACGAGCCCCTACCGGCCCGGTGACGGCCCCCGCGCGCCCGGCTCGGGTTCCGGGCTCACCGGGATGCGGGAGCGGGCGAACCTGCTCGGCGGGGGCTTCACCGCCGGGGCCGAGGCCGGCCTGTGGACCGTACGCGCCGCCCTTCCGCTCACCGACACCGAAAGAGGTTCCTCGTGATCCGTGTCCTGGTCGCCGAGGACCAGTCCGCCGTCCGCGCCGGACTGGTCCTGATCCTGCGCAGCGCGCCCGACATCGAGGTGGCCGGGGAGGCGGCGGACGGGGAGCGGGCGGTGGAGCTGGCCCGGGAGCTGCGGCCGGACCTGGTGCTGATGGACGTGCAGATGCCGCGCCTGGACGGGGTGGCGGCGACCCGGCAGATCGTGGCGGAGGGGGTCGCGGAGGTGCTCGTGCTGACCACCTTCGACCTGGACGAGTACGTGTTCGGGGCGTTGCGGGCCGGGGCGGCCGGGTTCCTGCTGAAGAACGCCGAGGCACGGGATCTGCTGGAGGCGGTGCGGACGGTGGCGCGCGGGGAGGGCATCGTCGCCCCGGCGGTGACCCGGCGGCTGATCGCCGAGTTCGCGGCCGGTCCGGTGCGTCAGGCGAAGGCCGAGCCGGCCGTGCTGGACGGTCTGACCCGGCGCGAGCGCGAGGTGCTGGCCCACCTCGGGGAGGGGCTGTCCAACGCCGGGATCGCGGACCGGCTGGGCATGGCGGAGGGCACGGTGAAGACACACGTCAGCAGGGTGCTGGCCAAGCTGGAGCTGCGCAGCCGGGTGCAAGCGGCGGTGCTGGCCCAGGAGTTGGGGATCCGGCCGGAGCACTGAGACGACTGGTCCAGACCTATTGACGAGTGGTCCAGACCTTTCTACTCTCGCAGCACCGTGGGCGTGAAGGCTCAGTCATGCCCCTGACATCCCCACAGACACAAGGAGGCGCAGCATGCGCTTCAGACACAGAGTCGCGGCAGGGTTCGCGACCCTGGCGCTCCCCCTGGCCGGTCTCGTCGGCCTCGCCGGCCCCGCCCAGGCCGCCAGCAGCGCCACCGCCAGTTTCACCAAGACCAGCGACTGGGGTACCGGCTTCGGCGGTCAGTGGACCATCAAGAACACCGGCACCAGCTCCCTCAGTTCCTGGACCGTCGAGTGGGACTTCCCCTCCGGTACCTCCGTCACCTCCGCCTGGGACGCGGACGTGACCGGCTCCGGCACCCACTGGACCGCCAAGAACAAGTCCTACAACGGCACCCTCGCCCCCGGCGCCACGGTCTCCTTCGGCTTCAACGGCTCCGGCTCCGGCAACCCGGCCAACTGCACGCTCAACGGCGGCAGCTGCGACGGTACGACGGTCCCGGGCGACACCGCCCCCAGCGCCCCCGGCACCCCGACCGCCTCGAACATCACCGACACCTCGGTGAAGCTCGGCTGGGGCGCGGCCACCGACGACAAGGGCGTCAAGAACTACGACGTGCTGCGCGACGGCAAGGTCGTCGGCACCGTGACGACCACGTCGTACACGGACTCCGGCCTGACCGCCGGCACCGACTACTCCTACACCGTGCGGGCCCGCGACACCGCCGACCAGACCGGCCCGGCCAGCGGCGCGGTCGCCGTCCACACCACCGGCGGCACCACCACTCCCCCGAGCACCGGCGGCAAGGTCAAGCTCGGCTACTTCACCGAGTGGGGCATCTACGGCCGCAACTACAACGTCAAGAACCTGGTGACGTCCGGCTCGGCATCCAAGATCACGCACATCAACTACGCCTTCGGCAACGTCACCGGCGGCAAGTGCGCGATCGGCGACTCCTACGCCGACTACGACAAGGCGTTCACCGCCGACCAGTCCGTCAGCGGTGTCGCCGACACCTGGGACCAGCCGCTGCGCGGCAACTTCAACCAGCTGCGCGAGCTGAAGGCCAAGTACCCGGGCCTCAAGGTGCTGTGGTCCTTCGGCGGCTGGACCTGGTCCGGCGGCTTCGCGGACGCGGCCAAGGACCCGGCCGGCTTCGCCCAGTCCTGCTACGACCTCGTCAACGACCCCCGCTGGGCCGATGTCTTCGACGGCATCGACATCGACTGGGAGTACCCGAACGCCTGCGGCCTGAGCTGCGACACCAGCGGGGCGGCGGCCTTCAAGAACGTCATGGCCGCACTGCGCGCCAAGTTCGGCACCAACAAGCTGGTCACCGCCGCGGTCACCGCCGACGGCTCCTCCGGCGGCAAGATCGAGGCCGCCGACTACGCGGGCGCCGCCCAGTACGTCAACTGGTACAACGTGATGTCGTACGACTTCTTCGGTGCCTGGGACAAGACCGGCCCGACCGCGCCGCACTCGCCGCTCACCTCGTACAGCGGCATCCCCAAGGCCGGCTTCGACACGGCCGACGCGATGGCGAAGTACAAGTCGATCGGCGTGCCCGCGAGCAAGCTGCTCATCGGCATCGGCTTCTACGGCCGCGGCTGGACCGGCGTCACCCAGGACGCCCCGGGCGGCACGGCCACGGGCCCGGCCACCGGCACCTATGAGCAGGGCATCGAGGACTACAAGGTCCTCAAGTCCTCCTGTCCGGTCACCGGCACCGTCGCGGGCACGGCCTACGCCCACTGTGGCAGCAACTGGTGGTCCTACGACACCCCGTCGACCATCGCCGGCAAGATGGCCTGGGCCAAGAACCAGGGCCTGGGCGGGGCCTTCTTCTGGGAGTTCAGCGGCGACACCAGCGACGGCGAGCTGGTGAACGCGATCAGCAGCAACCTCTGAAAAGGGCCTTAGGCCACATTGACGCTCCCCCAGACTTCGTCCGGGGGGACCCCCACCCAGCGAGTGAATGCGGCTACGCCACATTCACTCGCTGTCCGGGCGGGGCTGCTTCCAGCCACGCGAGGAAACCGGTCAGCGCGTCTTCGCTCATGGCCAGTTCCAGGCGGGTGCCCCGGTGGGTGCAGGCGAGCACCACGGCGTCGGAGAGCAGGGCCAGCTCCTCCTCGCCCTCGGGCAGCCGGCGGCCGGCCACCTCGATCTGCGCGCGCTCCAGCGTGCGGCGCGGCCGGGGGGCGTAGGAGAAGACCCGGTACCACTCGATGCGGTCGCCGTTGTAGCGGGCGACGCCATAGCTCCAGCCCTTGCCGCCGGCGTCCGGTTTCTCGCCCACGTCCCAGCGCAGGGAACAGTCGAAGGTGCCGCCGGAACGCTGGATCAGTCTGCGCCGCAGTCCGAACAGGAAGAGCCCCAGCACCACCAGGGCGACCACGATCCCGCACACAGTCAGAGCGAGGACCATCGGCACCGACCTCCTCGTCTCCTAGGTAACGGAACGTAAAAACACCCACATCTACCTCAGCCGCGGCCGGGTCCGGATCGCTCCGGTCCCAGCCGCGGCTGAGTGACGTCAACGCAACGGCGCGCTGTGTCTAGCGCGCCGCGGTCGCCGCCCGCAGACGGACATCGGCGCGGCGCTCGGCCTCGGCGTCGTCCTCCGCCTTCGCGCGCTCGAGCTCGCGCTCCACGCGCTGGACATCGATCTCGTCCGACAGCTCGGCGATCTCGGCCAGCAGGGACAGCTTGTCGTCCGCGAACGAGATGAAACCGCCGTGCACCGCGGCGACGACCGTTCCACCCTCACTCGTACGGATGGTCACCGGGCCCGACTCCAGCACACCGAGCAGCGGCTGGTGACCGGGCATGACGCCGATGTCGCCGGAGGTGGTGCGCGCGACGACCAGGGTGGCCTCGCCGGACCAGACCTGGCGGTCGGCGGCGACCAGCTCGACGTGCAGCTCAGCAGCCAAGAGTGGCTCCTCGGGTCACCACCCGGCAGGGCTGCCGGGTGTTGGGGTCAATTCTAGTAGGCGTGAATGAGGGGGCGGGACGCGCCCGCCCCCTCATGACTCGGACGAGTGTCCGGGTCAGGAGACGCCCAGCTCCTTGGCGTTCTTCTTCAGGTCCTCGAGACCACCGCACATGAAGAACGCCTGCTCCGGGAAGTGGTCGTACTCACCGTCGCAGATCGCGTTGAACGCGGCGATCGACTCGTCCAGCGGCACGTCCGAACCGTCCACGCCGGTGAACTGCTTGGCGACGTGGGTGTTCTGCGACAGGAACCGCTCGACACGACGGGCACGGTGGACAACCAGCTTGTCCTCCTCGCCCAGCTCGTCGATACCGAGGATCGCGATGATGTCCTGGAGGTCCTTGTACTTCTGGAGGATCGTCTTCACGCGCATGGCCGCGTTGTAGTGGTCCTGCGCGATGTAGCGCGGGTCCAGGATCCGGGACGTGGAGTCCAGCGGGTCCACGGCCGGGTAGATGCCCTTCTCCGAGATCGGACGGGACAGAACCGTCGTCGCGTCGAGGTGGGCGAAGGTGGTGGCCGGGGCCGGGTCGGTCAGGTCGTCCGCGGGGACGTAGATCGCCTGCATCGAGGTGATCGAGTGACCGCGGGTCGACGTGATGCGCTCCTGGAGGAGACCCATCTCGTCGGCCAGGTTCGGCTGGTAACCCACCGCGGACGGCATACGGCCGAGCAGCGTGGAGACCTCGGAACCGGCCTGCGTGAAGCGGAAGATGTTGTCGATGAAGAACAGCACGTCCTGCTTCTGGACGTCACGGAAGTACTCGGCCATGGTGAGGCCGGCCAGCGCGACGCGCAGACGGGTGCCCGGGGGCTCGTCCATCTGACCGAAGACCAGCGCGGTCTTGTCGATGACGCCCGAGTCGGACATCTCCTCGATCAGGTCGTTGCCCTCACGGGTGCGCTCACCGACACCGGCGAACACGGAGACACCGTCGTGGTTGTTGGCGACACGGTAGATCATCTCCTGGATGAGCACCGTCTTGCCGACGCCGGCGCCGCCGAACAGGCCGATCTTGCCGCCCTTGACGTACGGGGTGAGCAGGTCGATGACCTTGACGCCCGTCTCGAACATCTCGGTCTTGGACTCGAGCTCGTCGAAGTTCGGGGCCTTGCGGTGGATCGGCCAGCGCTCGCCGTCGTAGGACTCGTCGACGTTCAGCACCTCACCGAGGGTGTTGAACACCTTGCCCTTGGTGAAGTCGCCGACGGGGACGGAGATGGCCGCGCCCGTGTCGGTCACCGCGGCCTGGCGGACCAGACCGTCGGTGGGCTGCATGGAGATGGTGCGGACCAGGCCGTCACCCAGGTGCTGGGCGACCTCCAGGGTCAGCGTCTTCTTCGCGCCCTCGTTCGCCGGGTCGGCGACCTCGACGTGCAGCGCGTTGTAGATGTCCGGCATCGCGTCGACGGGGAACTCCACGTCGACGACCGGGCCGATGACCCGGGCGACGCGGCCCGTAGCCGTCGCGGTCTCAACAGTGGTGGTCATTAGCGGTCACTCCCCGCGGTCGCGTCGGCCAGGGCGCTCGCGCCACCGACGATCTCGCTGATTTCCTGGGTGATTTCGGCCTGGCGGGCCGCGTTGGCAAGACGGGAGAGCGTGTTGATCAGCTCGCCCGCGTTGTCGGTGGCCGACTTCATCGCGCGCCGCGTGGCGGCGTGCTTCGAAGCGGCCGACTGGAGCAGCGCGTTGTAGATACGGCTCTCCACATAGCGCGGCAGCAGGGCGTCGAGGACGTCCTCCGCCGAGGGCTCGAAGTCGTACAGCGGAAGGATCTCGCCCTGGGGCTTCTCCTCCGCGACCTCCTCGAGGCGCAGCGGAAGCAGCCGCGCGCCGAGCGCCGTCTGGGTCATCATCGAGACGAACTCGGTGAAGACGATGTGGAGCTCGTCCACGCCGCCGTCCGCCGTGTCCTTCTCGAGGGCCTCGATCAGCGGCGCCGCGACCTTCTTGGCGTCCGCGTACGTCGGCTCGTCGGTGAAGCCCGTCCACGACTCCGAGATCTTGCGCTCACGGAAGTTGTAGTGGGCGACACCGCGGCGGCCGACGATGTACGTGTCCACCTGCTTGCCCTCGCGCTCCAGGCGCTCGGTCAGCTGCTCCGCCGCCTTGATGGCGTTGGAGTTGAAGGCACCGGCCAGACCACGGTCGCTCGTGAGGAGCAGGACCGCGGCACGGGTCGGGTTCTCCGCCTCCGTGGTGAGCGGGTGCTTGGTGTTCGAACCCGTACCGACCGCCGTGACCGCGCGCGTCAGCTCGGTCGCGTACGGCGTGGAGGCCGCCACCTTGCGCTGCGCCTTGACGACACGCGAGGCGGCGATCATCTCCATCGCCTTGGTGATCTTCTTGGTCGCGGTGACGGATCGGATGCGACGCTTGTAGACCCGGAGCTGGGCTCCCATGAGTCAGGTCCCTTCCTTACGTCACTTGGCGGCAGCGGCAGGAGTGTCCTCGCCGAGCAGCTTGCCGTCCGAGGTCTCGAACTGCTTCTTGAACTCCGCGATCGCGTCCGCGACGGCCGTGAGGGTGTCGTCGGACATCTTGCCGCCCTCGCGGATGGAGGTCATGAGGCCCTGCTCCTTGCGGTGCAGGTACTCCAGCAGCTCCTTCTCGAAGCGGCGGATGTCGGCGACCGGGACGTCGTCCATCTTGCCGGTGGTGCCGGCCCACACGGAGACGACCTGGTCCTCGGTGGACATCGGCTGGTACTGGTCCTGCTTCAGCAGCTCGACCATGCGCTGACCGCGCTCCAGCTGGGACTTCGAGGCCGCGTCCAGGTCGGAACCGAAGGCGGCGAACGCCTCCAGCTCACGGAACTGGGCGAGGTCGACCCGCAGTCGGCCGGAGACCTGCTTCATCGCCTTGTGCTGCGCGGAACCACCGACTCGGGAGACGGAGATACCGACGTTCAGCGCGGGACGCTGACCGGCGTTGAACAGGTCCGACTCCAGGAAGCACTGGCCGTCGGTGATGGAGATGACGTTGGTCGGGATGAACGCCGAGACGTCGTTGGCCTTGGTCTCGACGATCGGCAGACCGGTCATCGAACCGGCACCCATGTCGTCGGAGAGCTTGGCGCAGCGCTCCAGCAGACGGGAGTGCAGGTAGAAGACGTCGCCCGGGTAGGCCTCACGGCCCGGCGGACGGCGCAGCAGCAGCGACACGGCGCGGTAGGCGTCGGCCTGCTTCGACAGGTCGTCGAAGATGATCAGGACGTGCTTGCCCTGGTACATCCAGTGCTGGCCGATGGCGGAACCGGTGTACGGCGCGAGGTACTTGAAGCCGGCCGGGTCCGACGCCGGGGCGGCGACGATGGTCGTGTACTCCAGGGCGCCGTTCTCCTCCAGCGCGCGGCGCACGCCGGCGATGGTGGAGCCCTTCTGGCCGATGGCGACGTAGATGCAGCGGACCTGCTTCTTCGGGTCGCCGGTGCGCCAGTTGTCACGCTGGTTGATGATCGTGTCGACGGCCAGGGCGGTCTTGCCGGTCTGGCGGTCACCGATGATCAGCTGACGCTGACCACGGCCGACGGGGGTCATCGCGTCGACGGCCTTGTAGCCGGTCTCCATCGGCTCGTGCACCGACTTGCGCTGCATGACCGTGGGGGCCTGCAACTCGAGGGCACGGCGACCGTCGGTCTCGATCTCGCCGAGGCCGTCGATCGGGTTGCCGAGCGGGTCGACGACACGGCCGAGGTAGCCCTCGCCGACCGCGACGGAGAGGACCTCACCGGTGCGCTGCACCGGCTGACCCTCCTCGATGCCGCTGAACTCACCGAGGACGATGGCACCGATCTCGCGCTCCTCGAGGTTGAGGGCGAGGCCGAGGGTGCCGTCCTCGAACTTCAGCAGTTCGTTGGCCATGGCCGAGGGCAGACCCTCGACCTTCGCGATGCCGTCGCCGGCAAGGGTGACCGTACCGACCTCCTCGCGCGAGGCCGCGTCCGGCTTGTACGACTGGACGAAGTTCTCCAGCGCGTCCCGGATCTCCTCCGGCCGGATCGTGAGCTCCGCCATCTGGGTTCCCTGCTCTCCTTGTTGGGCCCGAAGTTTCACTTTGGGGGGATGGGGACTCCCCCCATTAGGAGGTGAATCCTCTGCACGGCCCAACCAGGGCCGTCATCAGTACGTACTTCTTGAGTTGCTAGCTCGCCATGCGGCGGGCGGCCTCGTCCAGCCGGTCCGCGAGGGAGCCGTTGATGACCTCGTCACCGACCTGCACCCGGATTCCACCGAGGACCTCGGGGTCCACATCCAGGTTCAGGTGCATCCGGCGCCCGTAGAGCTTGGCCAGGGCCGCGCCGAGGCGCTGCTTCTGGGTGTCGCTCAGCGGCACCGCCGACGTCACGACGGCGACCATGCGGTCCCGGCGCTCCGCGGCGAGCTTGGACAGGGACTCCAGTCCCGCCTCCAGGCTACGACCACGCGGCGCGGTCACGAGGCGCGTCACCAGACGCTCGGTGGCCGGCTTGGCCCGCCCGCCCAGCAGCCGGTGCAGCAGCGCGGTCTTGGCCTGGCCGCCGGCGGCCCGGTCGGTCAGCGCGGCACGCAGCTCGGTGCTGGAGGACACGATCCGGCCGAAGCGGAACAGCTCGTCCTCGACGTCGTCGAGGGTGCCGGCCGCCTGCGCCGCCGTGAGGTCGGCGATGTCCGCCAGCTCCTCCAGCGCGTCCACCAGGTCGCGGGGCTGCGACCAGCGGGCCCGGACGGTGCCGGCCACCAGATCGGCGGTCTCCCCGCTGACCTGTCCGCCGATCAGGCGCCGGACCAGTTCGGCCTTGGCCTCTGCGGGCTTCGCCGGGTCGGTGAGGACCCGGCGCAGTCCGGCCTCGCGGTCGAGCAGCGCGGTGACCGCCGCCAGCTCGTCGGCGAGCTGCGCGGCGTCCACGGACGTGGAGTCCGTCAGCGCGTCGAGACGCTCACGGGCGGCAGCCAGGGCCTCGCGGCTCGCTCCGTTCATCGCGTGGCCTCGGCCTTCTCCTCGAGCTCGTCGAGGAAGCGGTCGATCACACGGCTCTGACGGGCGTGGTCCTCGAGGGACTCGCCGACGAGCTTGCCGGCCAGGTCGGTGGCGAGCTTGCCGACGTCCTGACGCAGCGCCGACGCGGCGGCCTTGCGGTCGGCGTCGATCTGGGCGTGACCGGCGGCGACGATCTCCTCGCGCTGCCGCTGGCCCTCGGCCCGCATCTCGGCGATGAGCGCGGCACCCTGCTCCTGCGCCTCCTGGCGCAGGCGCGCGGCCTCGTGCCGGGCCTCGGCGAGCTGTGCCTTGTACTGCTCCAGGACGCTCTGGGCCTCGACCTTCATGGCCTCGGCCTCTTCGATGCCGCCTTCGATCGCCTTGCGCCGCTCCGCGAGAACCGTGTTGATGTTCGGAAGCAGCTTCTTCCAGAAGAAGAAGAACACGATGGCGAAGGCGATGGTGCCGACGAGCAGCTCGGGACCGGCGGGGACGAGCGGGTTCTGCTCGGTCTCCTCGGCCGCCAGCTGTACCAGGTTGGCGATCACATCAGTGCCTTTCGTCGATTCGTGTCGGGTAAGCGGTGATTACTTACCGAACACGAACGGCATCACGATGCCGATGAGGGCGAGCGCCTCACAGAACGCGAAGCCGAGGATCTGGTTGGCGCGGATCAGACCGGCGGCCTCGGGCTGGCGGGCCAGGGCCTCGGTGCCCTTGCCGAAGATGATGCCGACGCCGACGCCGGGGCCGATCGCAGCAAGGCCGTAGCCGATCGAGCCGACGGAACCGTGGACACCAGCGGTGGCGGCGAGGGTCTCAAGAGCGGACATGCCGGTTCTTCCTTCTCTTTCATGGACCGGTGGGGGTTGGCCACCGGACGACTGGGGGTGAGGGGCGGTTGCTGATCAGTGGTGCTCGGCGAGAGCACCCTGAACGTAGGAGCAGGCGAGGAGCACGAAGACGTACGCCTGGACGGCCTGCACGAAAAGCTCGAAGCAGATCATGGCCATCGTCATCACGAAGGAGACGCCGGCGCCGACGACCAGCCAGCTGTTCAGCAGGTACCAGGAGGCGGCGGTGAACATCACCAGCATCAGGTGCCCGGCGAACATGTTGGCGAAGAGTCGCACCGCGTGCGTGAACGGGCGGACCAGCAGGTTCGAGAAGAACTCGATGACCATGACGAGCGGGAGCACCGCGCCGAGCGACTTGTCGTAGCCCGTGACGTTCTTGAAGAAGCCGACGAAGCCGTGCTTCTTGAAGGTCAGCGCGACCCACGTGATGTAGACGACCGCGGCCAGGACCGCCGGGAAGGCGATGACCGAGGACACCGGGAACTGCGCCAGCGGGATCACGGACCAGATGTTCATGATCCAGACGAAGAAGAACAGCGAGACCATGAAGGGCACGTACTTCTCGCCCTCGGTCTTGCCGAGCGTCTCGTAGACGATGCCGCGGCGCACGAAGTCGTAGCCGGCCTCGCCGATCATCTGGAGCTTCCCCGGGACGACCTTGGCCTTGCCGAAGGCGGCCCAGAAGAAGGCGACGACGACGAGCGTGGTGACGAGCGCGAGCAGCATCACCTTGTTGAACTCGAAGCCCCCCACCGTGGCGAGCGGCTTGAAGAGGAAGGAGTTCAGGCCCGGGGCCGGGAAACCGCACCCGTTGTCGGACATGATCCGACAACTCCAGTCAAAGGCGAGCTGGGTCTGGTCAGCACTCACCGCGGGCTCCTTCGGCGTGACGCATGGGTACGGCAACCTCGTTGTGTCGGCGCGGCACAGGGCCGCGGATCGGCACCGGACTGGTGTTACGGATGTGGGGGCGGCTGGGGGGCATCGAGCCTCGCGATCGAGCAGGCGTCAGCTCAGATGCCCGCGCCCGCGATGCCGCAGTTGGCACCGGACGATAGCAGGAGATCTCACAAGCCTTTATCCCGCCCCTACTCCTCACGACGACGGCCCTGTCTTCGTGGGCTTCTCGCTCTTCTCGGAGTCCGGGTCGACGTAGAAGATCTTGGCCTTCATGTGCGCACGTGCCTGCGCGGCCATCCACACGACCGTCGCGACGACGAGCGCCGCGGCGAACGCCTTCGCGTTGAAGAGAGAGGTGTCCTTGAAAACAGCGACGAAGATCAGAAGGAGCAGCAGCTGGGCCACGTAGAGCATGAGGCCCATCGCCTGGAACAGCTGCGGGAGCGTTTTTGCCGTCCACTGGAGCACATAGAGGCCGATTCCCATGAACAGGATGGCCAGCACCGTGCCGACGGCCGCACCGAGCGCGCCCTTGCCTCCCGCGAGCGCGGCGCTCACGGCGACGGCGATCGCGCCCACAGCCGCTGTGGGCACAGCGATCTGCAAGAGGTTCCGGGCGTCATTGGACGGCATGGCGGCAACTCCGCTTTCACAAGGGGGCAGGGTGTCGTCATGGACGAGCGTAGTCCCGGGCTGAGTGATCGAGACCTCACACCGACGGACCCTCGCACTCGGGTCCTTCGATTCTCTCCGGGGTTCTCGTGAACCGTATCACAAACTATTTGATGAGGTCTTTACCTCTCCAGTGTGCCTGCTGTCACACATGAGAGTGACAGTGCGCGTCTGTGCAGAATCAGCGCCCTCTTGTCTGGTATTAGGGCGCTTTGCTCCCCCAACAACGGGCAATGCTCTCGTCAGATTCTTACCTTGCGTCTCTCAACGACCGTCAATGAAACGCGATCGAGGGCCCACCGCGGTCGCCCCGTTGACGCCCGCGACGCCCGCCGTGACCGGCGTCGGCTCCGCGCCCTCCGGGCACTCCTCGGCGGCGCCGTGTGCCGCCGCGAGACCCTCGGCCGGACGGCTCCTGCGCCGGTACCGGGGCGGCACGAACCGCTGCGCCCAGACCGGCACCCGCGGCGTGAAGCGCGGGAGCAGCAGCAGGACCAGACCGACCGCGCTCAGGAACGCGACGCTCAAAGTGATCCACATCGACGCGGAGTTGACCGAGAACGCCAGCGCGCCGAAGGCGATCAGCGCCGACCAGAAGTACATGATCAGCACCGCCCGGCTGTGCGAGTGGCCGATCTCCAGCAGCCGGTGGTGCAGATGGCCCCGGTCCGCGGCGAACGGCGACTGACCGCGCCAGGTGCGCCGGACGATCGCCAGCACCAGGTCGGCGGCCGGCACGGCGATGATCGTCAGCGGCATCAGCAGCGGGATGTAGACCGGCACCATCTGGTGCACGGTGTTGCGCTCGGAACCGGAGAACAGGTTCATCACGTCCGGGTCGACCTGGCCCGTGACCGAGATCGCGCCGGCGGCCAGCACCAGGCCGATCAGCATCGAGCCGGAGTCGCCCATGAAGATCCGCGCCGGATGCATGTTGTGCGGCAGGAAGCCCAGGCACATGCCCATCAGCACGGCGGCGAACAGCGTGGCCGGGGCGGCGGCCTCGATGCCGTACGAGTACCAGACCCGGTAGGCGTACATGAAGAACGCGGCGGCGGCGATGCAGACCATGCCGGCGGCCAGGCCGTCGAGGCCGTCCACGAAGTTCACCGCGTTGATGGTGATCACCACCAGGGCCACCGTCAGCAGGGTGCCCTGCCACTGGGTGAGCGCCACCGTGCCCACCCCGGGCACCGGCAGCCACAGGATGGTGAGACCCTGCATCACCATCACACCCGCGGCGATCATCTGGCCGCCGAGCTTGATCAGCGCGTCGATCTCGAACTTGTCGTCCAGCACGCCGATCAGCCAGATCAGCGCCGCGCCGGAGAGCAGCGCCCGCGGCTCGTTGGACTTGTCGAAGACCCAGTTCAGGTTCGTCAGATGGTCCGCCACCAGCAGGCCCGCGCACAGCCCGAAGAACATCGCGATCCCGCCCAGCCGCGGAGTGGGCTCCCGGTGCACGTCCCGGGCCCGGATCTCCGGCATCGCCCCGGCCACGATCGCGAACTTGCGTACCGGCCCTGTCAGCAGATACGTCACCGCGGCCGTGATACAGAGCGTCAGCAGGTATTCACGCACGGGCTTCCCCACATGTCTCGCTGGCCATCACAGCCTCACACCCTAGCGACGGACGCATACGGATGAAGACTTCCGGGTAGCGACGATGGTTGCACGAGCGGCTGTGGCCCGGCCGGCGAACCGGAATCGGTCAACCCGGATACGGCGGAAATCTACCGGTCAGCTCGCGCACCTCGTCCCGCACCCCGGACGGCTCGCTCTCCCCGCGCAGCACCGCCGCGAGCAGCGCCGCGATCCGCACCATCTCCGGCTCCCCCATCCCCTGCGTGGTCACCGCGGCCGTACCCAGGCGCAGCCCGCGGCCGTCCCCGTGCGGCAGCGCACAGCAGTCGAGCACGATCCCGGCGGCGGCCAGCCGGCCCCGCGCGGCCCGGCCGTCCACCCCGAGCGGCGCGGGATCGGCGACGATCAGATGGGTGTCGGTGCCGCCGGTGACCACGGTCAGCCCCTCGGCGGCCAGATGGCCGGCCAGCACCCGGGCGTTGGCGACCACCTGATGGGCGTACACGGCGTACGCCGGCGTTGCCGCCTCGCCGAAGGCGACGGCCTTGGCGGCGATGGTGTGCATCTGCGCGCCGCCCTGGGTGAACGGGAACACCGCCCGGTCGACCCGCTCGGCCAGCTCGCTCCCGCACAGGATCATCCCGCCGCGCGGCCCGCGCAGCACCTTGTGCGTGGTCGCGCACACGATGTCGGCGTACGGCACCGGGTTCGGCGCCGCTCCCCCGGCGACCAGCCCGATGGGGTGCGCCGCGTCGGCGATCAGATAGGCGCCGACCTCGTCGGCGACCTCCCGGAAGAAGGCGTGGTCGACATGGCGGGGGTAGGCGATGGACCCGCACACGATCGCCTTGGGCCGGTGGTTGCGGGCCAGGTGGCGCACCTGGTCGTGGTCGATCAGCCCGGTCTCCGCGTCCACCCCGTACCCGACGAAGTCGAACCAACGGCCGGAGAAGTTCGCCGGCGAGCCATGGGTGAGATGACCGCCGTACGGCAGCCCCAGGGCGAGCACGGTGTCACCGGGGCGCAGCAGGGCCGCGTAGGCGGACAGCACGGCCGAGGAGCCGGAGTGCGGCTGGACATTGGCGTGCTCCGCGCCGAACAGCTCCCTGGCCCGGTCGACGGCGGCGCGCTCGGCGACGTCGACCAGTTCGCAGCCGCCGTGGTAGCGGGCGCCGGGATAGCCCTCGGCGTACTTGTTGGACAGCGCGGAACCGAGGGCGGCGAGCACGGCGGGCGAGGTGAAGTTCTCGGCGGCGATCAGCTGGAGCGTGAACGACTGCCGGTCCAGCTCGGCCAGCAGGATGTCGGCCATCGCCGGATCCTGGTGCCGCAGCGCGTCGGTCTGGAGGGTATGGGTGACCGACATGGCGGGCTCCCGGGGCGGTCGACGGTGACTATCCCCAATGTAGGCCGGGCAGGTGCGGGGCGCCCGGTGATGCGGCCGCACGGGAACGCGGGGCGTTCACATGCGCGCCGGTACCCCGGTCAGTGCCGTCACCACCGGGTCCAGCGCGTCCCGTATCTCGTCCCCGACGGACCGGAAGAAGGTCAGGGGCGCCCCGTACGGGTCGTACACCTCGTCCGCCTCGGCGGTGGGCGCCAGCAGCCAGCCGCGCAGCGCCGCCGCCGCCCGGACCAGTGCGCGGGCCCGGGTGACCAGGCCTTCCTCCAGGGGCGGCAGGGTCACCGGGTCTATCGCCCGGACCAGCCGGGTGAACTCCTTCAGGGTGAAGGTGCGCAGCCCCGCCGAGTGGCCCATGGAGATCACCTGGGCGCGGTGGTCCCGGGTGGCGGTCAGCACCAGATCGGCCTTGATCACATGCTCGTCCAGCAGTTCCCGGCCCACGAAGCCGGAGGCGTCCGCACCGAACTCGCCGAGCACCGCCTCCGCGTGCGCCTCCATGGGCGCGCCCTCGTGGCCCCAGGTGCCCGCGCTCTCCACCAGCAGCCCGCCGCCGAGCACCCCGAGGCGCTCCATGACGAAATGCCGGGTCAGCCGCTCGGTGATGGGCGAGCGGCACACATTGCCGGTGCTGACGTGGAGGATGCGGAAGGTGTCACGGGGAAAGCCGAAGGTGGTCGTCTGCTCCGCGACACGCTCGCCGATGCCTATGCCACGCCCCGGTGCGGGGGCGGTCAATTCGCCACCTCGAGGTCGGGTACGACCTTGCGCAGCTCCTCGGCGGAGAGGGCGCCCTCGCGCAGCAGCACCGGAACGTCACGGCTGACGTCCACGATGGACGACGGGACGATGCCGGGGGTGGGGCCGCCGTCGAGGTAGACGGAGACGGAGTCGCCGAGCATGTCCTGGGCGGAGTCGCAGTTCTCCGGCGCCGGGTGCCCGGTGAGGTTGGCGGAGGACACGGCCATCGGGCCGACCTCGGTCAGCAGCTCGATGGCGACCGGGTGCAGCGGCATCCGGATGGCGACGGTGCCCCGGGTGTCGCCGAGGTCCCACTGGAGCGACGGCTGGTGCTTGGCGACGAGCGTGAGGGCGCCCGGCCAGAACGCGTCGACCAGCTCCCAGGCCAGCTCGGAGAAGTCCGTGACCAGACCGTGCAGGGTGTTCGGGGAGCCGATCAGGACCGGGGTGGGCATGGCGCGGCCCCGGCCCTTGGCGGCGAGCAGATCGGCGACCGCCTCCGAGGAGAAGGCGTCGGCGCCGATGCCGTACACCGTGTCGGTCGGCAGCACCACCAGCTCGCCCCGGCGGACGGCGGACGCGGCCTCGCGCAGACCCGTCACGCGGTCGGTCGCGTCGTTGGTGTCGTATCGCCGTGCCATGTCTAGCGGGCCTCCTCGTACACGTACTGCGGCTGGAAAGTCTGGGGGGCGGTCACGGCAGCGCCTTGCGGGCGGTCGCGAACCGGGGGCGGTTGTTGAGGTCGGGGTGATCGGCCGCGTCGGCCCAGCCCCGCTCCTCGGTGAAGATCCACGGCACCTGACCGCCCTGGGTGTCGGCGTGCTCGATCACGACGACGCCGCCGGGGCGCAGCAGCCGGTGCGCGGTGCGCTCCAGGCCGCGGATCAGGTCGAGGCCGTCCTCGCCCGAGAACAGCGCCATCTCGGGGTCGTAGTCGCGGGCCTCGGGGGCGACGTACTCCCACTCGGTCAGCGGGATGTACGGCGGGTTGGAGATGACCAGGTCGACCTGGCCGTCGAGGTCGTGGAAGGCGTCCAGGGCGTTGCCCTGACGCAGGTCGACCCTGGACCCCTCGACGTTCTTCCGGGTCCACACCAGGGCGTCCTCGGACAGCTCCACGGCGTGCACACGGGAGCGCGGCACCTCCTGGGCGAGGGCGAGCGCGATGGCCCCGGAGCCGGTGCACAGGTCGACGATGCACGGCTCGACCACGTCCATGGCCCGTACGGCGTCTATGGCCCAGCCGACCACGGACTCGGTCTCGGGCCGCGGCACGAAGACCCCCGGACCGACCTGCAACTCCAGATACCGGAAGTAGGCCCGCCCGGTGATGTGCTGCAACGGCTCGCGCTGCTCACGCCGGGCGATGACCTCCCAGTAGCGGGCGTCGAAGTCCGCGTCCTTCACGGAGTGCAGCTGGCTGCGCTTCACGCCGTGCACGAACGCGGCGAGCTCCTCGGCGTCGGTGCGCGGCGAGGGCACGCCGGCGTCGGCCAGCCGCTGGGTGGCCTGGGCCACCTCCGCGAGCAGCAGGTTCACGCAAGTCCTCCGGAAGTCACTGGTACGAGCCTTACGCCGCGGCCAGCTTCGCCGCCGAGTCGGCGTCGACGCAGGCCTGGATCACCGCGTCGAGGTCGCCGTCCAGGACCTGGTCCAGGTTGTACGCCTTGAAGCCGACACGGTGGTCGGAGATGCGGTTCTCCGGGAAGTTGTAGGTGCGGATCTTCTCGGAGCGGTCGACGGTGCGGACCTGGCTGCGGCGGGCGTCGGCGGCCTCCCGCTCCGCCTCCTCCTGCGCCATGGCGAGCAGCCTGGAGCGCAGGATACGCAGCGCCTGCTCCTTGTTCTGGAGCTGGCTCTTCTCGTTCTGGCAGGAGGCGACGACGCCGGTCGGCAGGTGCGTGATGCGCACCGCGGAGTCGGTGGTGTTGACCGACTGCCCGCCCGGGCCGGAGGACCGGTAGACGTCGATGCGCAGGTCGTTCGGGTTGATCTCCACGTCCACCTCCTCGGCCTCCGGGGTGACGAGGACACCGGCGGCGGAGGTGTGGATACGGCCCTGGGACTCGGTGGCCGGGACGCGCTGCACCCGGTGCACACCGCCCTCGTACTTCAGCCGCGCCCATACGCCCTGGCCGGGCTCGGCCTGCCCGCGGACCTTCACGGCGACCTGGACGTCCTTGTAGCCGCCCAGCTCGGACTCGGTGGCGTCGATGATCTCGGTCTTCCAGCCGACGCGCTCGGCGTACCGCAGGTACATGCGCAGCAGGTCACCGGCGAACAGCGCGGACTCGTCGCCGCCGGCGCCCGCCTTGATCTCCAGGATGACGTCCTTGTCGTCACTCGGGTCGCGCGGGACCAGCAGCAGACGGAGCTTCTCGGTCAGCTCCTCACGCTGCTTCTCCAGCTCCTTGACCTCGGCGGCGAAGTCGGGGTCGTCGGCCGCGAGCTCGCGCGCGGTGTCCATGTCGTCGCCGGACTGCTTCCAGGAGCGGTACGTGGCGACGATCGGGGTCAGCTCGGCGTAGCGCTTGTTCAGCTTGCGCGCGTTCGCCTGGTCGGCGTGGACCGACGGATCGGCGAGCTTCTGCTCCAGATCGGCGTGCTCGGCGACGAGGTCCTCGACTGCCTCGAACATCTTTCGGCTCCTGTACTGCGAATGAAGGGAAGGGCGGGCGACCAAAAACGCCGGTCCCGGACACACCCCGGTGAGGGTGTGGCCGTGGACCGGCGCAAGGGGGCTCGCTACTTCTTGGAGCCGGCGGCAGCCTTGCCGAAGCGGGCCTCGAAGCGGGCCACACGGCCACCGGTGTCGAGGATCTTCTGCTTGCCCGTGTAGAACGGGTGGCACTCGGAGCAGACCTCGGCCCGGATGGTGCCGGACTCGATGGTGCTGCGGGTGGTGAACGACGCGCCGCAGGTGCAGCTGACCTGCGTCTCGACGTACTCGGGGTGGATGTCGCGCTTCAAGGTGTCTCCTAGGTTTCGGGAGGGCACCGGGTCGCCGCCGCGGGATGCGGGAGCGTGAACCGGGGCCGACGTACCAGTCTGCCAGGACTGGCGCCATCCCCCAAAACCGGGGGTGGGGCCCAGGTATTCCCCGGGGTCCGGGCAGTCCTCGGGATCCGGGTAGTCCCCGGGGTCCGGGCAGTTCCCGAAGTCCGGGTAGTCCCCGAGGTCCGGGTAGTCCCCGGGGTCGGGGTATTCCCCGAGGGTGTCCGCCCTCAGGGAGTGACCACGCCCTTGGCCTCGCCGGTGGCCGTGCCCTCGGTGGCCGCCTTCGGGATCCGGCGGTCGTTCTTCAGGGCGTCCCACACCAGCTGGGCCTTCTGCTTCTCCAGCAGGACCCGGTTGGGGTTGGCGGGGTCGTACTGGACGGGCATGGTGACCATGCTCAGGTTCTTGGCGCCGATGCCCTTCAGGCCGCTCGCGAAGTCGATCAGGGAGTTGACCGAGCCGAGGTCGGAGTCGGTGGTGACGGCCTTGGTGGCGGTGTCGGCGAGGTCGTACAGCTTCTTCGGGTTGCTGAACACGCCGACCTGCCTGACCTGGTTGATCAGGGCCTTGACGAACGCCTGCTGGAGCTGGATGCGGCCCAGGTCGGAGCCGTCGCCGACGCCGTGCCGGGTGCGGACCAGGCCGAGGGCCTGCGCGCCGTCGAGGGTGTGGGTGCCGGCCTTGAGGGTGAGGTGGCTCTGCGGGTCGTCGATGTTCTTCGTGGTGGTGACCTGGACCCCGCCGAGGTCGTCGATGAGCTTCTGGAAGCCCGAGAAATCGACCTCGAGGTAGTGGTCCATACGGATGCCGGTGATCGACTCGACGGTCTTCACCGCGCAGGCGGCCCCGCCGGTGGAGTAGGCGGAGTTGAACATCACGCCCGCGGCGGCCGGGTAGGCGGTGCCCTTGGTGTCCGTGCACCGGGGGCGGTCGATCAGGGTGTCCCGGGGGATCGAGACCACGCTGGCCTTCGTGTGGCCCTCGTAGATGTGGACGATCATCGCCGTGTCGGAGCGGGCGCTGCCGTCGTCGGCGCCGCCGCCGAGCTTCCGGTTGGAGCCGGACCGGGTGTCCGAGCCGAGGACCAGGATGTTCTCCGAGCCGTTGTCGATCTTCGTGGGCCGGTCGGCGCCGAGGGCCTGGTTGATGTCGACGCTGTGCAGGTTGCCGTTGAGCTTGAAGTAGAGATACCCGGCCCCGGCACCACCCAGGGCGACCACGCCCGCGGCGGTCCAGGCCGTGGCGAGCAGCGCCTTGCGGCCCGTACTGCGGGCCTTGCGGCGGCGCCCTCTGCCGCTGCCACGGGAGGGGCCCCGGGAGGCGCTGCCCCCCGGCTGCGGTATCGCGGGCTCCGGCGTGCTCTGGGCGGACACATCGCTCCTAGGTCTCGGCGGTCGGTTACCCCCTGCTTTCAGGGTCGGGCGCGGTTGTCACCGCTCCATCGTCGCCCCACCTGGTCAGACGGAGAAACTCGAGACAGCGTTGCACAGGGCCGGGTGCCCACCGCGTGGCGCGGCATTCACCCTGCGTGACCGGACCGATCGGGGCGAGCGGCGCTCACCTGCGGTTTCAGCCCCGGAGGTCGTACGCCTCGAAACCGGTACCAACCGAGATCCTTGTGGCAAAGATCTCTCGTCGCCCGCGTCGAAAAAGCCCGCCCCCTGTCACCGGAAGTGACAGGGGGCGGGCTCGCACACGCCGTGAGCGGGAGCGACTAGTCGCCGTTGCCCGGCGTCGGCGTCGTCTTCTGGATCTGCATCAGGAACTCGACGTTCGACTTGGTCTGCTTCATCTTGTCGAGAAGCAGCTCGATCGCCTGCTGCTGGTCCAGCGCGTGCAGCACCCGGCGCAGCTTCCAGACGATGCCCAGCTCCTCGGCACCGAGCAGGATCTCTTCCTTACGGGTACCGGACGCGTCCACGTCCACGGCCGGGAAGATCCGCTTGTCCGCGAGCTTGCGGTCGAGCTTCAGCTCCATGTTGCCGGTGCCCTTGAACTCCTCGAAGATCACCTCGTCCATGCGGGAGCCGGTGTCCACGAGCGCCGTGGCCAGGATGGTCAGCGAGCCGCCGTCCTCGATGTTGCGCGCCGCACCGAAGAACCGCTTCGGCGGGTACAGCGCGGTGGAGTCGACACCACCGGACAGGATGCGGCCGGAGGCCGGCGCGGCCAGGTTGTACGCACGGCCCAGACGGGTGATCGAGTCCAGCAGCACGACCACGTCGTGACCCAGCTCGACCAGGCGCTTGGCGCGCTCGATGGCCAGCTCGGCGACGGTGGTGTGGTCCTCGGCCGGACGGTCGAAGGTCGAGGAGATGACCTCGCCCTTGACCGACCGCTGCATGTCGGTGACCTCTTCCGGACGCTCGTCGACCAGGACGACCATCAGGTGGCACTCGGGGTTGTTGTGCGTGATCGCGTTGGCGATCGCCTGCATGATCATGGTCTTACCGGTCTTCGGCGGGGCCACGATCAGACCGCGCTGGCCCTTGCCGATCGGCGAGACCAGGTCGATGATCCGGGTCGTCAGCACGCCCGGGTCCGTCTCCAGGCGGAGGCGGTCCTGCGGGTAGAGCGGGGTCAGCTTGTTGAACTCCGGGCGGCCGCGGCCGTGTTCGGGCGCCATGCCGTTGACGGAGTCGAGGCGGACCAGCGCGTTGAACTTCTCCCGGCGCTCACCCTCCTTCGGCTGCCGGACCGCACCGGTGACGTGGTCACCCTTGCGCAGGCCGTTCTTGCGGACCTGGGCGAGGGAGACGTACACGTCGTTCGGGCCGGGCAGGTAGCCGGAGGTCCGGATGAAGGCGTAGTTGTCGAGGATGTCCAGGATGCCCGCGACGGGGATCAGGACGTCGTCCTCGGCCAGCTGCGGCTCGGCGGCGATCTCGTCGCGGCCACGGCGGCCACGGCGGTCGCGGTAGCGGCCGCGACGGCCACGGCGGCCGCCCTCGAAGTCGTCGTCGTCCTGCTGCCGGTCCTGGCGGCCGCCCTGCTGCTGGCCCTGCTGCTGACGCTGCTGGCCGCCCTGCTGGTCGTCGCCCTTGTTACGGCGGTCACGGTCACCGCGCTCGCGGTCGCCGCGCTCGCCACGGTCGCGGTCGCGGCCGCGCTCACGGCGGTCGCGGCGGCCACGGCCCTCGCCGTCACCGGCGTCGCCGCGGGCCTCGCCCTGCCCCTGCTGCTGCGCGGGCGTCTCGGCCTTGGGCTCGGCCTTCGCCTCGGCGGCGACGGTCTCGGCGCTGCCGGCGGCCGGGCTGCCCGCCTCGGCGGTGGCGCGGCGACGACGGCGCTCGGTCGGGGCGTCGTCGGAGGCCGGCTGGCCGGGGATCTCGATCTGCTGCTGGGCCACGGCCTTCTCGGCGGACGCCTCGGCCTTCTTCTCGCCGTCGGCGGCCTCACCCGTACGGGCCTTGGAGGTGGCCCGGCGCTTCGGCTTGGTCTCGGCTGCGGCGTCGGCCTTGGGGGCGGCTCCCCCGGCGGCCTGCGCCTCCTTGATGACCTCGATCAGCTGGCTCTTGCGCATCCGCGCGGTGCCCCTGATGCCGAGGCCCGAGGCGACCTGCTGCAACTCGGCCAGCACCATGCCCTCGAGGCCGGTACCGCGGCGCCGCCGGGAGCCGGCACCGGTGGCAGGCGCGGAGGCGTCCGTGGCGGGCGCGGCAGCGGTCTCCTCGACACGTGCGCCCATCAGATCGGTGGTGTCGCTCACGAAGGGTCCTTCCCTGGAGCGGACGTCGGCCTGTCTGGCTCGGCGACCGGTTGTGCTGTCCGGCTACGGTCCTTGCTTTCGGTGAACCGTGCCGGGGCGGTGGTCCGCCAAAGCGGCGGAGGAAATGTGCGGTGATGGCGCTTCCGCGAGCCGTGACACCTGGTGTCACGTGGCGTGGCAGCACCTGTTCCGGAGCGTGCCCGGCGGCCCGCTCAGTGCTCGCATACGACGTACTGCCCAGGTACGGCGCAGGGAACACGGAGTGGCGCGGGAGGCTCCCGGAAGAATGTCTGTCCCGGACGGGGACACAAAGCACCTCGCCATGGTGGGGTCGGGTGCAGACTTGAGATTAACACTACCGGATCCAACAAACATTCCCCCTCTCCAAATCCGGCAACCGTGTGCTTTCAGCTGTCGCCGGAGGTGGCGAGCGGCAACACGCTCGCTCCCTGCATATCGAGGTCCAGCCGGTTGGCGGCCCAGCCCTCGCCCGCGAGGTGCGACACCTTGTCGGCGCTGGCGGCGTCGGCGAGGGCCATCACGGTGGGTCCGGCACCCGAGATGACGGCCGGGATCCCGTCCGCCCGCAGCCGCTCCACCAGCGCGGCGCTCTCCGGCATGGCCGGGGCGCGGTACTCCTGGTGGAGGCGGTCCTCGGTGGCGGGCAGCAGCAGCTCGGGGCGCCTGGTCAGGGCCTCGACGAGCAGGGCGGCGCGGCCCGCGTTGACGGCGGCGTCGACGTGCGGCACGGTGCGCGGGAGCAGACCGCGGGCGGTCTCGGTCAGAACCGGCTTTCCGGGCACGAAAACCACCGGAACGATGGAATCCGAGGGCTCCATCCTGATCGCCCGGGCGGCGCCGGCCTCCATCCAGGAGAGGGTGAAACCGCCGAGCAGACAGGCGGCCACGTTGTCCGGGTGACCCTCGATCTCGGTGGCCAGCTCCAGGAGGGCCGCGTCGTCGAGCTTGGCTTCACCGCCTATGGTCACCGCGCGCGCGGCGACGATGCCGGCGCAGATCGCGGCGGAGGAGGAGCCGAGGCCCCGGCCGTGCGGAATGCGGTTGGCGCAGACGATCTCCAGGCCGCGGGGCTGTCCGCCCAGCAGATCGAAGGCGGTGCGCAGGGAACGGACGAGGAGGTGGCTCTCGTCCCGCGGGAGGGTCTCACTGCCCTCGCCCGCGATGTCGATGTGCAGCCCGGAGTCGGCCACCCGGACGACGACGTCGTCGTACAGCCCCAGCGCGAGGCCCAGGGCGTCGAAGCCCGGACCCAGGTTGGCGCTGGTGGCGGGAACGCGCACCCGGACGGCGGCGGCGCGGAACGCTGGACCGGCCATCGCTCGTTGACTCTCCTTGAGCTGCGTGACGGTGGAAGACATTCGATGCGTACGGGGAGACCCTCTGGCCGCGCAGACGGCGCGGCGTCACCCCTATGCGGACGCATATGCGAGGGGAGGGTTCGGTACAGCCTATCGAAGGAAGGTTCTGTGGCGACATAGGGCGCACAGGAGGCGCACGATGCGTGTCGTAGGCCCCCTGTGCACCCTGTCAGGATGGTGCCGGTGCTCAGGCCAGGCCGAGGCGCTCGGCCGCGGTGGCCGCGTCGACCGGGACGGTGACCGGCTGCGGGGCGCCGGCGACGGCCCAGTCGGGGTCCTTCAGGCCGTTGCCGGTGACGGTGCACACGATGCGCTGGCCCGGGTCGACCTTGCCCTGCTCGGCGGCCTTGAGCAGACCGGCCACGGAGGCGGCGGAGGCGGGCTCCACGAAGACGCCCTCCTGGGCGGCCAACAGCCGGTAGGCGCGCAGGATCTCACGGTCCGTCACCTCGTCGATGGCGCCGCCGGACTCGTCGCGGGCCTTCAGGGCGTACTCCCAGGAGGCCGGGTTGCCGATGCGGATGGCGGTGGCGATGGTGGACGGGTCCTTGACGACCTCGCCTCGCACGATCGGGGCACTGCCGGAGGCCTGGAAACCCCACATTCGAGGGGTCTTGCCGGCGATGCCGTCGGCGGCGTACTCCTGGTAGCCCTTCCAGTAGGCGGTGATGTTGCCCGCGTTGCCGACCGGGAGGACGTGGATGTCGGGGGCGTCCCCGAGCATGTCCACGATCTCGAAGGCGGCGGTCTTCTGACCCTCGATACGCACCGGGTTGACCGAATTGACCAGCGCCACCGGGTAGTTGTCGCTCAGCGAGCGGGCGAGGGTGAGGCAGTCGTCGAAGTTGCCGTCGACCTGGAGGATCTTCGCGCCGTGCACCAGGGCCTGGCCCATCTTGCCGAGGGCGATCTTGCCCTGCGGCACGAGGACGGCCGAGACCATGCCCGCGCGCACCGCGTAGGCGGCGGCGGAGGCGGAGGTGTTGCCGGTGGAGGCGCAGATGACCGCCTTCGCTCCCGCCTCCTTGGCCTTGCTGATGGCCATGGTCATACCGCGGTCCTTGAAGGACCCGGTGGGGTTGGCCCCCTCCACCTTGAGGTGGACCTCGCAGCCCGTGCGCTCGGAGAGCACCTGCGCGGGCACGAGGGGCGTGCCGCCCTCGCGGAGCGTCACGACCGGCGTGCTGTCGGAGACCGGCAGCCTGTCCCGGTACTCCTCGATGATTCCGCGCCACTGGTGGGTCATTGCTGGTTACTCTCCTTCAACCCGCATGATGCTGGCGACACCCCGCACGGTGTCGAGCTTGCGCAGTGCCTCGACGGTCCCGGTGAGGGAGGCGTCGGAGGCCCGGTGGGTGACGACGACGAGGGAGGCCTCTCCGTCCTTGCCCTGCTGCCGAACCGTATCGATGGACACCCCGTGCTCGGCGAAGACGGTGGCCACCTGGGCGAGCACGCCCGGCTTGTCCGCGACGTCGAGGCTGATGTGGTACCGCGTGACGACGTCGCCCATCGGGGAGACGGTCAGCGCGGCGTACGCCGACTCGCCGGGCCCGGTGGAGCCGCTGAGCCGGTTGCGGCAGACGGCGACGAGGTCGCCGAGGACCGCGGAGGCGGTCGGGGCACCGCCGGCGCCGGGGCCGTAGAACATCAGCTGCCCGGCGGCGTCGCTCTCCACGAAGACCGCGTTGTACGCGCCGCGCACGGAGGCGAGCGGGTGGCTCAGCGGAATCATGGCGGGGTGCACGCGCGCGGTGACCGACGCGCCGTCCTTCGAGCGCTCGCAGATGGCGAGCAGCTTGATGGTGCAGCCCATCTCCTTGGCCGAGCGGAAGTCGGCGGCGGTGACCTCGGTCATGCCCTCGCGGTAGACGTCGTCGAGCCGCACGCGCGTGTGGAAGGCGATCCCGGCGAGGATGGCGGCCTTGGCGGCGGCGTCGAACCCCTCGACATCGGCGGTCGGGTCGGCCTCGGCGTATCCGAGGGCGGTCGCCTCGTCCAGCGCCTCCTGGTAGCCGGCACCCGTGCTGTCCATCTTGTCGAGGATGAAGTTGGTGGTGCCGTTGACGATGCCCATCACCCGGTTGATCTTGTCGCCGGCGAGGGACTCGCGCAGCGGGCGGATCAGCGGGATGGCACCGGCGACGGCTGCCTCGTAGTACAGGTCCCGGCCGTGCTCCTCGGCGGCGGCGTGCAGGGCGGCGCCGTCCTGGGCGAGCAGGGCCTTGTTGGCGGACACGACGGAGGCGCCGTGCTCGAAGGCGGTGGTGATGAGGGCCCGGGCCGGCTCGATGCCCCCGATGACCTCGACGACGACGTCGATGTCGCCGCGTTTGACGAGCGCGGTGGCATCGGTGGTGACCAGGGCCGGGTCGATGCCCTCGCGGACCTTGCTCGGCCGCCGTACGGCGACCCCCGCCAGCTCCACCGGGGCGCCGATCCTCGCCGTGAGGTCGTCGGCGTGCGTCGTCATGATGCGCGCCACCTCTGAGCCGACAACCCCACAGCCCAGCAGCGCCACCTTCAGCGGACGCGTACGCATCATCCGACCTCGTTTCCTCATACCGTCTACGGTTGGACCAGTCTCACTCACCGGACGGGAGTTTCTCCCCTTCGTCCGGATCCTGAGACATGTATTTCATTTGTACGGGGCCGGAAGACCGCAGATCTTCCAGCCCCGGTGCCGGGCCCGGTGGGCTACCCGACGTCGAGACGCAGGAGGTCCTCCTCCGTCTCGCGCCGGACGATCACCCGCGCCTCGCCGTCCCGCACCGCCACCACGGGCGGCCGGAGCACATGGTTGTAGTTGCTGGCCATGGAGCGGCAGTACGCGCCGGTGGCCGGTACGGCGATCAGATCGCCCGGCGCCAGGTCGGCGGGCAGGAACGCGTCCTTGACCACGATGTCGCCACTCTCACAGTGCTTGCCGACGACACGGGCGAGCATCGGCTCGGCCTCGCTCGCCCGGGACACCAGGGCGACGCTGTACTCGGCGTCGTACAGAGCGGTCCGGATGTTGTCGGACATGCCCCCGTCCACGGACACATAGGTGCGCAGCCCGTCCAGCGGCTTGACGGTGCCGACCTCGTAGAGGGTGAAGGCGGTCGGCCCGACGATGGCGCGCCCCGGCTCGACGGAGATGCGCGGGGTGCGCAGCCGGGCGGCCTCGCACTCACGGGTGACGATCTCGGTCAGCGCCTTGGCGATCTCGTGCGGCTCCCGCGGGTCGTCGGCGCTGGTGTACGCGATCCCGAGGCCACCGCCGAGGTCGATCTCGGGCAGCTCGACCCCGTGCTCGTCCCGGATGTCCTTGAGCAGCCCGACGACCCGGTGGGCGGCGACCTCGAACCCGGACATGTCGAAGATCTGCGAGCCGATGTGGGAGTGGATCCCGATCAGCTCCAGGCCGTCGAGCTGAAGGGCCCGCCGTACCGCCTCCGCGGCCTGCCCCCCGGCGAGCGGGATCCCGAACTTCTGGTCCTCGTGGGCGGTGGCGATGAACTCGTGCGTGTGCGCCTCCACGCCGACGGTGATCCGGATCTGCACCCGCTGCCGCCTGCCCAGGGACTGCGCGATGTGGGCGACCCGCACGATCTCCTGGAAGGAGTCGAGGACGATCCGGCCGACCCCGGCCTCCACGGCCCTGCGGATCTCCGCCTCGGACTTGTTGTTGCCGTGGAAGGCGATGCGCTCGACGGGCATCCCGGCGGACAGGGCGGTGGCCAGCTCGCCGCCCGAGCACACGTCCAGGTTCAGCCCCTCCTCGTGCAGCCACCGCACGACGGCACGGGAGAGGAACGCCTTGCCGGCGTAGAACACGTCGGCGTCGGGCCCGAAGGCGCTGCGCCAGGCACGCGCCCGGGTGCGGAAGTCGGTCTCGTCGAGGATGTAGGCGGGGGTGCCGAACTCCTCGGCGAGCCGCACGACGTCGATGCCCCCGACGCGGACGACACCGTCGGCGTCGCGCTCGACCGTCTGGGACCACACCTTCGCGTCGAGGGCGTTGAGGTCGGCGGGCGGCGCGGAGTAGTGGCCCTCGGGAAGGACGTCGGCGTGACGGGGCCCGGCGGGGTGTGCGGAACGGCTCATGACGTGGGTCTCTTCTTGGCTCAGAGGTATTCGGGTGCGTCGATGCCGAGCAGGGACAGGCCACCGGCCAGCACCGTCCCGGCGGCTTCGGCGAGGGCCAGCCGGGCGCGGTGGGCGGCCGAGGGTTTCTCCTCACCGCGCGGCAGCACGAACGGCAGGAAGGGCAGCGCGGCATCGGCGACGGTCACGAGATGCCGGGCGATCCGGTCCGGGGCACGGTGGGTGGCGGCCGCGGCGAGGATGCGGGGGTGGTCGGCGAGGGGGGTGAGCAGGTCGCGGGCGTCGACGGGGCCGGGGACGGCGCCGAACCCGAGGCGGGCGGCGTTACGGCTGAGGGACCGGACGCGGGCGTGCGCGTACCGCACCCGGAACAGCGGATTGCTCTCCCGCTGCACCAGGTGGTCGGCGGTGATCCGGGGCCGGTCGTGCGGCGCGGGATGCAGCAGCGCCCACCGGGCGGCGTCGGGGCCGAGCGGGGCGGGATCCTCGGGCGCGGGCACCGGCCGCAGATCGGCCGGCTCCCCGTGCTCGACGACGGCCCGCCCGCCCTGCGCCGCCACGATCCGTACGACGGCGTCCGCCACGACCTCGGCCCGCACCTCGTACGGCACCCGCAGCACCAGGAACTGCCCGGCCAGGGCGTCACCGTGGCCGTACCCCGCGCCCTGGCGCAGGATCTCCTCGACCAGGCCGGTGACGGGGTCGGCCAGGGCGTCCAGGCTGATGTTGAGAAACCCGGGGCCGGTGACGACGACGTCCCGGACCCCGGCCGCGCCGACGAGCCGGCTGCGCAGGATCTCGGCGACCCGCCCCGGCGGCTGCCCGGCCGGCCGCGCGAGCTGGAGGGCGACATTGGTCGCGAAGTCCCCGCATCCGCCGGGCCCCGGCTCGGTCACGACGACCCGCTCGGGCACGGCCACTTCCAGCTCCCCGTCGGCAACGGCACGGCGCACCGCGTGCAGCACGGTGCGGGACAGCTCGACGGGGGTCACGGGACAAGCCTAGGGGAGGAGACGGGGGGTACGGCGAGCCGGTTTCCCCTCGCAAGACGGCACCGGCGGCCCACACCGAACGGACCCTGCCCGCGCCCCGTCCCGACCGAAGGAATTCCCTCCACCCCCGCTATCCGCCGAAGGAAATCCCCCCGGGGACTCCGTCGGCGACCCCGTCGTCATCCCCGTCCGCGTCGTCGCCCCCGCTCCCCCGGGCCCCCCGCCGCCCCTCGATGAGCTGCTTGACGAGCCGGACGAGTTCCGCGGGTTCGAAGGGCTTGGCGAGGAAGGCGTCGACGCCGACATCGAGGCCGGCCTCGAACTCGTGCTGCGTGCAGGCGCTGATGATGGCGAGGGGCAGGTGGTGGGTACGGGGATCGGCGCGCAGCCGGGCGGCGGTGCGCAGGCCGTCCAGCCGGGGCATGACGACATCCAGCGTGACGATGTCGGGCCGCACCTGATGCACCACATCCAGACACTCGGCACCATCGGCCGCGGTCACCACCTCAAGCCCTTCCAGCTCGAGGTTGACCCTGATCAGCTGGCGGATGACCTTGTTGTCGTCGACGACAAGCACCCGACCCGACGCCCCTGGCACACCTCGAGAGTAGGTCCGCCCCGGCCACCGCGTCCGGGTTTTCCCTACTTCTGCCCCGTAGGGGGGATGGGGGTGGGCGAGAGGGGCTCGGGCGGGGTGGGTGGAGGTCCGGCCGTGCTGGACGGGGACCCGACCGTGCCGAGGAGGGGCTCTCGGCGCTGGGGAGGGACCCGGTCACTCCGGGCGGGTGGTCCGTCCACGGCGGGTGGAGGACTACTCCACGCCGGGTAGGCGACGCCTCCTCAGCCCGACCCGGGAAACGGGTTCCTGATCACCCCGCCGGACCTGCTAATGTTCTACACGTCGCCGCGAGCGAGAAGCTCCGCAGCCGACACGCCCCCGTAGCTCAGGGGATAGAGCAACGGCCTCCGGAGCCGTGTGCGCAGGTTCGAATCCTGCCGGGGGCACTCGCCGGATCACCTACCAAATTTGGTATGTGACCAGGGCGGATGCCGACAGAAGAGGGGGGGGGGGGGGGGGGGGGCGGGGCCACCCCCCCCCCGACAGAGAGATCGAGGGGAGAGCCACCCCCCCACACCCGAAACCCCACCGCGCGCGCCCACCACCCCACA
>NZ_JBHXVE010000001.1:454051-497157 GCF_042672505.1 Streptomyces sp. NPDC127190
GTATCGCGCGGGGGGGCCACCCCTCCAAAACAAAAATTTTTGTTTTTTGTGCTGCGGGGCCTACCCCCTCTGCGGGGGGGTCTATCCGCCAACCCCCCCCCCCCCCCTCTCTCATTGCCTCTCGCTGTTCGCGACACCCCTCCGACACGCAGAGCCCCCGGTCGAGTCAGCACGTCCCAGGCTGAAGGGGCCGGCTTGGCCCGCCGCAGAAATCCGGGCCCCGGAGGCGTTACTCATGCGTTCCGTGCGCCTGAGAACCAATTTCCGATTCTAGCTTTGCCATCTCGGGGGCCAACGATCTCCTCCAGGAATTCCACCAATCAGAGGATTCCGAGATGCGGCGAGAATCAACATATTCCACATCTCTTGAAGACGAGCCAAGCCATGGATCGTGCTCGATCTTGCCCGCTCGAAGCAAGACCTGATACGCATTCGGCCAACTAGCAGAATCATCAGGATCAATACGGAGATCACTTACGATCTTACGCAACACCGACTTATTGGACAGCACGCGCTCAATGGACCTGGTACCGGTACCGTGTGCGCCGCCAATACTGACGATAAAGTGCCCCGACCCTCTATCTTCATCTACGAGAATGTTGGGAATTTTCGTGATCAGCAGGTAGTCGGTCTTGAGGAAATCGTCCCCGCGGAGATCTGGGTACCATCGATGATTCTTTTCCCCCTGAATGCTCCAGTTGGGTCGTGCAGTCGGTTCACTTAGCCCCTGCACCCACCGCTTGGCCCTCGCTTTTATTTGCGTGCCATCAAGATTCCAACTGAACGGCAGCGCGGACGCCAGCCCCGTCTTGCGAAGGTAATCCGGACGATCAGGCGTCTCCTGATATCCGAAAACGAGACGAGAAAGCCCTTCAGACGTGGGACTCCCAAGCAGAACTAGGCTATCACCTACGTTTCCCCACAGCTGGTCAACAACCTTCCTCTTCCGGCGTCGTTCGCCGCTTAGCACTGCGTTTAGAGCTGCTGCATTGTCCGGATGGATGGCATCCCCGGTGGGGAAAAGCGGATGCGCAGATTGCTGCCGAAAGTCGGTCTCATGCAACTGCAATGTTCCGATAGTCAACGCCTCCTTGGCTCCTGCAATAAACCTTGCATCGCTTCGGAAGTTTCTGAGTCGTGCACACGCGGGCTTACTCATGACGAGTATAGGACCAAGCGATGTTGCTGCCCATGCCGCGATTTGTAGATCTTCGGCCACCATGACGCGCCCACAATGAGAGGCATCAACGATAGATATTTGGTCTGCTCGATAGAGCTGACAGGTCACTTCGCCACCGGAGGACCATCTGAGTGACTTTTTTACATCTTCCATCATGCGCCGGGAGGTTGTTGAGAGCAACGGCGGCGCGGTTCGGGGCTGGGTACGGTGCGCTAGAGCCGCCCTCTTCTTTCGAGGACCTTCCGATCTTCGCATTGGAAAGGCGAGTCAACACGCTCAGGGGGAGCGCGTACTCCCGCGGTTCTTCCCACACCCGCGCTCGTTGCCGAACACGCGCCCTTCCTCGGCCGTCCCGAAGCTTCTTCAGGTGAGCCTGAAGGACGGCGACCAGGACCGGCGGGATGCCAGCCGGTCGATGGATGCCTCCCATGCCTTCAGGCCCCGGTGGTCGTGGTGTTCCCCGGAGTCGGTCCACTGAACGGAGTTGCCCACTCGGGCACGAACCGCGGGGCGGCGCACGGGTGCCCGTTGCCGTCGGACGACTGGCCGGCCGAGCCGACCCGTGCCGGGATGGTGACGAGCGGGGGCTGGGCCCGGGTGCTGGTGGGGAGATGGCCGGCTCAGGGTTCGGAGGGCGGTGTCCACGATGCCACCAGGTCCAGGAGGCCGGGGAAGCGGGTGTTCAGGTCTGCCGTGCGGACCTGGCTGCGGCGTTCCAGGCCGTACTGGCGCTGGCGGGTGATGCCCGCTTCGCGGAGGGCCTTGAAGTGGTGGGTCAGGGAGGACTTGGGGCGGTCCAGGCCGAACCAGCCGCAGGGGTGGTCGAACTCCTCCGACTCCAGGAGCAGTTTGCGGACGATGCGCAGCCGGAGCGGGTCGCTGAGTGCGCCGAGGACGGTCTCCAGGCGCAGGTCCTCCACGGATGGCTCGGGGAGGGGGGCAGGACGCGGGTGCGGGTCCGGCATGGGCACTTCCTTTCTCCTGTACGAGTTCGATCGTACTACGTGCTAGGTTCGATTGAAGTCGTACTGGTACGGGTTCGGTCGTACTGAGGACTTCCAGGGGAGGAGTGGGTCGTGAGCCAGGTTGGGGTGCGAAGGCGCGGGGTGGGGCTCAGGGCGGGTGGTGGGGAGGTGTCCGTGCGGTGGGTGTGGCTCGCCGCCTGGCCGGTGACCGCCGTGTTCGTGTTGTCCAACACCGCCACGCCGCTGTATGTGCTGTGGCAGCGTCAGATGGGGTTCAGCAAGGGCACGCTGACCGTCGTCTTCGCGTGTTATATCGCCGGGCTGCTGGGTTCGCTGCTGGTGTCCGGCGTCGTGTCCGACCGGTTCGGCCGCAAGCCGGTGCTGCTGCCCGCGCTGGGGCTCGCGCTGGTGGCCTGCCTGGTCTTCGCCACCGCGGGCGGGGTCGGCGCGCTGGTCGTGGCGCGGCTGTGCACCGGGATCGCGGTCGGCGCGGTGGTGTCGGCGGGGATGGCCGCGGTGACGGACGTGGCCGGGCCCGGGCGGCGCCGGCTGGCCGCGCTGCTCGCCTCCTGCGCGATGGTGTTCGGGGCGGGCACCGGGCCCCTGCTCGCGGGGGTGCTGTCCGAGGCCCTGCCCGCGCCCACGGTCACCGTGTTCGTGGTGGAGGCGGTGTTGCTGGTCACGGCGGGGGTGGTGGTCGTACGGATGCCGGTAGGGCGGCCGGACAGGGGCGGCAGCGGGGCCTGGGTGCGGGTGCCGGGTGTGCCCCGGGGTGTGGGGTGGCGGCTGGCCGTGGGCATCGCCGTGTTCGCGCCCGGGATCACCGCGACGTCGTTCGTGCTGTCGCTCGGCCCCTCGCTGCTGGCGGGGCTGCTCGGGACCGGTAGCCGCGTGGTGTCGGGGGCGCTGGCGTTCGTGATGTTCCTCGGTGCGACGGGGGTGCAGTTCGCGGTACGGCGGCTGCGGCGGCCGGCGATTCTGGCCGGCGGGGCGGGGGCCACCGCGCTCGGCATGCTGCTGCTGGTCGTCGCCGTGCGGTGGGGCTCGGTGACGGCGCTGGCGGGGGCGGTGCTGCTGGCCGGGGCGGGGCAGGGGATGGGGCAGTTGGGCGGGCTGTCGCTGTTGAACGCCGCGGTGCCGGTGGAGCGGCTCGCCGAGGCCAACGCGGCGTTCAACATCGGGGGGTATCTGCCGGCCGGGGTGCTGCCTGTGTCCGTGGGGTATCTGAGTGATGCGGTGGGGCTGGGTACGGGGGCGACGGTGTTCGGGGTCGCTCTGGGGGTGGTCGCCGTGGGTGGGGGTGCGCTCGCGGCCGTGGTGGGGCGGCGCTTCGAGGAGTGAGGGCCGCCGTCAGGCCGGGCGTTTGCGGGAGGTCGTTTTCTTCGCAGCCGCCGTCGTCTTCTTCCCCGACGAGGACGACGAGGTCGAGGCGGACTTGGCCGCCGTCTTCTTCTTCGTCCCCTCCGTCGCCTTGGACGTCGACTTCCGCGCCGCGGCCGTCTTCTTGGCCGGGGCCGCCTTCGTCGACTTCTTGCCCTCGGTCTCCTTCGGCGTGGTCCGGCCTCGCGGCAGGGGTCTGACCTCCGCCTCCCCCGCCGGCTGCGCACCCCGCGACTCGCGGGCCGCGCGGACGCTGTTCTCCAGGGCCGCCATCAGGTCGAGCACCTTGCCGCCGGCGGGCGGGGCCGGCGCCTCGGGCGGCGCCTCGCCGGAGGCCTTCGCCGCGATGACCTCCTCCAGCGCTTCCCGGTACTCGTCGTGCAGGTCCTTCAGGTCGACCTCGCCGAGGGTGTCCATCAGGGCGTCGGCGAGGTCCAGTTCCTTGTCGCGGATGCTGACGTCGGCGTCGGGGGCGACCCCCTCGGGGGCGCGGACCTCGTCCGGCCACAGCAGGCCGTGCATGGCGATGGCGTCGCCGACGACCCGGAGCATGCCGAGGCGTTCCCGGCCGCGCAGCGCGTACTTGGCGATGGCGACCTTGTTGCTGCGCTTGAGCGCCTCGCGCAGCAGGGTGTACGGCTTCGCCGCCGGGACGCCGCTGGCCGCCAGGTAGTAGGCCGCGTCCATCTGGAGCGGGTCGATCCGGTCGGCCGGCACGAAGGCCACGATCTCGATCGTGCGGGCCGTGGGGATGGGCAGGTGGGAGAGGTCCTCGTCGGTGATCGGGATCATCGTGCCGTCGGCGTCCTCGTACGCCTTGCCGATCTCCGACTGGGTGACCTCGCGCTCCTCCAGTTCGCAGACCTTGCGATAGCGGATCCGGCCGTTGTCCTCGGTGTGGATCTGGCGGAAGGAGATCGAGTGACTCTCGGTCGCGTTCACCAGCTTGATCGGGATGCTGACGAGCCCGAAGGAGATCGCACCGTTCCATATGGATCGCACGTGCCACACCCTTCCACCGTTTTCACCGCTTTGTCTGGGATTGTCATCCTATGACGCCTATCACAGAGGTGGAGGGGCACCGGGTCGCGCTCAGCAATCTGGAGAAGGTGCTGTACCCGGAGACCGGTTTCACCAAGGCGGAGCTGGTGCACTACTACGCAACCACCGCCGACGTGCTGCTCCCGCATCTGCGGGACCGCGCCGTGTCGTTCCTGCGGTATCCGGACGGCCCGGACGGGCAGCTGTTCTTCACCAAGAACGTGCCGCCCGGTACACCCGAGTGGGTCACCACCGCCGAGGTGCCGCGGTCCTCGGCGGACAGCCCGGCCCGGATGGTGGTGATCCAGGATCTGGCCAGTCTGGTCTGGGCGGCGAACCTGGTCACCGAGTTCCACACCCATCAGTGGCGGGTGCAGACCCCACAGGAGGCCGACCGGCTGGTCTTCGACCTCGACCCGGGTGCGCCCGCGACCGTCGTGCACTGCTGCGAGGTCGCCCTGTGGCTGCGCGAGCGGCTCGCGGCGGACGGGATCGAGGCGTACCCGAAGACGGCCGGTTCGAAGGGGCTGCATCTGCTGGCCGCCGTACGGGGCTCGTCCTCGGAGCAGGCCAGCGAGTACGCCAAGGCGCTCGCGGTGGAGGCCGAGCGGGCGATGCCGCGGCTGGTGGTGCACCGGATGACCAAGAGCCTGCGGCCGGGGAAGGTGTTCGTGGACTGGAGCCAGAACGCGGCCCGCAAGACCACGGCCACGCCGTACACCCTGCGCGCCCGCCGGGCCCCGCTGGTGTCGGCGCCGGTGACCTGGGAGGAGGTCGCCGAGTGCCGCAGCCCCGGCCGGCTGGAGTTCCGGGCGGAGGACATCGCCCCGCGTCTTCAGGACCTGGGCGATCTGATGTCACCGCTGGTGGACGGGGCGAACGCGGCCGACCTTCCCACCCGGGACGGATAGCAGCCACAAGGCCCCGCCTACACCCTCCCCCACGTCCTGCGGTCCCGCGCCATCGCGTGCAGCGCCTCCACGTCCCCCGGCTTCAGCACCCCGCCGGTCCGCGCCAGACCCGTCAGCTCCTCGTCGCGGAGGATGCGCACGCCCCTCGGCCGGGCGGTGACCGTGACCTCGGTGGGGCCCACCAGGGCCAGCAGCGGATGGACCTCGGCAGTCAGGGCGTACGCGGCGCGGTCGGCGTCGGCGCGCAGCCGGCGCAGCAGCGGCTCGGGCTCGCGGCGGCCCACGGTGACCATGAGGTCGGCGATCAGGACCCGGCTTCTGCGGGCGTACAGGGCGTGTACGGCGTACAGGCCGCCGGGGCCGATGACCAGGTGGTGGATGCGGTCGCCGCCGGGCAGCGGTATCGAGTGCACGGTGTGCCAGCCCGCGCCCTCCAGCCCGTCCAGCGTCTCGCCGACGGCCTGCTCGGCCAGCAGTGCGCGCCGGCGCGGGTCCGGGCGGAGCCTGCGGACGGGACCGCCGTGGCCCGGGCCGTGACCGAGACCGTGCCCCAGGCCATGAGCCCGGCCGCGGCCGTGACCGGATTCGCGGTCGAGGGCGACCAGCAGGGCCTCGCCGGGGCGATTGGGGGCGAGGTCGTCGTCCGGGTGCAGGGTCAGCCGGGCGAGTTCCGCGGGGGTGGGGACCGGGGGCGGGCCGACGGTCACCGGGCCGGTCAGAAACGGCTTCAGTGCCTCGAGCACGTCCTGATGGCCGTCCTCGCCGGGCAGAAGCACGCTGACCCGGCCGGTCTCACGGTCGTACCAGGCGACGCTGGATCCGTCCGGGCGGCAGACGTACAGCCGTTCCCGGCCGTGCCGAAAGGCCGGCACCACGCGCAGTCCGCTCATGCGCCATCACCCCTCGACCATGGGAACAGGCAGGGTGGTCCGGGGGCAAGACCGGTTGGGCCGACTGCGGTTGCCGTGGAGGCCGGCCGGCCGTGTCCCGTCCGGCGGGCCGCACAACGAGCTGTTCGTGGCGTACCCGCGCGCCTGGCCGGGCACCGTACGGCTGCTGGAGAAGTCGGCCGAGTAGCCTCTCTCCCAGCACCACCCCGGGTGAACAAAACGGACTTTACGCCTTTACGACTTAGGGTGTGGTGGATGACGACCGCCCCGTCGCCCTCAGGAGCCCCGTGTCTGCCCGTCGCCCTCTGCGCACCGCCCGTACCGCGGTCGCCGTCGCACTGCTCGCGGCGACGGCGGCGGCCTGCGGCGACAGCGGCGGGCTCCAGGCCGCCGGTCCGACCCAGACGGCCATCAGTCCCGCCAAGCTCTGGCCCGACCTGCGGCCGGCGTCCAGCCCCGCCTTTCCGTACTCCGTGGCGACCCGGGAGACCGTCAAGGGTGTGACCGTGCCCGGTGACGACATCCGCAAGGTCGATCCGGTGGACGTGGTGGACGCCGAGGTGAAGGCGCATCCGGACGACTACGGGTCGAAGGGGGCGTACCACGCGACGGTGGACCGGCTGAAGGAGTGCCGGCCGGGCGGGCGGCGGGCGCGCTGTCCGCTGCTGCCGGCGTACTACCGGGACCTGACCGGCGACGGCCGGCCCGACATGACGCTCGGCTTCCGGCTGTACCCGACGAACCAGACGGCCGTACGGGTCTACACGGTCGAGAAGCACCGGCTGGTGCAGGTCCTGGCCGACAACGACGCGATCATCGGCGTGGAGCTGGCCGGACGCGCGCTGATCGAGCGCTCGCCGGCCGACATCTCCGGGTACGAGTACCGCACCACCTGGGTGTGGGACCCGGAGCAGCGCGCGATGGTGTTCTCCCGGGACGAGTATCTGCACACCGGGGACGGCCGCCGCACCCGGAAGCCCTCGCCGAGCCCGGTGCCGTCCGTCTCGCCGTCGGCGGGCGCGTGATGAGGGTCGCGCTGCCCCAGTGGGCCGGGACGCTCGCCGTGAAGGCGGCGCTGTTCATCACGGTGATGTGCTGTGCGCTGGCCGCGCTGCTGGGCGTCCTGGTGCATGTCTCGGTGACCAACCAGACCGTGGGCCAGGCCCGCAAGCTGGCGCTGTCCCGGCTGGCCGACGCGACCCAGGCGTACGAGGCCGGGGACACGCTGCTGCCGGGCGCCGGGGTGGACCCGGAGGGGCTGCCCGCGCCGCTGCGGACGCTGGCGGCGGCCGGGGAGCGCGGCACGATGGTCTCCGCGCATCTGGGCCGGCCCACCATGTGGGCGGCGGGGCCGGTGGCCGGGCACCGGGCGCTCGCCGTGGAGGTCGACTACTCCCAGCAGGCCCGTACGATCGCCGGCCTCGACACCTCGATCCTGTGGTCCTCGGGGCTCGCCATCGGGGCGACCGTGCTGGTCGGGGTGTTCGCGGTGAGCCGGGTGACCCGCCGGCTGCACGGCACCGCCCGGGTGGCCCGGCGGATCAGCGCGGGCGATCTGGACGCGCGGGTGAACGACCCGCGGACCAAGGACGCGAGCCAGCCGCCGGACGAGGTGGCCGCCGTCGCGGCCGCCCTGGACACCATGGCCTCCACGCTCCAGAGCAAGCTGCTGAGCGAGCAGCGGTTCACCGCGGACGTCGCCCATGAGCTGCGCACCCCGCTGACCGGGCTGCACGCGGCGGCGGAGCTGCTGCCGCCGGGCCGGCCGACGGAGCTGGTGCGGGACCGGGTGGCGGCGCTGCGCACGCTCACCGAGGACCTGCTGGAGATCTCCCGGCTGGACACCGGCCGGGAGAGGCTGGAGGTGGACACCGAGGAACTGGGGGCGCTGGCGCAGCGGGTGGTACGCGCCTCGGGCACCCGTACGGAGGTGCGGATCCTCCGGGACGCGCGGGTGGAGACCGACCGGCGACGGCTGGAGCGGGTGCTGGGGAACCTGGTGGCCAACGCGCACAAGCACGGGGCCGCGCCGGTGGTGCTGACGGTGGACGGGCCGGTGGTGACCGTGCGGGACCACGGGGGCGGCTATCCGGAGTACCTCGTCGCGCACGGGCCGCAGCGGTTCCGTACGGAGGGCGGCGCCACCGGGCACGGGCTGGGGCTGACCATCGCGCTGGGGCAGGCGGAGGTGCTGGGGGCGAGGCTGTCGTTCGCCAACGCGGTGGACGGCGGGGCGGTCGCCACGCTGCGGCTGCCCGACTCCCCGCACCCTTAAGGGACCGATGCCCGTAGGGGCCGATGCCCCCGCGCCCCTGAGCCGCCGATGTCCCCGCGCCCCTGAGGGACCGGTGCCCGCAGGGACCGATGCCCCGCGCCTCTAAGGGACCGAGTGTCCGCGCGCCCCTAAGGGACTAATGCGCAGGGCACCCGCAGGCGGCCGATCCTAATGTGGCGGTTAGTCAGGATCCGTCCGCCTCCCGGAGGTGCCCCCATGTCCCTGCGTTCCGTCCTTTCCCGTGGGCTCGCCATAGTCACCGCCGCCGGAACCCTGGCCTGTACCGTCGCGGCCGTGCCCGCCCTCGCGGACGAGGACGACGGCGGCGGGAGGGATCCGCGCTTCTCCCAGGGTGTCGTCACCGCCGAGGAGGGCATGTGGCTGCGGGACCGGCCGGACCGGGGCAGCCGGCGGGTGCGGTTCGTCGACGAGGGCGAGCGGGTGTCGGTCTTCTGCGAGACGCGCGGGCGGCCCGTGCACGGCAACCCGGTGTGGTACCTGCTGACGGACGGCACCTGGGCCTGGGGCACGGCGCGGTACATCGACATCATCGGGCCCCTGCCACGCCGGTGCTGACGCGCCGACGGACACTGCCGGGGGACAACACCCGCCAGACCTCCCCTTTGGGTAGGTTCCGGGCATGACGAACGCCGGAACCACCCTGGCGGCGGCCCAGGCTCCCGCACCCGCCGTACGCCTCCCCCGGCGCCGTGGCATGGAACTCGCCCTGATCGTGCTGGCCGTCCTGCTGTCGGTGTCCGGCTACTGCGCGGTGGGCCTGGCCAGGGCCGGTACGGTGCCGCCGGGCGCCGTCGGCTACGGGGCCGGGCTCGGGGTGCTCGCCCTGTTCGCGCATCTCGCCGTCCGGATCCGGGCGCCGTACGCCGACCCGCTGCTGCTGCCGATCGCGGTGCTGCTCAACGGCCTCGGCCTGGTCCTCATCTACCGGCTGGACCTGGAGACGCCGAGCGACCGGGCGGCCCCCGCCCAACTGGTGTGGTCCACGCTGGGAGTCGGCCTGTTCATCCTCGTCGTACTGATGCTGCGCGACCACCGGATGCTCCAGCGGTACGCGTACGTGTGCGTGGTCGCCGCGCTGGCGCTGCTCGCGCTGCCGATCCTCTTCCCGGCGGTCAACGGGGCCCGGATCTGGATCCGGATCGCCGGGTTCTCCATCCAGCCGGGCGAGTTCGCGAAGGTGCTGCTCGCGGTGTTCTTCGCCGCCTACCTGGCCGCCAACCGCAACGCGCTCGCGTACACCGGCCGCCGGGTGTGGCGGTTGCAGTTCCCGACCGGGCGGGTGCTCGGGCCGATCCTGACGATCTGGCTGATGAGCGTCGGCGTGCTGGTCCTGGAGCGCGACCTCGGCACCTCGCTGCTGTTCTTCGGGCTGTTCGTGGTGCTGCTGTACGTCGCCACCGGGCGCACCGGCTGGATCGCGGTCGGGCTGCTGCTCGCCGTGCTGGGCGCGGTGGCCGTGGGGCGGCTGGAGCCGCATGTGAACCAGCGGATCGAGGACTGGTTGCACCCGTTCGCCACCATCGAGGCGGGGCAGGGGCCGAACCAGCTGTCCCAGTCGCTGTTCGCGTTCGCCGCCGGCGGGGTCCTGGGCACCGGGCTCGGGCTCGGCCACTCGATCCTCATCGGGTTCGCCACCAAGTCGGACTTCATCCTGGCGACGGCCGGGGAGGAGCTGGGCCTCACCGGCCTGGCCGCGATCATCCTGCTCTACGCGCTGCTGGTGGAGCGCGGCTACCGGGCGGGCCTCGCGCTGCGCGAGCCGTTCGGGCGGCTGCTCGCGGTCGGGCTCGCCTCGATCCTGGCGCTCCAGGTGTTCGTGATCGCGGGCGGGGTGACTGGGCTGATCCCGCTCACCGGCATGGCGATGCCGTTCCTCGCCCAGGGCGGCTCCTCGGTGGTGACCAACTGGGCGATCGTGGCGCTGCTGATCCGGGTGAGCCATTCGGCGCGCAGCCAGTACGACGGGCGGGAGGCGCGGTGACCGAGTACGGCGGCCTCGGCGAGGGCGGCCGGCCGATGGGCCGGTACATCCGGCACGCCTGCGCGTTCTGCGCGCTGCTGCTGGCGGCCCTGCTGGTCAACGCGGCCCGGGTGCAGGTCGTCCAGTCCGGCGCCTACGACGACAACCCGGCCAACCGGCGTACCACGATCGCCCGTTACGGCCAGCCGCGCGGGAACATCCTGGTCGACGGCGAGCCGGTCACCGGGTCGGTGGACACCGGCGAGCAGCTGCGCTACGAACGCACCTACCGCGACGGCCCGCTGTACGCACCGGTGACCGGCTTCGCCTCGCAGATGTACGGCACCACGTTCCTGGAGCACGCGGCGGACGGGGTGCTGTCGGGCACCGATCCGGTGCTGTCGCCGCTGCCGCTGTGGCGGGACGCGACCCGGCGGCCGAACCCCGGCGGCGACGTGGTGACGACGCTGGACGGGGCGGCCCAGGAGGCGGCGTACCGGGGGCTGGCCGGGCGCAAGGGCGCGGTGGCCGCCATCGAGCCGGCCACCGGCCGCATCCTGGCGCTGGTGACGAGCCCGTCGTACGACCCGGCGCTGCTGTCCGGCAACGGCGAGGCGGTGGCGTCGGCGTGGGCGCGGCTCAACCACGACCCGGAGAAGCCGATGCTCAACCGGGCGGTACGGCAGACCTATCCGCCGGGGTCGACGTTCAAGGTGGTCACCGCGGCCGCGGCGCTGGACTCGGGGGTGGTCACCGACCTGGACGCGCCCACCGACTCCCCCGACCCCTACCGGCTGCCCGGCACCACCACCCGGCTGACCAACGAGGGCGACGGCTGTGCGGACGCCTCGCTGCGGATGGCGTTCGAGTGGTCCTGCAACACGGTGTTCGCCAAGCTCGGCGTGGACGTGGGCGTGGCGGACATGGCGGAGACGACGCGGGCGTTCGGCTTCAACGACCCCGCGCTGCGCATCCCGTTCGGCGTCTCACCCAGCACCTTCGACACCCATGTCGACCGGGCGCAGCTGGCGCTGTCCTCGATCGGGCAGTACAACACCCGGGCCACACCGCTCCAGATGGCGATGGTGGCGGCGGCCGTCGCCGACGGCGGCCGGTTGCGCCGGCCGTACCTGATCGAGCGGACCACCCGCCGGGGCGGTGAGACGGTGGCCGGGAGCGGGGCGCATCCGGCGCGGCAGGTGATGCGGCCGGACACGGCGGCCCGGCTGAAGGAGCTGATGACCGACGTGGTCGAGGAGGGCACCGGCACCCGGGCGGGCATCCCGGGCGCCCTGGTCGGCGGCAAGACCGGCACCGCCCAGCACGGGGTGGGCAACTCCGGTGTGCCGTACGCCTGGTTCGTGTCCTGGGCGCAGTCGGAGGATGCCCTGGAGCCGGAGGTGGCGGTCGCGGTGGTGGTGGAGGACGCGTCGGCGGACCGGGGCGAGATCAGCGGGGGCGGGGACGCGGCGCCGATCGCCCGGGACGTGATGCGGGCGGTCCTCGCCCGGTGAGCGCCGCCCGGGGAGTCCTTCGAGAGGCCCTGGGGAGGCGCCCGGAGGTCAGCCGAGCGGCCGGAGCATCTCGGAGCGGACCGTGACGGTGTGCCGCGCGGCGGCGGCGAGATCGACGTCCGCGGCGTGGGTCGTCGCCATGTCGACCTCGGCCACCACGGCCGCGGTGTTGCCGTCCGCCCAGGAACAGACCGGGTAGGTGAGGGTCGCCAGGGCGCCCTTCTGGGTCAGCACCTCACAGCTGATGGTGGTGGCCGCGCCGGGCGGGGTGACGTCCTTCGGCGGCTGGTCCAGGGTCACGCCGTCGGCCTGGGTGGCGCCCTTGAGCATGCGGCTGCGGACGTCGTCCTGGTTCTTGAACCGGCCGTACATGGACGAGACGAGCAGCATGCCCTTGGTGTCGTCGCCGCCCGGGCTGTAGCGGCCGGTGACGGCGTGGATGTCCTTGGCGTCCCAGGCGCCGTCGGCCTCCTCCTCCACCTTCTTGCCCTCGGTGCCGGACAGGTCCTGGGCGAGGGTGTACTTACCGTCGAGGAGGGTGTGCGGAAGCACCAGCTTGTTCTTCGCCTCGGGGAAGCCGCCCTCGGCCGCCGTCCCGAGCAGTATCAGCCCCACCACACCGGCGGTGACGACACCGCCCACGATCCCGAGCACCAGCCCGACCCGCCGCTTCTTCGGCGGCGGCCCCATGGGCGGCACGCCCCAGCCGGGGTACTGCTGCTGGGGCGGGTAGGGCTGACCCGGATACGGCTGCTGTTGCGGGTAGGGCTGTGCCTGGGGGTAGGCCTGTGCCGGAGGGTAGGGCTGTGCCTGGGGGTACGGGGAGCCGTACGGCCCGGCGGGTCCCTGCGGGGGCTGGGAGCCGTAGGGGTAGGGCTGTTGGGGCTGCTGGGGGCCGTACGGGGAAGGGTGCGACGGCGGAGGCATGGACACGCCAGCACGCTACTGCACGGGGCGGACGGCCCCTCGGCCGCCTCAGCCCTCGTCCGCTCCGGCCTCGATCGCCCCCGTCACCTCGGCCACCCGCTCCTGCTCCTCGGCCGCGAAGCGTTCCGCGTCCAGCCGGTCGGCCAGCTCCTCGTCCTGGGCCATCAGCAGGTCCAGGCTGGAGTCGCCCAGTTCCAGGACGCCCATGTCGACGTAGGCCTGCTGGAGCCGCTTGCCCCACAGGCCGATGTCCTTGACGCAGGGCACGATGCGGCTGAACAGCAGCTTACGGAAGAGCTGGAGGTACTCGGAGCGCTCGCTCAGCGCCTCGGCCTCCGCCCTGGGTATGCCGAAGTTCTCCAGCACCTCCACCCCGCGCAGCCGGTCCCGCATCAGATAGCAGCCCTCGATGACGAACTCCTCGCGCTCGCGCAGCTCGGCGTCGGTCAGCTGCTGGTAGTAGTCGCGCAGCGCCATCCGCCCGAAGGCCACGTGCCGGGCCTCGTCCTGCATGACGTAGGTGAGGATCTGCTTGGGCAGCGGCTTCTTGGTGGTGTCCCGGATCATGCCGAAGGCGGCGAGGGCGAGTCCCTCGATGAGGACCTGCATACCGAGGTAGGGCATGTCCCAGCGGCTATCCCGCAGGGTGTCGCCGAGCAGCGACTGGAGGTTGTCGTTGATCGGGTAGACCAGCCCGATCTTCTCGTGCAGGAACCGGCTGTATATCTCGGCGTGCCGGGCCTCGTCCATGGTCTGGGTCGCGGAGTAGAACTTGGCGTCCATGTCGGGCACCGACTCCACGATCCGGGCGGCGCAGATCATCGCGCCCTGCTCGCCGTGCAGGAACTGGCTGAACTGCCAGGAGGCGTAGTGCCGGCGCAGCTCGCCCCTGTCCTTCGCGTTGAGCTTGTCCCAGTACGGCGTCCCGTACAGCGACATCGCCTCCTCGGGCGTGCCGAGCGCGTCGTGCGGGTCGACCTCCAGGTCCCAGTCGATACGGGTCTGCCCGTCCCACTGCTTGTCCTTGCCCTTCTGGTACAGGGCGAGCAGTCGGTCACGGCCGTCGTCGTACTCCCAGCTGAAGCGGGCCGCGCCGGTCGCGGGCACCTGCCAGGGAGAGTCACCGGGCGCGTTGGCGTAGAGGTCATGGGTCGGCATACCTCGCAGGCTCACACGTAGACGCCGAGTCAACAAGTCCGGTGCAGGGGATTGACGGTCTTGCTGACAGGCAGTCTCATAAGAGGCTGACGACGTACCCCCGGGTAACGAGGTGAGGGAGCCATGACGACCCTGACGGAAGCGGACGCGCTGGACGGCCTGCGCGACGCGCTCGGCCTGCTCAAGGACCGGGAGCAGGTGGCCGAGCGGCTGCTCGCCTCCTCCGCCAAGCACTCCTTCGACCCGGACAGGGAGCTGGACTGGGACGCGCCCTTCGAGGAGGGCAAGTGGTTCTGGCCGCCGGAGCTGGTGTCGCTGTACGACACGCCGCTGTGGAAGCGGATGAGCGAGGAGCAGCGCATCCTGCTCTCCCAGCACGAGGCGGCCGCGCTGGCCTCGCTCGGCATCTGGTTCGAGATCATCCTCATGCAGCTGCTCGTCCGGCACATCTACGACAAGGCGGCAACGAGCGCGCACGTCCGCTACGCGCTCACCGAGATCGAGGACGAGTGCCGGCACTCGAAGATGTTCGCCCGGCTGATCTCGCACGGCGGCACCCCCTGGTACCCGGTCAGCAGGGCCCACCAGAACCTCGGCCGCGTCTTCAAGACCATCTCCACCACCCCCGGCTCCTTCACCGCGACGCTGCTCGGTGAGGAGGTGCTGGACTGGATGCAGCGGCTGACCTTCCCGGACGAGCGGGTCCAGCCGCTGATACGGGGCGTCACCCGCATCCACGTCGTCGAGGAGGCCCGGCACGTCCGGTACGCCCGCGAGGAGCTGCGCCGCCAGATGCTGACCGCGCCGAGGTGGTCGCAGGAGTTCACCCGGGTCACCTCGGGCGAGTTCGCCCGGGTGTTCTCCGTGGCGTTCGTGAACCCGGACGTCTACACGAACGTGGGACTGGACAAGCGGGAGGCGATGGCCCAGGTGAAGGCGAGCGCCCACCGCCGCGAGGTCATGCAGACCGGCGCGAAGCGGCTGACCGACTTCCTGGACGACATCGGCGTCCTGCGCGGAGTGGGCCGCCGCCTGTGGAGGTCATCGGGACTACTGGCATAAGCGCCCCGAAGGGGCGCGGGGCTCTGTCCGACATGCGGTTCCGCCGCGACGGGGGTGCCCCCTGTTCGAGCGAAGCCGAGAACTCGGGGGAGCGACCAGCCCCAACGCACCCGCAGACAAAAACGGCCGAAGCAGCGCAGCGATTAGGCTGCTGAGCATGACCCCGGCCACCCCCGCCTACCGCCGCCTCACCGTCGAAGCCCGGCGCAGCCAACTGCTCACCTCGGCTCTCACCCTCTTCGCGCACCGCGCCCCCGAGGACGTGTCGCTGGACGACGTGGCGGAGGCGGCCGGGGTCTCGCGTCCGCTGGTGTACCGGTACTTCCCCGGCGGCAAGCAGCAGCTGTACGAGGCCGCGCTCCGCTCCGCCGCCGAGGAACTCCAGCACTGCTTCGACGAACCCCGCGAGGGCCCGCTGCTGGCCCGGCTGTGCCGCACCCTGGACCGCTACCTGGCCTTCGTCGACGAGCACGACGCCGGCTTCAGCGCGCTGCTCCAGGGCGGCAGCGTGGTGGAGACCTCGCGGACCACGGCCATCGTGGACGGGGTGCGCCGGGCGGCGGCGGAGCACATCTTCCGCCATCTCGGCGTCACCGCCCCCGGCCCCCGGCTGCGGATGACCGTACGGACCTGGATCACGGCCGTGGAGGCGGCCTCGCTGATCTGGCTGGACGAGGAGAAGCAGCCCCCGGTGCAGGAGCTGCGCGACTGGCTGGTGGAGCAGTTCACCGCCATGCTCGCGGTCACCGCCGGCCGGGACGAGCAGACGGCAGGCCTGGTCGGCGCGCTCGCCGCGGAAGGCTGACACTGGAGCCGTGAAGAGCCAGGACACCCCCTTCGAGGGCGGCCCGATGGACGGGCGCGTGCTGCCCGTGCTGGTCGGCCCGACCGGGCACCCCCCGAAGACGTACCGCATCCCCGTCCCCGACCCCGCGGGCGGCCCGCCCGCCGTGTACGTCTACCGCAGGGTGCCGCGTGGGTACAGCAAGCGGCTGGGGCTGATCCAGGGGTGGAAGTACGCGTACGACCCCGAGGACAGGTCGGGCGGCAAGCTCCGGTGGCCCTGGTCGAAGCCGGAGGGCCCCGAGGAGCGGCCGAACGGGTGACAGGGTTGCGCCGTCCGCGCAGGCTCGGCGCGCGCCCCGCACCGATTCATCCGATAATCGCGGTGCCATGGGAGGCGAACAGCCCGCTCGCCGGGATTCCCTCCCCGCACCCGAGGTGATGTCGTGTCAGGAAGGCTTGTCCGCCTGGCCTGTACGGCCGCGGTGGCGGCCCAGGCCGCCCTCGCCCCCGCGGCGCCGGCCGCGGCCGTACCGGAACCGGAACCCCGACAGCCGTCCGTCTCCCGCCTCCTGACGGACCTTCAGCAGCTCTACCAGCAGGCCGAGCAGGCCACCGAGACCTACAACGGGACCACGGAGAAGCTGGCGGCGCAGCGCGCCGAGGTGTCCCGGCTGGACGGTGAACTGGCCCGCGCCCGGCTCGCCCTGCGGGACAGCCAGGGGGACGCCGGGCGGCTGGCACGTCAGCAGTACCAGTCCGGCGACGGACTCGGACCGTACGTCCGCCTGCTGCTCGCCCCGGACCCGCAGCACGCGCTGGACGAGGGCCATGTCATCGGCGAACTGGCGCGGGAACGGGCCCGGACGGTGGCCCGGCTGGCCGGGACGGAGAAGCGGCAGGACGTCCTGGCCCGGGCGGCCCGCAAGGCGCTGGACGCCCAGCTGTCTCTCGCCGACCGGCAGCGCAAGCAGCGCGACGAGGTCCGGGGCAGGCTGGCCGACGTGGAACGCATGCTGGCCTCGCTCACCCCGGACCAGCTGGCCGCCGTCGCCCGGCTGGAACAGCAGGGGGTCACCGAGGCCCAGCAGCGGCTGACCACCTCGGGCGCCCTGCCGGCCGACCGCCCCGCCTCCGCGGAGGGCGGCCGCGCGGTCCGCTACGCCATGGACCAGCTCGGCAAGCCGTACGAGTGGGGCGCCGAGGGCCCCGGGGCCTACGACTGCTCGGGCCTGACCTCCGAGGCGTGGTCGCACGCGGGCACCCCGATCCCCCGCACCAGTCAGGAGCAGTGGCAGCGGCTGCGCAGGGTCCCGTTGCGCGAACTGCGCCCGGGTGACCTGGTGGTGTACTTCCCGCAGGCGACCCATGTGGCGCTGTACGTCGGGGGCGGGAAGGTCGTCCAGGCTCCCCGGCCCGGCGCCAGGGTGCAGGTGTCCCCGCTGGCGTCGTACCCGGTCCTGGGAGCCGTGCGTCCGGACGGCGGTCAGGCCACCGAGGCCAGGTAGGCGGCCGTCTTCTCCGGGTCGGAGAAGCAAGCTGACGGCCCCGCAAGGCATCTACCAGCGGTTTCCACCGAACTGGTCAGCCTTAACGGGGCCGTGGGCCGTCTGTGGGCCGTCAGACGGGACGTTGGGACTCGGCGTAGACCGTCGCGATTGCCGTCCGGGTTCGCTCCTGGCTACTCGGCATGAGGTGTGCGTAGATCCGCAGCGTCAGGGCGGCGTTGCTGTGCCCGAGGTACTCGCTGACCGCCTTGATGCTCTCCCCGCCGTCCAGGAGCGCGGACGCGTAAAAGTGCCTCAGCGCATGCATGCCATGCTCGCGAGCCGCCGCGTAACCAGCGGCCTTGGTCTCCGGCTCTGGGATGACGCCGGCCGCGACGAGTGCAGGCTTCCACGCCTCCTCGTTCAGGGATGTACGCCACACATGGTTACCCCCGGGTGCCATGAAGATGAGCCGCCGGGTCACCTTCGGACCGTCCGGTGTCTTCCAAGGCAACGTGATCTCGACCGGCGGGAACTGCTTCATGTGGGCCCTGAGGGCGTCAGCCACGGGACCGGGAAGCGGCACGTCCCTGGTCTTGCCGCCCTTGGGCAGTGCGAACACCGGCTTGCTCCTGCTGAGCTTGAGCTGCTGCACCACGTGCAGCGTGTCGGAGTCGAAGTCGATCGCATCCACGGCGATTCCCAGGATCTCCCCCTGGCGCATGCCGCAACCGGCTCCCAGGTCGACCATGGCTCGGTACCGTTCCGGCATGGCTGCCTGTACGGCGAACACCCGCTCAGCCGACCAGGGAACCACGCGCTTGGGCTCAAGCGCCGGCGGCTTCACGGATCGAGCGGAGACCGGGTTGCGGCTCAGGTATCCGTCGTCAACAGCGGCGCTCAGGGCCGCTCGCACGTTGGCGTAGATGATCCGTCCGTACGAACCGGGCACCCTGGCTTCCAGTGCTGCCACCCACTCTCGGATGTGCTCCGGCTTGAACGATCCGAGCGGGCGCGTCCCGATGTACGGGAAGGCATGGAGCCGCAGTTGGGAATTCATGGACTCGATCGTGTTCGGGTCTGCCCCAAGGGTCGTGAGCCACTTCTCGGTGTACTCCTGGAAGGTCACCTTGGCCGCACCGGGGTCGACGTAGTGACCGGTCGCCATGTCCGCTTCGATGCGGTCCAGCCACCGCTCAGCCTCCCGCTTCTTGCGATCGGGGAAGCTCTTGGACTTCTCGGTGCCGTCAGGCCCGATGTACCTGGCGCGGTAGCGCATGCCGGTGCCGTAGCGCTCGGTCTTGCCCCTGACGGGCTTGCCGTCCGGTCCGGGCTCGGTCTTGTACCAGCGGTCCTGGACGTGGCCGGCCATCAGGCAGCCTCTCCGAGCTGGGAGTCCACCCAGGCCCGCACGTCGCGCGGGTCGAAGCGGAGGTGTCGGCCGACGCGGAAGCCGCGGGGACCGGTGTGCTTCCGGCGCCACTGGTAGACCGTCTCGACGCTGGGAAGCTCGAACATCTCCACCAGGTCGTCAGGGGTCAGGAACCGCGAGGGCAGGGCGCGCGGTGCGGCAGTCACTTCCACAGAGACACGGCGTCGGTCAGCCATGCGTGGGGTCTCCTTCCGTGCTGAGCGCGGGTTCGCGGGAGGGCGCGAGCCAGGCTTCGGCGTCGGTGAGGCCAATGCCGGCGAAGCGCCAGTGGGAGATGACCAGGACGGTGTCCGGGTCCGGCAGCGGGTGGCCCGCTGCCGCCGCTCGGGCGCGGGCGAGGGCTTCGTTGTGGTCGGCGCGCTCTTGGCGGAGGGTGCCGAGGGTGACCGAGTAGGCGCGGGACTTGGTGGAGAAGTGGCCCCGGAAGCCGAGCATGTGGGCCCACTTGCGCAGCCGTAGGGGTTCGAGTTCGGGGAGCGCGCCGAGGTGCCAGCAGGTGAGGATCATCCGCCGGGCGTGGTCGGTGACGCCGGAGCCGATGAGGTCCGTGATCGGGTTGCGGACGGGGCAGTCCAGCGTGCCGGCGGTCTCGGCGCCCTTGGTGGCGTACTTGGCGATGTACGCGGCCACGGCCCGGCTGGACAGCTCGGAGCTGCCCGCGAAGTCGGCCGAGCGGATGGGGCGGATGTCGAGCTGGGTGCCGAAGCGGAAGGCGTACTCCCGGCCGTCGAGGACCGGGCCCGGTGTCTCGGCGAGGCGGGCTGCGGAGCGGATCGCGTCGGTGAGGAGTTCGGTGGTGGCCCAGGCGGGCGGAGCGGACTCGGCGCCGTCCGGGCCGTCGAGGCGGATGACGGCGTGGAAGTGGACGGCGCCGCGCCGCTGGTACTCGGCGACCTTGGCGTACGAGACCTTGAGGCAGTCGCGCAGCGCGGAGCGGGTGATGCCCGCGCGGGCGGCGAGCTGTTGGCGCAGGTAGGTGGTGAAGCGCCCCCAGAGGGCCCCGGCGTGGGCGTTCCAGAGGACGGCCGCGCGGTAGTCGTAGCGCTCCGGGTCGAGCGGTGTGCCGAGGGCGGGGTCGTCCTGGGGGTGGGAGCGTCCGCAGCGGCAGCGCCCGGCGGTGGGGCGGTTGTGGACCGGGCCGAAGGACGGGGCGGTGAAGGTGGCGAAGACCCGGGGGTGCCGGGCGACGGTCGGGCTGATGCCCTTGCCTCCGCTCAGGCCGGCCGTGACGAGGTGGAAGGTGTCCTTGCGGTAGACCTCGGCGCAGGCGGCGCAGCGGCTGGCCCGGCGGTTGTTGCAGCGGATGAGGAGCTGCCCGGCGGGAAGGTCGCGGTCGCCGATCTCCCGGACGATCTCGCCAGTGGTGGCGTGGACGTCCAGCCGGTGGCCTTCCATTCGTACGGGCCGCTCGCAGCCGCCGAGGCGCTGGATCTGCCGGGCGTAGGCGCCGAGGTCGCCGTATCGGGCGAGCGTTGCCAGGTGGCGGATGGCCCCGAGCGGAGCCGGGTTGGGCATGTGCGGCTTCCTCCTTACGGAATCGGGTGGGGGCCGCCCGCCCGGCGCCTACCTGTCGAGGGGGCTAGACAGCATGGGGTGGCCGGGCGGGCAGGGCTGGGCGCGGGATCAGCGGCGGGTCAGCAGGGAGCGGACGACGACGGCGCACACGGCGACCGAGACGGCGGTGACGGCGACCGCCAGGAGCATCGAGACGAGGACGGCGCCGACGACCAGGACCACGGCGGTGCCGCCGCCGATGAGGGTGAGGGCGGTGGAGGGGGTGAGCTGGACCGCCGGGCGGGACTGCGCCGGGACGACGGGGGCCGGCGGGGCGGCCGGGGTGATGGTGCTCGGCTCCACGACGGCGGGCGGGGTGATCAGGCCGGTCGGCTGAGGCATGGTCGGGATCTTCGGCCGGAGCATGGGCGTTCCCCTTTCGCGGGTTACTTGACCAGGGAGTTGATGGCGGGGGCGAGCAGGCTGTGCGCGAGGAGGTAGCCGCCGAGAAGCAGTACGGCGACGAGCCACCCGGGCGGGCGGATGAGCTTGACGCCCAGGACCCCGACGCAGAGGAGGGCGAACCAGAGAGGGACCTGCATGCGGTGGACTCCTGTCAGGCGGAGCAGCGGTGGGTCCGGGCGGCCAGTTCGGCGGCGGCGCGGGAGTCGTACTCGGCGGAGAAGTCGCAGCGGGGCGCGGTGCAGGCGGCCAGGTGCCGGTGCTTGCCCCGGTCGATGTACGAGGCGACGTTCACGGGGCCGATGCGGCGGAGGTTGCGGAAATTGCGGGGCACGGTGGTGCTCCTCTCTCAGAGGTGGGCCGCGACGGCGGCGGTCATGGACGGGGGCAGGCCGAGCCGGGCGCGTACGGCGTCGGGGTCGGCGGGGCGGCCGGTGGTCGAGCGGTGTTCGTCGGCCAGGGCGCGGACGCGGTCGATGAGGGCGGGCGGGAGCGCGGCGACGGGAACAGGCGCCGAGGCCTCTGGTGTCTCCGGTGCCTGGACGGTGTGGGCGGATGTGGCGGGCATCGAGTCCAGTTCGGGGGCGGAGACGACGAGCTGTTCCTCGTACGGCTCGGCCGGGACGGCCGTGGGCGTTTCCTGGCCGCGCGGCGCATGGGCCAGGAGCGTGCCGCCGAAGAACGCGATGGCCGGCCAGCCCGCGACGACGACGCGGAGCGCGGCCGGGACGTGGTCGAGGTCGAGGAGCCCGGCGGTGGCGACGTTGGCGCCAAGGGAAGCGGTCAGGGCAACGAGGAACCACAGCCGCGGACTCCTCGCCGCCTGTCCACCTCCCTCCACCTGCCGCAGCCGACGCCAGGCAGCGACCAGGAGCAGGTCGACGCTGACGGGGTAGGCCCACGCCTTCCAGCCGCCCTGTCCAGCCGCCGCAGCGAGGTCGTGCAGGTGGGAGAAGGAAAGGGCCCCCGCGATGACGGCCTGGACGATCACGGCGTCCACGCGGACCAGGTGGGCACGCATCGGCTCCGGTTCCTTCCTGTTTCGGGCATGGGAGGGGTAGGGACATGGCGCGGGACGGCCGCGCCGACCGGGAAAGAAGGGGAATTAGCTACTCGGCCAGTTGGTGAGCAGCGGTCGCGGAGGACAGTTCGACGGAGAGTCCGGCGATGATCGGCCGGAAGGCGTCGAGCCGAGGCAGTTCCGGGACCAGGGCGGAGGTGTCGCGGCAGACGGCCGCCGCCTCGACGAGGGTGAGATGGGGCGAGCGGACGCGGCACCAGCCGCCGGTGGTGTCACCGACGACCGCGATGCCGGGCCGCTCGGCCGCAATGGACGTGGCAGCCAGCGCCGCCTCAGGGGAGATGTCGGCCAGCGCCATGTTGGCCGAGGCTTCGTCGTTGACCCGGTGGCAGACGCGGCCGGACAGCTGAGCGCGCAGCATGGTGGCGCCCTTACCGAGTTCGGCGCCGAAGCGCTGTCCGCACACCTCCAGGTAGATGCCGGCCGCGCGACCGAGCTGGGCGAGGCGCACGAGCTTGGTGACCATGGCGTCCCGCCGCTTCTCGTCGTCCTTGTTGGCCGCGAGGAAGAGTTCCGCGACCTCGTCCACGACGACCACGACCGGCACCGGCCGCACTGCCTCCGGCAGCCCCCACACGTCCGAGGTGAGGACGGCGTCCGGGCCGGGGAGCCCGCTGCACCCGATGAGCCGGAACCGCTCCTCCATCTCCTTCAGCAACACGTCGAGGAGTTCGTTGGCCCGGTCCGGGGTGTCGGCGAGCGCGGACAACCGGGGTGCGAAGGGCGCCAGTTCGACGCCCCACTTGCAGTCGATGCCAACGAGGACGACCGGTTGCCGGGCCAGGCCGCAGAGCAGATTGCGCAGGTATACGGACTTGCCGGACTGCGTCGCACCGAGGATCAGCTCGTGCGGCATGGCGCGGAAGTCCCGGACGTGCCACTTGCCGTCCTCCCGCAGCGCCAACCGCAGACGAAGTAGACCGGCGTCGAAGCGGCGCCGGGAGGGCCGTACGTCGGCGAGCACGTCCCAGCCGACCAGCCGCAGTTCGAGCCACCCCGGCTTCATGGGACGGACGTAGACGGCGTGGGCTCCCCAGGCGTGCCGAAGCCGATCGGCCGAGGCGGCGAAGTCCTCGGGCGCCTGCCCGGCCGCCATTCGCAGCCGCATCACGAGACCGGACCCGGTCGGCAGCGGAAAGGTGCGCCGAGGAGGTACGGGGGCCGCCTGCCGACCGACCATGCGGGCGGTGGCCCGGCGGATGGCCGAGGCCGGCACCGTCAGGCCGCACGCGTCCATCGTCGCCCGGTACGAGACGAGCACCCGCAGCGCGACCGCCGGATACCCGATGAGCCACCAGAAGACCACCGGTACACGACGGCGCACCACCAGCAGCACGACCACGGTCAGCAGGACCGGCAGCATCACGCGGACGACTTCGGTCATGGCGATCAACCCTGCGCCGCGACCGGCGCGTTGACCATGACGGCGTCGGCCCGGTAGGCGATGCCGTGACGGGTGCGCCCGCCGAACTCGTTCTCCCAGGGACGGGCCACCAGGCCCGACATGATGACCGGGGCGCCCATGACCAGCCCCTCACCGATGCCCTGTTCCGGGACGGTGACCTTGATCATGTCCGAGCCGCCAGCCGCGATGAACACCAACTCCAGCGTCATCAGCCGCTGGTTGGTCACGGGGTCCACGGCGATCTCACCGGTCTGCCGGTCCTTCACCTTGACCTCGGGCAGCTTGGTGACGAGAAGCGTTGCGGCCGAGGTGTCGACGGGGATGACTCGCATTTCGGTACCTCACGGAGTTGTCGAGCGCCGTTCGGCGATCAGCGGCACTCGGAGACTGGATACCCCCCTAGACAGCACAGGGAGGCGACCACCCCAACTGTCTAGGGGGGTCGACAGTAAAGTAGCCGACGCCCCATCAACTGTCTAGGGGGGTATACGAGGTGGTCGGCCGCCGCGCGGAGACGCTAAGGCAGCGTCCAGTGAAGGACGGTGGCGTCGTCCTGCGCCTTCCCGCGTGGCCATCGCCGGCCGTCGGGGTCGCCCGCCTCGGCTTCACGCACTCGCCGGACCAGCTCCTCGGGCCCCGAGGCACGAAGGACGTCCAACGCTTCTTCCCAGTCAGCGAGTTCGAACCGGTCGACCAGCCGCGTCGCCCCATCGCTGAGCAGCGTCACGGAGGCGAGCGAATCCAGCGGCACCGTCCCCGTCACGGCATGCTCGGCCGCCTGCGGATCGGGCCCGGCGATCCAGAACCCGCCCGGCCGATTACGAAGCCCCGTCAGGGCGTCCCGGTACTCGGCGAGCGCTGCGGAGTGCTCCGGGGAGCCGGTGGGGAGCGTGTCGACCGGCCCGCGCAGCCGTTTGCCGACCTCGTCCAGGCGCCGGTCGGTGACGACGGTCGTACCGCCGTCCTTGTCGGCCAGGAGCAGGGAGGAGTCCCCGAGGACGAGGTACTCCAGGTCTCCCCCATCGACCTCGGCCCGTACGGCGACGACCGTGCTGGTCGGAGTGGCCCGATAGGCGAGGTCGCAGCTGTCCTCGTGCAGGGACCGGACGAGGTCGATCGAGTCGGCGAGGCAGTCGGCCAGCGGCCGGGCGGGCTGCGTGGTGATGCTGCGCAGCAGCAGGGCGCCCAGCGTTCCGGAGAACCAGGCGACCCCGTGCGTGCACCCGGTCTCGGCGCCACCGACGCCGGCACCGTCGAGGAGCACGGCCGCACCAGGAGCAGCGACGGCCGCGAAGTCCTCGTTCTCGCAGTCGGGATGAGCAGGCAGCGTGGCGAGGCTTACCCTCACGCCGCCGACTCCTCGTCGTGCCGGTAGAGGGGGCAGAGGAGTTCGGCGGACTGCGGTTCACTGGTCTCCGGGTCGTACGCCACACCCACAAGCGTGGAGAACCGGCGGTCGCCGACCTGACCCCAGAGGGCATTCAGGTCGTTGGCGAGCAAGTGCACGACGCCGAGCGAGCCTTGCGTATGAATGCCGGCGATGGCGAGGAGCGAGCCGTTGCCGTCCGGACGGGACAGCCTGCCGAGGTATCCGACGTCGTACGGCCGGGCCGGGTCGCTGTCCTGCCCGGAGCGGTAGACGGCGCCGGTCCGCCGGTCCACCACGGTCCAAGGCCCGTCTTCCGCGCGCTCCCAGTGCAGGACCGGGTCCTGAGCGTACGTGTCCCACATCGCCTGCGACATACGCGGACCGCAGACGACGACGAGGCCGTCACGGTTGAGGTCGATCTCACCGGTCACCGGGACGTGCTCGGAGGTGACGTCGAGGCCGTACGACCGCGCCAGGTCCTCCAGCCGCTTGCCGGAGCTGACGTCGTCCACGGCGACGACCGTCCGCCCACGCTCGTCGTCCCGCCGCAGCGGGGTGGCGACGGTGACGGCACCCCGACCGAGGAAGGCACCCTCGGGCGCCGGGCCGGTGTGGCGGATCTGGTGAATGCGCCCGCGGCTCAGGCCGGCCTTCGCGGCGATCTGCGCGTACGACAGCCCTTGCGCATGCAGGTCCTGCACCACGCGTCGGCGAAGGCGAGCAAGCTCGGTCACCTCCTGCTGCGCGTCCGCCAACCTGGTCGTGACCTCGCGCAGGAGCCGGTACGGATCCTCGATCGCCGCGATCCGCTGTAGCTCGTCCGACATGCCCTCACCTCCTGGTAACCAGGAGTCTAGGGCCCTAGACGGAATGGGCGGCAGACGCTGCCCCGTACGAACGCCGATCACATAGAACCGGGACAGCCGTCCAGGCACACCCCGAGGGCTCACCCGTCACCGCCCACTCGTCGGCGTGCCGCAAGCAGCCGCCGGTGCGGACGCGGTCACGCGCCCTCCCTCACCAGCTCGGCCCAGACGGAACGACCGTCGGGCCACTGCTTCACGCCCCAGTTCTTGGCGCAGCCCGCGATCAGCAGCAGACCACGGCCGCCTTCTTCCTGTTCGGCGGCGTCGCAGAGGTGCGGTTCGCTTTCGCCGCCCTGGTCCACGACCTCGATGCGGACGAGGTCGCTCCTGAAGCCGACGATCACGTAGAAGCAGCCGCCGGCCGCTCCGCTCCTTGTATGCCGTACGGCATTGGTGGCCAGCTCACTGACCACCAGGACGGCATCCTCGGCCGAGCCCTGCTCATGGAGGAGGGACGCGACGAAGTGACGGGCATGAGCCACCTCCTCGGCAAGACCACGGAAGGCACGGCACCACTTGGTCTGCATGGAACACTCCCGAACTATGTCTAGGGGGCTAGACAGCACAGCGGCGAGAGTATTGCCGGAGAGGCCAAGAGGCTAGACATCTTTAGGAATTATTCCTCTAAGGGGTGAGGCTGTCGCCCAAGTCCCGGAACTCCTTCATCACCTGCATCAGCAGGTCCCGCACCTCGGCGCCGAAGACGGCAGCCGCCTCGAAGCGGGCGAACGTCTCCTCGTAGGTGGCGAGTTCGTCGGGGTCGTCGGACACCCTCTCGCTGTCGAAGGTCTCCACGACCACCGCCCGCTGGTCGCACAAGGTGAAGCCGTGGCGCGGGAGGACGGGGACCGGCCGCTGCCAGGGGATGACACCGAGCCGGACCGTACTCAGACTCTCGACGGCCAGGAGCCGGTCGAGCTGGGCCAGCATCAGCGCGGGACTCCCGGGCCAGGTCCGCAACACGGCTTCCGTCAGGACGAACGCCGACTCCCGACCCGGTTCGTAGAGCACGCTCTGCCGGTCCACCCGGGCAGCGACAGCTCGACCGATCGCATCGGAGGTCGAGTTGGGGGCACTGGCGAAGACGTGCCGGGCGTACTCGGCAGTCTGGAGCATGGCCGGCAGGACGACGCATTGGAACGAACGCACCAGCCGAGCGGACCGCACCTCGTCATCGACTGCCGCGCCCACTTCGACAGCGGACGAGCGGTCGGCGGCAAGCACCGCAACGAAGAGGGCATGCACCTCACGAGCGGTGGCTTCATCGAGTCCGAGCGCCAACACGATCCGGTCAAGTACATCCCGGCTCGGCACCATCCGCCCGGTCTCAACCTTGGACACCGTCGGCTGCCCCACGCTGGCGCGCTCCGCCAGCACAGCACCCGTCAGTCCGGCCTCACCCCGCAGCACACGAAGACGCGCTCCCAACGCCTTCATCCGCTGCTGCCGTTCACTCCCCATGCCCAGGGTTCTACACCACGGGCCAGCGACGGCATGATTCAAACTTTCTCTACTGGTTCAAGCACCCGTCGTCGCTTCGCTCCTCCGGGTGGGAGCGGGCGGCCGGCGGCGCCCGCGCTCATGTCTCCGCCCCGCTCGGCACCGCCGGCCGCCCGCTCCCACCCAAGAGGCAGGCACACAGTGCGTGAGGTCAGAACACGTCGTGGCTGGGGCGGTCGGCTCCGCGACTTTAGCCAGCCACTTTGGCGCGAGCCTCGAAGATCATGGCCCCAACGTCGTGCTTTACCGGGCAGGTCCACAGACTGCCCGACGCGCCGGAAGCTTACGGGGCCATGATCACTCGCGCCAAAGCAGCTCCCGGCCAAAGTCGCTACACCGACCGCGTGCGCAGGCGCTACGGCCAACCAGGCTCATTGCCACCAAGAGCTCTCCTGGACTCCTCTTCGAAGTGCAGACAAGCCTGGTGCATTGCAGCCTCTGCCTGATCGCGGCTTGTGGAGGTATAAGCCCACAACCGCTGCGACTCTCCGGCGTGGTCTCGGCCAAGTGTGGCGAACTCCTTAAGTAGGGCGGTGCAAGATACAACGACCTCTCCGGCGGCAGTTCTCATCTCTGGCGGACCTTCCATGGAAACGATGGAAGCCAGCTCGTTCAGCGCTGTGATTGCAGCTTCAGTGTCATGTAGCTGAGGAGGGACAGGGACATCCGCGCTAGGCGGGGGCGTGACCCGCTTGACCCGCTCGAACCGCCGTTCCACCTCGTGATACGCAGCCAGGAACTGTGAGTAAGCAGCGCGGCGCGCTTCGCGATGCACGATGCGCCGCTGCTCATCACGATCCGCCTGTTTGTCCAGGCGCTCCTGTCGCCCCTTCAGTAGAGTGAACGCCCCGGTCAGGAACACACCTGCAAGCGCGCTAGCTGCGCTGATAAGCGCTATTGACTGTTCAGCCATGCCTCATCCAACCGAAATGCTGGCCTGGTGCGCAGCAATTCACCCCGAGCAGCCCCCTCCACGCGGGGCTCTGGCGCCGAGGGATCCGGCACTATCCGGGGCCGTCTGTGCGCCGTCCGAGGGTGGACAACGACGACAGATGACGACAGCCGAGGACAGCCCTTCCCCTGGTGAGCGATGGTGGGTTGGGTATCGGCGCAGGCTCCCATCGGCGAAGCAGTGTTGAGGTTGTGCGGTGTGCCGGCGACCGCAGACCCCGCTATCGCTTCCGCGAATCCTCTCCGAACTTGAGCGCAGCGAGCACAGCGGGGATGTCCTTCGGCCTGCACCGCGCCACAGCGGACCGGCCCAGCAGGAACCGGCTGCACTCACGCACGAGGGCGGTGAACCGGTGGAGCAGACGGACGATTGCGAAGATCAGCAAATACCAATGAGCATGCATGGCGAACCCCCCGGGTGGCAAAGCCACTCCCTAGAAGGTCCACCGAGATCACTGGATGCTCTCGCAGCCGAAACGGCCGCCCCGAAGCTGGGCGCACCGGTGGGTACGCTCATGGTAGCCCGACCGCGCAGCGCTCCGTGGCCGCGTGCCCCGGACGTGCCCGATCGGGCGGCGAGCGCGGGGGAACAACGGGGAACCACGGTGAGGGTCTAGAGAACGCCGAGGTCAGCGCCTTCCCAGCTCACACCACGTCCGCATACGCGATCTTCCAAACTAGAGACGGCCCCGGTGCAGCCGGGGCCGTCTGTGGGCCGTCCGAGGGCGGCCGACGTCGGCCAACAACGACAGCCGACGACGGCCGGAGCCCAGGTCAGAGGGCCGTCAGGTTCCAGAGACCGAGGCCAGGTAGGCGGCCGTCTTCTCGGGGTCGGAGAAGCAAGCCGACGGCCCCGCAAGGCATCTACCAGCGGTTTCCACCGAACTGGTCAGCCTTAACGGGGCCGTGGGCCGTCTGTGGGCCGTCAGACAGGACGTTGGGCCTCGGCATAGACCGTCGCGATCGCCGTCCGGGTTCGCTCCTGGCTACTCGGCATGAGGTGCGCATAGATCCGCAGCGTCAGGGCGGCGTTGCTGTGCCCGAGGTACTCGCTGACCGCCTTGATGCTCTCCCCGCCGTCAAGCCCCGGCTCCGCCGCGGGCGACGCTCCTGCCTCCGGCCCGCTCTGCCCGCGCTGCGCCGACGCGCGCCCACTGGTGTGGCCATGAGTTGAGAGCAGTCGCCGAGCGTCAGCCACGGTCAGAACAGTGCCTCCGGCGGGGGATCGGCCGGCACCGGGATGGAGGGGGCGCCGTTCCCGGCTGCGGGTCCGTTGTGGCGGGTGTTGGGGGCTCCCATCCCGCACACCATCGACCCAGGCAGAGCCGAGCAGACGCGGCCCCTGGCGTCCAGGTCGTTCGTACAGTGGCGCGCTCCACCTGGACGCCAGGAACCACGCCCGCTCCACGGTGTGTGGGTCGACGGCGTACGGGATGGGAGCGGGGGTGAGTGGTGGGTTAAGGGGCTTCAACCGGCCCACCGCGAGCCTTCGATTCGAAGGAATCCACCCCTCCAGCAGCAGGTTGATTTAATAAAACTAGGCAGAGCAGCCCTCTCACCTTGGATGTTTGTGCTGTAGCCCTTTGTGAGGCACACTCGACTCGTACGCACCCGATGGGCTGATTGCCGGAGCGCGCGCACCCGCCTGAGCGGCACAGGTATGCGCCGACGAAGCCACAGAAGGCAAAGCTTGCATCAAGCACGCTTGACCCGTTTAGGGAGGAGAGTGGCGATTTACCCGAAGCTTGCAGGCAAGCCCCAACATATGCAGAGGCGACGTCCACTTGACCGCTCAGGTGGACACCGAAGCAGGAGAGGAGTGCGAGCCTTGGAGGCCCTTCGTGAGCCCGGGGTAGCCCAGCCTTACTGACTCCGAGGCGAATGGCGCAGCAAGTGCGCTACTCTCATGCAGGTTGTGCAAAAATGCCAAATAGCCGTGCGTCGAACTTCCCTGAACGGCCGCACGGCCTTGGCTCTAACCAAGGAGAACATCATGTGCGACCCCGAGAGGTGCCCCACCCTAACGCATCCTTAGATGCGTCCACCGTACCCCCCTGTGCATTGCAATGCAATGCACAGGGGGGATTGGGTACCTACTGCTGCCCCTGTCAGCACACAACCAAAGCTGACGGACCCTCACGCAAGTCCCGCACAGAGAGGGCGACTGAGGTGCTGCAACTGGTCAAGGAGATCGCAACGTTGATCTTGCTCCTGTGCACCCTCTTCGCGCCCCACGAAGGCGTGTCCTTCGCGTGCCCCTAGAGACGGCCCCGGTGCTGCCGGGGCCGTCTGTGGGCCGTGCGAGGGTGGCCGATGTCGACCGACAACGACAGCCGACGACGGCCGGAGCCCAGGTCAGAGGGCCGTCACGCTCCGGCGACCGACGCCAGGTAGGCGGCCGTCTTCTCCGGGTCGTAGAAGAAGTCCTCGAAGTCGGCCGGGTCGTCGAAGGCGTTGGCGATGCGGTCGGCGACGGCCGGGAGCGCGCCGGCCGCGCCGAAGAGGTTCAGGACGTGCTCCGGCGGCGGGGCCAGCATCGCGTTCGTCCACTTGGTGACGTGCTGGGCGGTGGCCCAGTAGCGGTCGAAGGCGGCCCGCATCCAGTCCTCGTCGAAGGGCTTGTCGCCGTGTTCCAGGATCGCGGCGAGGTAGGCGGCCGCGCACTTGGCCGCCGAGTTGGAGCCCTGGCCGGTGATCGGGTCGTTCGCCACGACCACGTCGGCCACGCCGAGGACCAGCCCGCCGGAGGGGAGCCGGCCGACGGGGTTGCGGACGGTCGGGGCGTAGCGGCCGGCCAGCGTGCCGCCCGCGTCGGTCAGTTCGACCCTGGTGGCCCGCGCGTACTCCCACGGGGTGAACTTCTCCATGAGTTCCAGGGTCAGGGAGAGGTGCTCCGCGGGGTCCTTGACGCCGGTGAAGACGTCCAGCGGGCCGCCGGGTATGCCCTCCCAGAAGAGGATGTCGGCCGGGCCGGAGGTGGTGAGCGTCGGCATGACGAACAGCTCGCCGACGCCGGGGACCACATTGCAGCGGACCGCGTGGAAATCGGGGTGCTCGGGGCGGGGGCCCAGGCCGTGGACGTAGGCCACCGCCAGCGCGCGCTGCGGCTCGGTGTGCGGGGAGCGCTCCGGGTCGCGGGCGAACATCGACACCAGCTCGCCCTTGCCCGCGGCGACCAGGACGAGGTCGTAGGCGCGGGAGAAGTAGTCGAGGTCGCCGACCGCCGCGCCGTGGATGACCAGCTGGCCGCCGCGCTGCGCGAAGGTCTCCATCCAGCCGGCCATCTTCACCCGCTGGTCGACCGACTGCGCGTACCCGTCGAGCCGGCCCACCCAGTCGATCGCGCGCTGGGTGGGGCCCGGGTCGTGCGAGCCGGGGGCCGCGACCGACACGCCGAGTCCTTCGATCTTCGGGGCCTGGGACTCCCAGAAGTTCAGCTGGAGATCGCGCTCGTGCCCCAGGGCGGTGTCGAACATGCACTGCGTGGACATGACCCGGCCGGAGCGGATCTCGTCCGCGGTCCGGTTCGACATCAGGGTGACCTCGTAGCCGTGCGACTGGAGGCCGAGGGCGAGCTGGAGTCCGGACTGGCCGGCTCCGACGACGAGTATCTTCCGCATACGGGGGAGGGCTCCTTACGGGGATTTCTCGGGGACTGCTCCGGGACTACTCGGGGGTTTCGTCCAGAGCGTGCGCGACCAGGGACAGCAGGGTCTCGATCACCGAGATCCGGCGCCGCGCATCCATGATCATGATTGGGATGTGCGCGGGTATGGTCAACGCCTCGCGGACGTCCTCCGGGTCGAACCGCTCGCTGCCGTCGAAGTGGTTGACCGCGACGACGTACGGCAGCCCGCAGCTCTCGAAGTAGTCCAGCGCGGGGAAACAGTCCTTCAGCCGACGGGTGTCGGCCAGCACGACCGCGCCGATCGCACCGCGCACCAGGTCGTCCCACATGAACCAGAACCGCTGCTGGCCCGGTGTGCCGAACAGATACAGCACCAGGTCGTCGTCGAGCGTGATCCGGCCGTAGTCCATGGCCACGGTGGTGGTCAGCTTGTCCGGCGTGGCGGAGAGGTCGTCGGTGCCCTCGCTCGCCTCGGTCATCAGCGCCTCCGTCTGGAGCGGCGTGATCTCCGAGACGGCCCCGACCAGCGTGGTCTTGCCGACGCCGAAGCCCCCGGCCACCACGATCTTGGTGGCGACGGGGGCCCGGGTACGGTCCTTCTGCCAGGCCTTCAGATCCTCGTCGGGCTCGGTGAAGCCGGCGACGAGCGGGGTGACGCCGGTGGCGTCGGCGACGGTGGCGTCAGAGACGGCGGAGTCCACTCAGCACCCTTTCCAGCAGAGCGCGGTCCGGGCGGCCGGTGCCGTGACCGGTTCCGGTGCCGTACACACGGATCTTTCCCTGGTCCGCGAGATCGCTCAGGAGGACGCGGACCACGCCGAGCGGCATCTTCAGCAGCGCGGCGATCTCGGCCACCGTGCGCATACGGCGGCACAGTTCGACGATGGCCCGCAGTTCCGGCATGACCCGGGTGTTGAGCGAGCCGTTCGTCAGCTCCTTGCGCTCCTCGGGGGCGTCGAGCGCTGCCGTGCTGGCCACGAACGTCTCCACGAGGAGGACATGGCCGAAGCGGGTACGGCCGCCGGTGAGCGAGTAGGGGCGGACGCGGGCGGGCTTGCGGTCGCCGCCGCGGACGGGGAGCTTCGGCGGGCGGCCGCTCATCGGACGGTCCCGGTGGCGGTGTCGGCCTCCAGTGACTGCCGGAGTTCCGTGCGGAGTTCCGGGGTGAGGACATGGCCGGCCCGGCCGACGAACAGCGCCATGTGGTAGGCCACCACGCTCATGTCGCACTCGGCGGAGCCGTGCACGCCGAGCAGCGAGCCGTCGCTGATCGACATCACGAACAGGCTGCCCTCGTCCATGGCGACCATCGTGTGCTTGACCCCGCCGAACTCCAGCAGCCTGGCCGCGCCCACGGTGAGGCTGCCGATGCCGGAGACGATCGTGGCGAGGTCGGCGGCGGAGCCGCGGGGGCCCTTCACCGGGGCGGACCTGCGTTCCTGGAGGGCCTGGCGGGACTGCTCGGTGTGGCCCGGGTCGGAGGAGAGCAGGAGCAGGCCGTCGGAGGAGACCACGGCGACGGACTGGATGCCGGGGACCTCCTCGACCAGGTTGGTCAGCAGCCAGTGCAGATTGCGGGCTTCACTGCTCAGTCCGTAGGTACTCGGCGCGGTCAACTGGTTGCCTCCTCGGCTGTACCCCCCGTGGTTTCTTCGGCGTGTGCGACATCGGACGGCCGCCGGTTGTTGGCCGTCTCTTCCTCGATCTGCGCTTCTACGTCGCGGTAGCCGGCCTCCGCCCCCCGGCGGAAGCCGCCCAGCCTGCGGCGCAGGGCCTCGGCGTCGACCGAGCGGGTCCGCTGGCGCGGGGCCTCGGCGGGGGTGGTGATCCTGGGTGTGCGTTTGGGCAGGCCCTTGCTGGTGAGCGGCTCCTCGGCCTCCCCGTCCGTACGGCCTTCGTCGTCGGCCGCGGACGGCCCCTCGGGGGCGCCTTCGCCGTCAGCGGCGGGCTCGCCGGATGCCTCCTGCGGCGGGGTGGGATCCGGGAGCAACAGCTCCATCGTGGTCTCGGCATACGCCTCGACCCCCACCTCCGGATGTCCACCCGCGGCCCAGCCCGCGTCGTCGGCCGCGGCCCCGTGCTCATCCTGAGCCCGGCCCTCGTCACCGACCGCGGAGTCATGGTCTCCCTCGGAGACAGCCTCCTCGGCATCCACGGCGTCCACAGCATCCGCCGACTCACCCACGGACTCATCCGCGGCCCCACCGTCGGCTTCCACAGCCGGCCCCTCCGCCGAACCGCCGGACGCAGCGGGCAGCGGGGTCGGGGGTGTGGGGCGGGTGGGCAGGATGTTGGAGTTGGCTTCGGCGTTGGCGCCGGGGAGGGAGACGGGGGTGCCCTGGGCGGAAGCCTGGGGTGGGATCGAAGCCGGGGCGGCCTCCGCGAGCAGGGTGGACGGAAGGATCACCACCGCCGCGGTGCCGCCCTGCTTCTGCTCGCGCAGCCGTACCCGGACGCCATGGCGGTGGGCGAGGCGGGCGACGACGTACAGGCCGAGGCCGAGACCGTCCTCGCCCTCCTGGTCGTAGGGGGACTCGGGGTCGAAGTCGGTGAGGCGGGAGTTCAGGCGGTCGAGGCGGTCCTCGGTGACGCCGATGCCCTCGTCCTGGACGGAGAGCATGATCTCGCCGGACTCCAGCAGCCAGCCGGAGACCTCCACGGGAAGGTCCGGCGGGGAGAACGAGGTCGCGTTCTCCATGAGTTCCGCCAGCAGATGGGAGAGGTCGTCCGCCGCGAAGCCCGCCACATGCGCGTGCGGGGGCAGGGAGGCGATGCGGACCCGCTCGTAGCGTTCGATCTCGCTGACCGCGGCGCGGACCACGTCGACCAGCGGGACCGGCCCGTGGTGCGGCTGCACATGCTCGGTCCCGGCGAGGACCAGGAGGTTCTCGCTGTGCCGGCGCATGACCGTGGCGAAGTGGTCCAGCTTGAAGAGGGTGGCCAGCCGGTCGGGGTCCTGCTCCCGCTCCTCCAGGCCCTCGATCACCCCCAGTTGGCGCTCGACCAGGCCCAGGGTGCGCAGGGCGAGGTTGACGAAGGTGCCGCCGATGCTGGTGCGCAGCCGCTGCAACTGGGCCTCGACGTCGGCCAGTTCCGCGCGCAGCGACTCCCGGGCGTCGGCCATCTTCTGCCGCTGGCCGACCAGGTGCTTGCGGTCGGTCTCCAGCGTCGTCACCCGCTCCTGGAGGGCGAGCGCGTGCGCGTGCAGGGCGTTGACCGAGCGGACGACCTGGGCGAACTCGTCGTTGCGGCCGGTGAAGGCGATCGGCTCCTCGGCCGTCGGCTGCTCGGACTGCGCCAGCCGGGCCGAGCCGCGGCGCAGCACGGACAGCGGGCGGGTCAGGGTGCGGGCCATGGCCGTGGCGATGCCCACGGCCACCAGCATCAGCACGCCGAGGACCGCGACCCGGACCTCCAGCGCGGTGACGTCGTCGTCGCGGAGCTTTTCGAGGTCCTTGGTGCGGTGGTCGTAGAGCGCGGACTCGGCGCCGCGCATCAGGTCGACGCGGGCGGACAGGGCCGCGTCCAGCTTCTTGGTGCTGGTGGTCAGCTCGCTGTCGGCGAGGGTGGGCTGGTCGGTGAGCGTGGCCAGGTACTTCTCCGCCGAGTTGACCTCGGGGCCGGTGACGGTGGAGGCGTAGGAGTCCACGGCCGCCTTGGGGGCGGTGGCGCGGAAGCCGGCGAGTGCGGCGTCGGCGCGGACGCGGGCCTGCTGGGCGGCGGCGGTGAGCGCGTCGCGCTGCTTGCGGTCCGCCTCGGTGGTCAGCGAGGTGGTGGTGGGCAGGCCGGTGAGGGGGTTGATCACCGTGCGGGTGGTGGAGGGGACGTTCAGCGCGGCCAGCAGCAGCCCCCGGGCGGCGGCGGACTGCTGGACGGCGGTGTCCAGTTCGGCGAGCGCATGGGCGCCGGAACCGGCCCGCGGGGGCATCCGGTCGGCGAGCTGCTCGGCGAGCCGGTGCAGGTCGGTGATGATCGCCGAGTAGGCCTGGTGGGCCTGGAGGGCGGTGGACTTGCCGGTGAGGGCCGCGTGCCGGTTCGGCTCGATGGCGTCGAGGTCGGCGCGCAGGCTCGCCGGGGTGTCGGGGTCGGCGCGCAGGTCCTCGACCTCGTGGTCGACGCGGGCGCTGCGGTCCTCGGAGGGCGCCTTGGAGCGGGGGCGGCCCGCGGCGATGTAGGAGGTGACCTCGTCGCGCTCGTCGGCGAGGGAGTGGGCGAGGGCGAGGGCGTCCTCGGTGCGGGCGGCCAGGGTCACCAGGTCCTGCGAGTCGCTGACGTTCCCGGAGGCGGTGAGCAGTGCGGGCGCGCCGGCTCCGGCGACGGCCGCGGCGACCACCGCGACGGCGATGATCAGCCGGGTGCGCACATGAGTGGGGCGGCCGGTGCCCACGGGGGTCTGCTCGGCGGTCCCCTCGGGGGCCGTCTGCCTGCCTGTGCGCCGAGGCCGCTTCATCTGCACCGGTGCTCGCATTCCGTAACTCGTCTACCCAAGGGCCCGGGTGGCGGCCCGTCATGTCGGCGCCAAGTGGTGCGTACACCCGGTTCGTACGGTTCCCGACCCTCCCAGCGCCGGTGGGCGGTGGTCGTGCATCACCTGACCCGCCACTCGAAGGAGTGAACATCGGAGGGGAGTTGGCGGGCAAGTTCCTCTGGCGCGTGCACGGCCCCTGCGCGGGGGGCCGGTTGGACGCGGGCGGCAGGCTTTGGCAGGATTCGCCACCGCGTCTTGCCGGAGTGCCTCATTCCCTCCCAAACCAGACGGCTGACCTGCGGGGTCGTGGTCATTCGGCAACGCTTCGCAGCCTTTGGCGCACGCTGTGAAGAGGTCGTGCAGACTGGCCGAATGCGCACTGATCTGGTCTCGGAACCGGGCGACGCGGCCCGCCCCGACGAGGACTTCGCCTGTGTCGGACTTCCCGCCTCCGGACAGGGGGGTTGTGTGATCGTGCTGGACGGGGTGACACCGCCGCCCAGCGGCGAGACGGGCTGTCTGCATTCCGTCCCCTGGTTCACCGCGCACCTGGGTGGCGCACTGACCGAACTGACCGTTTCCGGGCGAGATCTGACGCTGCCGGAGATTCTTTCCCGGGCGATCGAGCGCACCGCCCAGGCCCACGCTCAAACCTGTGAGCTTTCTCACCCGCGGACACCGCAGGCGACCGTCGCCCTGGCCCGCTGGTCCGCCGACCTGGTCGAGTACCTGGTGCTGTCCGACGCGGTGCTGCTGCTCCGGTCGCCACAGGGTGCGGTCACCCCGGTCCTGGACGACCGGCTGGCCCGGCTGCCCCGCTCGGCGCTCGCGAGCGCGGCCGTGGTCGACAGCATGCTGCGCAACAAGGAGGGCGGCTTCTTCACGGCCGCCGCGGATCCCTCGGTGGCCGCCCGTGCGGTGACCGGCGCGGTGCCCCGCGCGCAGGTCCGCGCCCTGGCCGCGCTGACGGACGGCGCGAGCCGCTGGACGGAGCTGTTCCGCGAGGGCGACTGGACGGCCCTGTTCGACATCCTCGCCAAGGAGGGGGCCCGGTCGCTGGTGGACCGGGTGCGGGAGCTGGAGGCGGCGGACCGCGAGGAGCGGGCGTTCCTCGGCCGCGCCAAGACGCACGACGACGCGACCGCGGTGTACGTCGAGCTGTGAGCCCGGCGGCTACTTCTCCATGACCCGGTTCAGCTGGTGCAGCAGCCGGGCGAGTTCCGCCACCTCGGTGCGGTTCCAGTGGGCGAGCTGGCTGACGTAGCGGGCGCGGCGGGCCTCGCGGACCGTGCCGACGCGGTGGCGTCCCTCGTCGGTGAGGGTGACGAGCCAGGCGCGGCCGTCGGCGGGGTCGGGCTCGCGGGCGATCAGGCCCAGCTCCTCCAGGGCGCGCAGCTGGCGCGACATGGTGGCCTTGCCGACGCCGATGTAGCCGGCGAGTTCCGTGGCCCGCTGGCCGCCCTGTTCGTCCAGCCGGATGAGCAGTCCGTAGGCGGCGGACTCCAGATCGGGGTGGACCTCCCGGGCCATCTCGCCCTGGTTGGCCCGGGCGCGCCGGAGCAGCACGGTCAACTCGCGCTCCAGCGCCAGGAACTCCTGGTCTGCACCACTGGGCGTCACCTGGCGGGCGCCGAGTGGTTCGTCGCCGTTTCCGTCCTCGTGCACGTCAGCACCCCTGATCGGTTTCGCGGTCCTGAAAGTTTCTGTCAAACGCCGCCATTGCCGCAGCTCGGTCAGTATTTCGCAGGCGTAGACCAACGGCGGTGGCCGGACCCCCTTCCGTCGCCCTATCTACGTGCGTAGCTTCTTTAGCGAGCAACCAATGGCATGCCCACGCCAGTGGGAGACCCCCCACATTGTGCTCCCCCACCTCACACCCGGAGGCACGTCATGCCCGTGCACAGACCCGGTTCCATCCGCCCCGCCCGCTCCCCGCGCGCCCTCCTTCTCACAGCCGGGCTGACCGCCCTGCTCACGGCGCTCGCCCTCGCGCTGCCCGGCACCTCCGCCCAGGCCGCGGCCAAGCCCAGCCGCGGCTCCGCCTACATGGGCATGGGTGTGCTCGCCCATGACGGCCGGAAGGGTGCCGCCACGCCCGCCTCGGTCACCCAGACCGAGGGCGTGGACGTCTCGGCGTACCAGGGCAACGTCGCCTGGTCCACGCTGTACGGCAGCGGGGTGCGCTGGGCGTACGTCAAGGCCACGGAAGGCACCTACTACACGAACCCGTCCTTCGCCCAGCAGTACAACGGCTCGTACAACGTCGGCATGATCCGCGGCTCCTACCACTTCGCCACCCCGGACACCACGAGCGGCGCCACCCAGGCCAGCTACTTCGTCAGCCACGGCGGGGGCTGGTCCCAGGACGGCAAGACCCTGCCCGGTGCCCTCGACATCGAGTGGAACCCGTACGGGGCGGCCTGCTACGGCAAGACGGCGAGCCAGATGGTCAGCTGGATCGCCGACTTCGTCACCACCTACAAGTCGCTCACCAGCCGTTACCCGGTGATCTACACGGCCTACAGCTGGTGGAGCCAGTGCACCGGCAACTACGGCGGCTTCGCCACGAACGACCCGCTGTGGATCGCCCGCTACGCGACGGACCCGGGGACCCTGCCCGCCGGATGGTCGTACTACACGATGTGGCAGTACACCTCGTCCGGCCCGACCGTCGGTGACCACGACAAGTTCAACGGCGCGCTGGACCGGGTGCAGGCCCTGGCCAACGGATAGCCGGCCCGTGGATCGCTGCGTTGGTGCTCAGCGGCGCCCCGGATCATGCTGGGGGGTGGAGAGCCTGCCGAGCAAGGGCGAGATGAGCGGCGATGGAGCGACAGTCCACGTACACGGCCACGGCCACCATCGATGAGCAGGGGATCCTCACCGGCTGGAGCGAGGGCGCGCGGCGGCTGCTCGGCTACGACTCCTCGGCGGTCGTCGGCCGTCCCGCCACCGCGCTGCTCGCCGCCGACGGTCCGGCGGCCCGGCGCGTCCTGGCCGGCCGGCAGCGCTGGCACGGCACCGTACCGCTGCGCCACCGCGACGGCCGGCTGCTGGAACTGGGCGTGCTCGCCCACCGCCGGGCCGCGGACTGGCTGGTGGTCAGCGCCGTCACCGCCCGGGCCCAGCCGCCCCGCGGCGAACCGCTGGAGGAGTGGACCTTCCTCCAGTCCCCCTTCCCGCTCGCCATCTTCGACGCCGATCTGCTGCTGGTGCGGGCCAACCGCCGGATGGAGCACACCCTCGCCCTGCCCGAGGCGGCGATGCGCGGACTGCGTCTCGCCCATATCGCGCCCGGCACCGGGAGCGAGGAGACCGAGCGCTCGATGCGGCAGGCGCTGGAGTCCGGCCGGCCCCAGGAGGCGCCGGCCGGGCTCGGTCCGGACCTGGGCCGCAGCGCCGTCCTCACCCCGCTGAAGGACGCCGGCGGCCGGGTCCGGGCCGTCTGCCTGTCCGCCCCCGCGACCGGGGAGGCGCCGCCCGCCGACTCCGGCACCCCCGTCGGCACGGTGGCCGACCAGTCCCGGGCCGCGCAGGAGCTGGCCGAGGTCACCGTCCCGCGGCTCGCCGACGTCATCGCCGTCGACCTGCTGGACACCCCGCTCGGCGAGGACGAACCCGTCTCGCCGACCGACCAGGTGGTGCTGCGCCGCGCCGCCCTGCGCGCGGTCCCGGACGAGGACCGGCCCGGCTACGGCACCGGGGTCGGCGAGGCCACCGTCTGCCCGGCGGACTCGCCGCCGGCCCAGTGCCTGGCGGCCGGTACGCCGCTGCTGTACGACACCACGGACCCGGCCGTCGCCGGGTGGGCGGCGCTGGACCCGGGCGCCCTCTGGCTGCGCGCCTCCGGCACCCGCTCGCTGCTGGCCGTACCGCTGCTCGCCGAGGGCAGCACGCTCGGCGTCGCGCTGTTCGGCCGGCGTCCGCAGCGGGAGCCGTTCGGCCCGGAGGAGCTGCGGGCGGCCGAGGAGTTCACGGCCCGCGCGGCCACCGGCATCCACCGGGCCCGCGCCCACACCCGCTCCCGCACCACCACCATGGCCCTCCAGCGCAGCCTGCTCCCGCACACCCTGCCCGACCAGGCCGCCCTGGAGATCGCCACCCGCTATCTGCCGGCCGCCACCCGGGCCGGGGTGGGCGGCGACTGGTTCGATGTGATCCCGCTGTCCGGGGCGCGGGTGGCGCTGGTCGTGGGGGACGTGGTCGGGCACGGCATCCGGGCCTCCGCGACCATGGGCCGGCTGCGGACGGCGGTGCGCACGCTGGCGGACGTCGATCTGCCCGCCGACGAGCTGCTCACCCACCTGGACGACCTGGTGCTGCGGCTGGCCGCCGACGAGGGCAGCGCGGACCCGGCCGCCGAGACCGCCGGCGGCATCGGCACCACCTGCCTGTACGCGGTGTACGACCCGGTCTCGCGGCGCTGCACCCTGGCCCGGGCCGGCCATCCGCCGCCCGCCGTGGTCACCCCCGACGGCGCCGTCCGCTTTCTCGACGTACCCCCCGGTCCGCCGCTGGGGCTCGGCGGGCTGCCGTTCGAGGCCGTCGAGACCGAACTGCCCGAGGGCAGTGTGCTCGCCCTCTACACGGACGGCCTGTTCGAGGCCCGCGACCACGACATCGACGAGGCGCTGGACAAGATGTTCGCCGCGCTCGGCCGGCCCGCCCGCACCCTGGACTCGGTCTGCGACCACGTGCTCACCGAGCTGCTGACCCATCGGCCCGACGACGACATCGCCCTGCTGGTGGCGCGCACCCGGGTACTGCACGAGGACCGGGTCGCCTCCTGGGAGCTGGCGCCCGAGCCGACCGTCGTCTCCCGGGCCCGCCATCTCGCCGACGACCAGCTGAGCGCCTGGGGGCTCAGCGAGGCGGCCTTCACCACCGAGCTGATGGTGAGCGAGCTGGTCACCAACGCCATCCGCTACGGCCGTCCGCCCATCCGGCTCCGGCTGATCCATCAGAACTCCACCCTGATCTGCGAGGTGTACGACGCCAGCGGGACCACCCCGCACATGCGGCGCGCCCGGATCTTCGACGAGGGCGGGCGCGGCCTGCTGCTCGTCGCCCAGCTCGCCGACCGCTGGGGCACCCGGCACGACCGGATCGGCAAGACGGTCTGGGCCGAACAGAACCTGACGGGGCTCCAGGCCCTTTAGGAAACGACCGGTCCGCTGTCGCTGCCCTGGTCGGGGGGCGGCGCGGGGTTGCCGTGGCCGCTGTCGCTGCCCTGGTCGGGCGGCGCGGAGTCGCCGTGGCCGCTGTTATCCGAGGGTGCCGAGGGTGCGGAGCCGTTCTGCGGTGCGTGGTCGCTGCCGCCGTCCGTGCCCGAGGTCGAGGGCGGCTCCGGGCAGGGTGCCCCGCCGCCCCCGCCGCCCCCGCTGCCACTGCTGCCGTTACGGCCGTCCCGGCCGCCGCAGCTGCCCCGGCCGCCGCGCCCGCCCGCACCACCGGTGCCGGTCTGGCCCGGGGCCGTACACACCGGCGGGCTGCCCGTGCCGTCCCCGCCGTTGCCCCCGTTGCCGCCGTCGCCGCGGCGGCAGTAGCCGTGGTCGTCCCCGTGCCGGTCGTGAGGGGAGTGGTCGTGGTGCCGGTCGTGGTCGCGGTCGTGGTGGGTGTGCGCGGGGCTGCTGTGCCCGAGCGGGGCCGCGAGGGCGGTGCCGGCGGGGACGGCCGCGCCGGTCACGGCGAGGAAGACGATGGCGGCGGCCGCGGTGAGCGAGTTCCTGCGCGTTTCGGTCTTCATGGTGCTTCCTGCTCGTCGGTTGTCGTGGGTGTTCATCGGGGTCATGGGGTTCGTCGGGGTGCGTGGGCGGTTTCTCAGGTGTGGCGCATGAGGACGGCCCAGTCGTCGTCGAGGTAGGCCCGTTTCCATGCCTCGACCTCGTGCGGGGACATCCGGTACTTGTGGGCGATCTGCGCCTCGGTCGCGCCGCCGTTCAGCAGGACCAGCACGACGCGGACCTTGTCGGCGAGGGTGAGGTCGCCCTTCGGCTTGTCGGGCAGGTCGGCGTAGCGGTTGCAGGCGTGGGTGCCGGGGCTGCCGGGCTTGCCGGGCTTGCCGGGCCGGCCGTTCGCGCCGCTGTCGCCGCCCTGGCCGCCGGCGCCGCCGTTGCCGCACTCGGAGGTGACGGGGCGGTCGGCCGCTGCGGGGGCCGGCAGGGCGCGGGCGGCACAGCCGGTGCCCGCGGCGAGGGTGACGGCGGCGGCCAGCAGACGGGCCGCGCGGAGCCGGAGTTTCCTGGTCATGGGGTGTCCTTGGGGAGAGGAGGGACACGGCGGCCCGGGCGGGCGCTGGAGCCCGCCCGGGCCGCCGTACCGTGCGGGTCAGCCGCCGTTGCCGCCGTCGCCGCCGTTGCCGCCCACGACCCCCCCGGCGCCGCCGTTGCCGCCGTTGCCGCCGGTGGTCCCGCCGTTCCCGCCGGTACCGCCGTTGCCGCCCACGACACCACCGGTGCCGCCCGTACCGCCGTTGCCGCCGGTCGTGCCGCCGGTTCCGCCGTTACCGCCGTTGCCGCCCTGGATCCCGCCGGCGCCGCCGTTGCCGCCGTTGCCGCCGGTGGTGGTGCCCTTTCCGCCGTTGCCGCCGTTACCGCCCAGGACCCCGCCCGCACCACCGTTGCCGCCGTTGCCGCCGGTGCCCTTGTGGTCGGCGTTGTCGTGGTGGTCGTGGTGGTCGTGGTCGTGGTCGTGGTGGTGGTGGTGCTCGTGGTGGTCGTGGGCGACAGCCATCGTCTGCACCTGGGGCATGGGGGCGGCCGTCGCGGTGACGGCCGGGAGCATCACTCCCCCGGGGGGGGCCGTTGTGGGGGCGGGGTCCGGGGCGTTGGGCTCAGCTCCGGTACTCGGGTTATCCGTTGGTTTTTGGATATTTGGGGTCTTGTTTTTGTTGTTTA
>NZ_JBHXVE010000001.1:497167-580362 GCF_042672505.1 Streptomyces sp. NPDC127190
GGGGGGGGGTGCCGACTTTGTTGGGTGGGGGGGGGGGGGGGGGGGGGGGCGGGGGGGGGGGGGCGGCCCCCCCCCCCCGGGGGGGGGCGCCCCCCCCCCCCGCGGCCACCGTGGCGAGGCGCAGACCTCGCTTCGTCCGGTTCTCCGTACGGTTCGCGATCTTGCGGTTCATGGTGTCCTCCTACTTGTTCCGTAAGGCCCTTTTCGGTTTCCGGTTTCTCCGGTGGGGGCCGCACTTCAAGTAGGCGGGACGGGCACCATGCCGGTCATGTTCCGAGGACTCGGGACTTGACGATCCGGACAAATGACACTATTGGGGCGCGAGGACCGGGCGGGCCCAGGCGGGCGGTGCCGGGACCGCGGGGCACGGGTCGACCAGCGTGGGGGTACGGCGGGCGGCCCGGACCGGCGGTTCGGCGGGCCCCATGGCGGCGCGCAGGGCCGCGACGAACTCCAGGCAGGAGCCGTAGCGGTCGTCCGGGGTCTTGGCGAGGGCCCGGAACAGCACCTCGTCGGCGGCCCGCGGCAGCTCCGGCCGCTCCTCGCTCAGCCCGGGCGGTGCGTCGTACTGGTGGGCCCAGAGCAGTTCGAGGTGGTCGTCGCGCCGGAAGGGCGGGCCGCCGGCCAGCGTCTCGTGCACCACGCAGGCCAGGCTGTACTGGTCGGCCCGGCCGTCCACCGGGCGCCCCGCGATCCGCTCCGGCGCCACGTAGTCCAGGGTGCCGACGAACTCTCCGGCGCTGGTGAACCCGGTGAGCGACAGGGACTTCTTCGCCAGTCCGAAGTCGGTGAGGTAGACGTGCTCGGGGTGGTCGCTGTCGACCCCCCTGGCCACCAGGACATTGCCGGGTTTGACGTCCCGGTGGACGAGTTCGCGGGCGTGGGCCGCGTCCAGCGCGGAGGCCAGCTGGGCGGCGATGCGCAGGGCCGCCGGCACCGCCAGCGGGCCCTCGCGGTCGATGAGCGCGCGCAGGTCCTGCCCGGCGACGTAGCACATGGCGATGTACAGGACGCCGTCCGTCTCACCGGCCTCGAAGACGGGGACGATGTGCGGGTGGTCGATGGCGGCCGCGACCCGGGACTCCTGGGCGAAGCGGCGGCGGAAGGCGTCGTTGCGCGTGTACTCGGGGGCCAGCAGCTTCAGCGCGACCGTCCGGTCGAGGCGCAGGTCCCGGGCCCGGTAGACGACGGCCATGCCGCCGCGGCCGAGCTCGCGTTCCACGCGGTAGCCCGCGATCTCGGCCCCGATCAGCCCGGAGGGCCGGCTGGGAGGCCAACTCACGCCTGAATTCTACCGAGTGCCCTGCTTGTCCGCGCAGGGCGAAGGCCCGGGTCCCCGCAGGGAACCCGGGCCTCGCCGCGTGCCGGGCGGGGGTCATGCCGCCAGCGGGACCTCCGGCGTCGCGTCCTGCGCGGCGGGCGTGAGCGCCAGCTCCAGGACCTGGCGGACGTCGGTCACGGTGTGCACGTCGAGCCGGTCCAGCACCTCGGCCGGGACGTCGTCCAGGTCGGGTGCGTTGCGCTTGGGGATGATCACGGTGGTCACCCCGGCGCGGTGCGCGGCGAGCAGCTTCTGCTTCACCCCGCCGATCGGCAGCACCCGGCCGGTCAGCGAGACCTCGCCGGTCATCGCCACGTCCGTGCGCACCGGCCGGCCGGACAGCAGGGAGGCGAGGGCCGTGGTCATGGTGATGCCGGCGCTCGGGCCGTCCTTCGGGACCGCGCCGGCCGGGAAGTGGATGTGCACGCCCCGGTCCTTCAAGTCGGCCACCGGGAGCTCCAGTTCGGCGCCGTGGCTGCGCAGGAAGCTCAGCGCGATCTGCGCCGACTCCTTCATCACGTCGCCCAGCTGGCCGGTGAGGGTCAGGCCCGCGGCGCCGGTCTCCGGGTCGGCGAGGGACGCCTCGACGAAGAGCACGTCACCGCCCGCGCCGGTGACCGCGAGGCCGGTCGCCACGCCGGGGACGGCGGTACGGCGCTCGGCCGGGTCCTGGGCGGACTCGGGCACATGGCGCGGCCGCCCGATCAGCGCGTGCAGATCGGCGTCCGTCACGGTGAACGGCAGCTCCCGCTCGCCCAGTTCGTGCTGGGCCGCGACCTTGCGGAGCAGCCGCGCGATGGACCGCTCCAGGGTGCGCACTCCCGCCTCGCGGGTGTACTCGCCGGCGAGCCTGCGCAGCGCGCTCTCCTCCACGGTGACCTCGTCCCGGTCCAGGCCCGCCCGCTCCAGCTGGCGCGGGAGCAGATGGTCCCGGGCGATGACGATCTTCTCGTCCTCGGTGTAGCCGTCCAGGCGGACGATCTCCATCCGGTCGGCAAGGGCCTCCGGGATCGCCTCCAGGACGTTGGCGGTGGCGAGGAAGACCACGTCGGACAGGTCCAGCTCGACCTCCAGGTAGTGGTCCCGGAAGGTGTGGTTCTGCGCCGGGTCGAGGACCTCCAGGAGGGCAGCGGCGGGGTCTCCGCGGAAGTCGGAGCCGACCTTGTCGATCTCGTCGAGCAGGATCACCGGGTTCATCGACCCGGCCTCCTTGACGGCCCGCACGATCCGCCCGGGCAGCGCGCCGACGTAGGTACGGCGGTGACCGCGGATCTCCGCCTCGTCCCGGACGCCGCCGAGGGCGACCCGGACGAACGTGCGGCCCATGGCGTGCGCGACGCTCTCTCCCAGACTGGTCTTTCCGACACCGGGCGGCCCGACCAGGGCGAGTACGGCGCCTCCGCGCCGTCCGCCGATCACGCCGAGGCCGCGCTCGCCGCGCCGCTTGCGCACCGCCAGGTACTCGGTGATGCGCTCCTTCACGTCCTCGAGCCCCGCGTGCTCGGCGTCGAGGATCGCCCGGGCGCCCTGGATGTCGTACGCGGAGGCGCTGTCGTCGGTCCGCACGTTCCACGGCATGTCCAGGACGGTGTCCAGCCAGGTGCGGATCCAGGAGCCCTCGGGCGAGGCGTCGGAGGCCCGCTCCAGCTTGTCGACCTCCTTCAGGGCGGCCTCGCGGACCTTCTCCGGCAGGTCGGCGGCCTCCACGCGGGCGCGGTAGTCGTCGGACTCCTCGGCCGCGTCCTTGGCGTCGCCGTTCAGTTCGCGCAGTTCCTTGCGGACGGCCTCCAGCTGACGGCGCAGCAGGAACTCGCGCTGCTGCTTGTCGACGCCCTCCTGGACGTCCTTGGCGATGGTCTCGGCCACCTCCTGCTCGGCGAGGTGGTCGCGGAGCTGCTGGGTGGCGAGCTTGAGCCGGGCCACCGGGTCGGTGGTCTCCAGCAGTTCGACCTTCTGCTCGGTGGTGAGGAAGGGCGAGTAGCCGGAGTTGTCGGCGAGCGCGGCGACGCCGTCGATGGCCTGGACCCGGTCGACGACCTGCCAGGCGCCGCGCTTCTTCAGCCAGGTGGTGGCGAGCGCCTTGTACTCCTTGACGAGTTCGGCGACCTGACCCGGCAGCGGGTCCGGCACCTCCTCGGCGACCTCGGCGCCCTCGACCCACAGGGCGGCGCCCGGGCCGGTGGTGCCGGCGCCGATGCGGACCCGGCCGCGGCCGCGGATCAGGGCTCCCGGGTCACCGTCGGCCAGCCGGCCGACCTGCTCGACCGTGCCCAGCACACCCGTCCTGGCGTAGGTGCCGTCGATGCGCGGCACCAGCAGCACCTTGGGCTTTCCGGGTTCGGAGCGGGCGGCGGCCTGTGCGGCCTCCACCGCGGCCCGTACCTCGGCATCGCTCAGGTCCAGCGGAACCACCATGCCGGGCAGGACGACCTCGTCGTCGAGCGGCAGCACGGGCAGGACGAGAGTGAAAGCCGGTGACTCAGCAGCCATGATCTCCCCTTAGGCCGGTAACTTGAGCTGTACCGACTCAATGTTCTGGCTAGGGGGATTGTTCCCTGGATTGTGTTCGCTCTCAGCGATCACGTTCAGGGGTGGGGGTGCCACGGGGGCGGTTCGGGGAGTGCGAGGGGTGAGCGCGCTCAGGCGCGGCGCTGCCAGCGGCGGACGAGCGGCCAGGCCAGCACACCGATCGTCAGGGCGATGAGGTGGCCCCAGTCGGTCATCGGATCGGTGAAGGCGGCCAGGTCGTCCAGGAGCAGCCCGGCCACCGAGACGAGCAGGGGCCAGCGCAGCCAGGGGGTGAGCAGGCCGGCCAGGGCGCCGGTGCTGGCGGCCACACCGAAGCTGATGCCGTAGTCGAGGCGGTGCAGCGAGGTGAGGGGGAGGTGGCCGAGGGCGACGGCCAGGCCCACCGGCACCTCGGTCGCCAGGGTGGCCAGGATGTGCCCGGACAGGAACACCGCGGCCGCCCGCGCCCCGCCTATCCGGCGCTCCAGCGCGGTCAGCACCAGCACGAAGGCGAAGGCGTACGGCGAGACCATCCCGCCCGCGATCCACAGCGCACTGGCCACCAGCACGGTCACCGGGGAGCACGCCAGGTGGAACACGTCCGTGCTGGAGTCCCGGTAGAGGGCGTGCACCAGCGCGGGGTCGGCCACCATGGCGATCACGGAGGTGACGGCCAGCAGCGTCGCATAGCCGAAGGTGAACGGGGTTCCGACGGGCGTCGGCACCAGTCGCCCGAGCCGCGCCGGAAGGGCGGACGGCGGGCGCCGTACGACGGGAGCCACCGCCACGGCCTGCGCGGTCCCCGTCGTGTCCACGGCCTTCCGCACATCCGCGGCCCCGGCCAGCGCGGCGCGCGGGGCGGGCATGCCGTCCAGCAGGTCCGCGACGACGACTCCGCCGGGAAGAGGCGAGTCCGCCGGGAGCGCGGGCGCCACCGGGCCCGTCGCGGTCCGTTCCACCTGAGGCGCTCCTTCCGTTACGCCCACAGTCAGCGTTGCGCGGGCCGCTGTCTATGACCGACGCCACGCGAGAGCGGATTCACAGCAACCTCTCACCGTCCGATTGCGTCCACGGCCGCGTCATCCGCAATTCCCGTGAAGGAAATGCCCAGTTCGAGCAGGATGGACGCATGACTGCCCTGGACGACTCTCCTGTGGTGCTGGACCGGCGTGACGGGCCGTACGGCGAGGTGGTGCTGCGCAGACACGGCGCGCTGTTGCAGATCATCGCCAACGGCTGCTTCCTGATGGACACCTCCGACGGCCGCTCGGAGCGGCTGCTGGTCGACGCCGCGTACGACGCGCTGGACGGCCGGCCGGAGCCGGCGGTGCTGATCGGGGGGCTGGGCGTCGGCTTCTCGCTCGCGCACGCCGCCGCCGACGGGCGCTGGGGGCGGATCGTGGTCGTGGAGCGGGAGCCCGCGGTCGTCGGCTGGCACCGGGACGGGCCGCTCGCCCAGCTGTCCGCCGGGGCGCTCGCCGACCCCCGGACGGAGATCGTGGAAGCCGATCTCGTTCGTTACGTCAATGAGACATCGGACACGTTCGACGCGCTGTGCCTCGACATCGACAACGGGCCGGGCTGGACCGTCACCGAGGACAACGGCAGTCTGTACTCACCGGCCGGACTCCGTTCCTGCGCCCGGGTGTTGAGGCCGGGCGGGGTGCTCGCGGTGTGGTCGGCCGAGCCCTCTCCGGAATTTGAAGGAAGCTTGCGGAATGCCGGGTTCCGTCAGGTGCGTACCGAAGAGGTCCCCGTTGCCCGGGGCGTTCCCGACGCCGTGCACCTCGGCGTCCGCCCTGGATAGCGACGGCACGGCGAGTCCCCGTAATGTGCTGCCCTGACGCGGATCAGTCAACGGATCTCTCAACAGGTCCCCCGGCCGGTCCTCACGCGTCGATCGCAGACATGGGATCACCCCACGGGTTCCGGAAAGCAACAAGCAGGGGCGGGCGATGGAGCAGACACACACCTCCCAGAGCGGTGCGGCGACCAGCACACCGGGCGCGCAGCGCCGGGTGCTGGTCGTCGAGGACGACACCACGATCGTCGACGCCATCGCGGCCCGGCTCCGCGCAGAGGGATTCCTGGTGCAGACCGCGGCCGACGGTCCGGCCGCGGTCGACACCGCCGAGGCCTGGCAGCCCGACCTGCTGATCCTCGACATCATGCTGCCCGGCTTCGACGGCCTGGAGGTCTGCCGCCGGGTGCAGGCGCAGCGGCCGGTGCCGGTGCTGATGCTCACCGCGCGGGACGACGAGACGGACATGCTGGTCGGGCTCGGCGTCGGCGCCGACGACTACATGACCAAGCCGTTCTCCATGCGGGAACTCGCGGCCCGCGTGCATGTGCTGCTCCGCCGGGTGGAGCGGGCCGCGCTGGCCGCCGCCACCCCGCGCAGCGGCATCCTGCGCCTCGGCGAACTGGAGATCGACCACGCCCAGCGCCGGGTGCGGGTGCGGTCGGAGGACGTCCATCTGACGCCGACCGAGTTCGACCTGCTGGTGTGCCTGGCGAACACCCCGCGCGCGGTCCTCTCCCGGGAGCAGCTGCTGGCCGAGGTGTGGGACTGGGCGGACGCCTCCGGCACCCGTACGGTCGACAGCCACATCAAGGCGCTGCGCCGGAAGATCGGCGCCGAGCGGATCCGCACGGTGCACGGGGTCGGGTACGCGCTGGAGACGCCGACGCCATGAGCGGTGCCGGGCGGCAGGCCGCACCCAGGAGCCCCGGGAGTCCCGTGGAGGAGCCCTGGGGCGGCGTACGCCCGTTCTCGATCAAGACCAAGCTGGGCGCGCTGGTCGTCATCTCGGTGCTGATCACCACCGGTCTGTCGATGATCGCGGTGCACACCAAGACCGAGCTGCGCTTCATCACGGTCTTCTCGATGATCGCCACGCTGCTGATCACGCAGTTCGTGGCGCACTCGCTCACCATGCCGCTGGACGAGATGAACACGGTGGCCCGCTCCATCTCCGAGGGCGACTACACCCGCCGGGTGAGCGAGAACCGCCGGGACGAGCTGGGCGACCTGGCCCAGACGATCAATGTCATGGCCGACGAGCTGGAGGCCCAGGACCGGCAGCGCAAGGAACTGGTCGCGAACGTCTCGCACGAGCTGCGCACCCCCATCGCGGGACTGCGCGCCGTGCTGGAGAACATCGTCGACGGGGTCACCGAGCCCGACCAGGAGACCATGCGGACGGCCCTGAAGCAGACCGAGCGGCTCGGCCGGCTGGTGGAGACGCTGCTGGACCTGTCCCGGCTCGACAACGGCGTCGTACCGCTGAAGATGCGCCGCTTCGAGGTGTGGCCGTATCTCTCGGGCGTGCTGAAGGAGGCCAACATGGCGGCCTCGGCGCGTGCCGGGCTGGCCTCGGACACCGGCCGCCACACGCGTACGGACGTCCATCTGCACCTGGACGTCTCCCCGCCGGAGCTGACCGCGCACGCGGACCCCGAGCGGATCCACCAGGTCGTCGCCAACCTGATCGACAACGCGGTCAAGCACAGCCCGCCGCACGGCCGGGTGACGGTGCGGGCGCGGCGCGGGCCGCAGCCGGAGTCGCTGGAGCTGGAGGTCCTGGACGAGGGCCCCGGCATCCCCCGGTCGGAGTGGCACAAGGTGTTCGAGCGGTTCAACCGGGGTGCGGTGACCCGGCCGCACGGCCCGGGCAGCGACGGCGGCACCGGCCTCGGGCTGGCGATCGCCCGCTGGGCGGTGGATCTGCACGGCGGCCGGATCGGTGTGGCCGAATCCGAGCGGGGCTGCCGGATCATCGTCACTCTCCCGGGACTGACTTCCGCACCAAGTTGACGTAAAGTCCGAACCGGAGGCACAAGATCCATGCCGGTCGCTGCCCTTCCGCGCAGCTGGACACGTGTGATCAGGAGCAGGCCCGCGCCACCCTTCGAACGAAGGCGCGCCGGGCCCGGCCCGTGCACCCTCCCACAGTGGAACCACGCTTGTTTCCCGCCATATCAAGCCCCGAAACAAGATTTCCGATGTGACTTACGCGACGATGACCTTGCTCGGCCTGACCTTCCCGCCGATGGAGGCGTAGCCTTTATTCCCGCTGTCCATCACCTTGTGAAGCGGAAGAGGGCGGTTGCCGCCGTGTCGCCACAGTCCCCCAGTAACCCGAGCGTCTCCACCGACGACCAAGCCGGGAAGAACCCCGCTGCCGCGTTCGGTCCGAACGAGTGGCTCGTCGACGAGATCTATCAGCAGTACCTCCAGGACCCGAATTCGGTAGACCGTGCCTGGTGGGACTTCTTCGCCGATTACAAGCCGGGTGCACCCGCCACCCCGGCTCCGGCGGGTACTGCGGCCGCGGGGGCCGCAGAGACCACCACCCCGGCCCCGAAGGCCGCCGCCCCGGCCCCTGCCCCGCAGGCCGCCGCTCCGGCCGCTCCGAAGCCCGCGAGCGCGGCTCCGGCTCCCGCCCCGGCCAAGCCGGCGCAGCCCGCACAGGCGCCCGCTCAGCCCAAGGCGGCCAAGCCCGCTCCCGCCGCCGCGGCCCCCGAGGGCCCGGAGCAGATCGTGCTGCGCGGTCCGGCCGCCGCGGTCGCGAAGAACATGGACGCCTCGCTGGAGGTGCCGACCGCCACCTCGGTCCGCGCCGTCCCGGTGAAGCTGCTGTTCGACAACCGCATCGTCATCAACAACCACCTCAAGCGCGCCCGCGGCGGGAAGATCTCCTTCACGCACATCATCGGGTACGCGATGGTGCAGGCCATCAAGGCCATGCCGTCGATGAACTGGTCGTACGGCGTCAAGGACGGCAAGCCGACGCTGATCAAGCCGGCCCACGTCAACCTCGGTCTCGCCATCGACCTGGTCAAGCCGAACGGCGACCGCCAGCTGGTCGTCGCGGCGATCAAGAAGGCCGAGACGCTGAACTTCTTCGAGTTCTGGCAGGCCTACGAGGACATCGTCCGCCGCGCCCGCGAGGGCAAGCTCACGATGGACGACTTCACCGGTGTGACGGTCTCCCTGACCAACCCCGGCGGCCTCGGCACCGTCCACTCGGTCCCGCGTCTGATGCCCGGCCAGTCGGTCATCATGGGCGTCGGCTCCATGGACTACCCGGCCGAGTTCCAGGGCACCAGCCAGGACACCCTGAACAAGCTCGGTGTCTCCAAGGTCATGACGCTCACGTCGACCTACGACCACCGGGTGATCCAGGGCGCCGCCTCCGGCGAGTTCCTGCGCCAGGTCGCCAACCTGCTGCTCGGCGAGAACGGCTTCTTCGACGACATCTTCGAGGCGCTGCGGATCCCCTACGAGCCGGTCCGCTGGCTCCGGGACATCGACGCCTCGCACGACGACGACGTCACCAAGGCCGCCCGCGTCTTCGAGCTGATCCACTCCTACCGGGTCCGCGGCCATGTCATGGCCGACACCGACCCGCTGGAGTACAAGCAGCGCAAGCACCCCGACCTGGACATCGTCGAGCACGGCCTCACCCTGTGGGACCTGGAGCGCGAGTTCGCCGTCGGCGGCTTCGCCGGCAAGTCGATGATGAAGCTGCGCGACATCCTCGGCGTGCTGCGCGACTCGTACTGCCGCACCACCGGCATCGAGTTCATGCACATCCAGGACCCCAAGCAGCGCAAGTGGATCCAGGACCGGGTGGAGCGCCCGCACTCCAAGATGGAGCGCGAGGAGCAGCTGCGCATCCTGCGCCGGCTGAACGCCGCGGAGGCGTTCGAGACGTTCCTCCAGACGAAGTACGTCGGCCAGAAGCGCTTCTCCCTGGAGGGCGGCGAGTCCGTCATCCCGCTGCTCGACGCGGTGATCGACTCCGCTGCCGAGTCCCGCCTGGACGAGGTCGTCATCGGCATGGCCCACCGCGGCCGGCTGAACGTGCTGGCGAACATCGTCGGCAAGTCGTACGCGCAGATCTTCCGCGAGTTCGAGGGCAACCTCGACCCGAAGTCGATGCACGGCTCCGGCGACGTCAAGTACCACCTGGGCGCCGAGGGCACCTTCACCGGCCTCGACGGCGAGCAGATCAAGGTCTCCCTGGTCGCCAACCCCTCCCACCTGGAGGCGGTGGACCCGGTCCTGGAGGGCGTCGCCCGCGCCAAGCAGGACATCATCAACAAGGGCGGCACGGACTTCACCGTCCTGCCGGTGGCGATCCACGGCGACGCGGCCTTCGCAGGCCAGGGCGTGGTGGCCGAGACCCTGAACATGTCGCAGCTGCGCGGCTACCGCACCGGCGGCACGGTCCACATCGTCATCAACAACCAGGTCGGCTTCACCGCGGCCCCCGAGTCCTCGCGTTCGTCGATGTACGCGACGGACGTGGCCCGCATGATCGAGGCCCCGATCTTCCACGTGAACGGCGACGACCCGGAGGCCGTGGTCCGCGTCGCGCGGCTCGCCTTCGAGTTCCGCCAGGCGTTCAACAAGGACGTGGTGATCGACCTCATCTGCTACCGCCGCCGCGGTCACAACGAGTCGGACAACCCGGCCTTCACCCAGCCGCTGATGTACGACCTGATCGACAAGAAGCGCTCGGTGCGCAAGCTCTACACCGAGTCCCTGATCGGTCGCGGCGACATCACCCTGGAAGAGGCCGAGCAGGCGCTCCAGGACTACCAGGGCCAGCTGGAGAAGGTCTTCACCGAGGTCCGCGAGGCCACCGCGCAGCCCGCCGGCGGCGCCGCCGAGGCCCCGCAGGACGGCTTCCCGGTCGCGGTGCCGACCGCGATCTCCGCCGAGGTCGTCAAGCGGATCGCCGAGTCCCAGGTCAGCGTGCCCGAGCACATGACCGTCCACCCCCGTCTCCAGCCGCAGTTGCAGCGGCGTGCGGCGATGGTCGAGGACGGCACCATCGACTGGGGCATGGGCGAGACCCTCGCCATCGGCTCCCTGCTGCTCGAGGGCACCCCGGTCCGCCTGGCGGGCCAGGACTCCCAGCGCGGCACCTTCGGCCAGCGCCACGCGGTGCTGATCGACCGGGAGACCGGCGAGGAGTACACCCCGCTCCAGTACCTCTCCGAGGACCAGGCGCGGCTGAACGTCTACAACTCGCTGCTGTCCGAGTACGCGGCGATGGGCTTCGAGTACGGCTACTCGCTGGCCCGCCCGGACGCGCTGGTGATGTGGGAGGCCCAGTTCGGCGACTTCGTCAACGGCGCCCAGACCGTCGTCGACGAGTTCGTCTCCTCGGCCGAGCAGAAGTGGGGCCAGACCTCCGGTGTGGTCCTGCTGCTGCCGCACGGCTACGAGGGCCAGGGCCCGGACCACTCCTCGGCCCGCCCGGAGCGGTTCCTCCAGCTGTGCGCCCAGAACAACATGACGGTCGCGATGCCGACGCTCCCGTCGAACTACTTCCACCTCCTGCGCTGGCAGGTGCACAACCCGCACCACAAGCCGCTGGTCGTCTTCACCCCGAAGTCGATGCTGCGTCTGAAGGCCGCGGCGTCGAAGGCGGAGGAGTTCACGAGCGGCGAGTTCCGCCCGGTCATCGGCGACAGCACGGTCGACCCGGCCGCGGTCCGCAAGGTCGTCTTCTGCGCGGGCAAGGTCTACTACGACCTGGAGGCCGAGCGGCAGAAGCGGGGCGTCACGGACACCGCGATCATCCGTATCGAGCGGCTGTACCCGCTGCCGGGTGCCGAGCTCCAGGCGGAGATCAAGAAGTACCCGAACGCCGAGAAGTACCTGTGGGCGCAGGAGGAGCCGGCGAACCAGGGTGCGTGGCCGTTCATCGCGCTCAACCTGATCGACCACCTCGACCTGGCGGTCGGCGCGGACATCCCGGCCGGCGAGCGGCTGCGGCGCATCTCGCGTCCGCACGGTTCGTCCCCGGCGGTGGGTTCCGCGAAGCGGCACCAGGCGGAGCAGGAGCAGTTGGTGCGTGAGGTCTTCGAGGCGTAAGCCCCACTGACCCCGTAAGGGCCCGGTATCGAGTTTCGTACTCGGTACCGGGCCCTTGGCCTACCCGGGGGCGGGATGAGGTCGTGTGCGGCTGCGGGTCCGGTTGTGGTTGCTCGCGCAGTTCCCCGCGCCCCTTTGGGGCGCGCTTCAGCCGATGTAGGCCTCGAAGTCCCAGTAGGGGCGGATGCGTTGGCGGGAGGAGATGGTGTGGGGGTGCTGGGCGCCCAGGGTGCGGGTGAGGGCCAGCAGGGCGTCCTCCTCCAGCTTGCCCGCCTCCTCCTGCTCGTTCGCGGCGCGCAGGTCCGCGGCGAGCGCCACCTGGCAGGACAGCGTCAGCGGATGCTCGTGTCCCAGCATGTGCCGCACCCGGCGCAGGCTGTCCCGGCTCAGTTCCACCGCCTCCGGGATCCGCCCGTTGAGGTTGCGCGCGCCGGCCGCGTTGAGGGCGCAGCCCAGCACCCAGGGATGGTCCGGCCCGAGCGTCGCGCTGAGCCCGGCGAGCGCGGCCTCGAACATGGCCAGCGCGTCGGCCCGCTCGCCGGCCGCCTGCATCACCAGCCCGGTGTTGGAGAGCATGCCGGTGGCGACGGGGTGCGCGGGGCCGAGCAGCGCCCGGTAGCCCGCCTCCGCCTCGTCGATCAGCTCCCGGGCATGGCTGAGATCGCCGTGTTCGCGCAGGAAGTTGCCGTAGTTGGTGAGGAAGCCCAGCGTGCGGTGGTGCTCACGGCCGTACAGCTGGATCAGTTCGTCCAGCAGGCCCGCCATGGCCGGGCCGACGTCCGGCGCGTTGCCGCCCTCCCGGCGGCGGCACATGGCCAGCTGGGAGCGGGCTTCGAGGGTCTGCGGGTGCCGTGGGCCGAGCACCTGCACATGGAGCCGTACGACGGGTTCCTGGCGGGCGAGCGCCTCGCGGTAGCGGCCGAGCAGCCGGAGGCTGTGGGTGACCGCGTTGCCCGAGTGCAGGGTGTTGATGTGCCGGGCGCGCAGCACGCTCTCGCCCAGCGCCAGGGTCTCCAGGTCGAGGTCCAGCGCCTCCGCGTACCGGCCGAGCATGCGCAGGCTGACGCCGAGGTTGTGCCGGGCGACCAGGGTCGGCGGCTCGTCCGGGCCGAGGAGCCGCTCGTTGCCCTCCAGGACCTCGCGCTGGAGGTCGTACGCCTCCTGGTAGCGGCCGAGCGAGCGCAGCCCGGAGGCGAGGGCGGCCTTGCTGGCCAGCTCGCCGATCTCGTTGCGCCGGGGCGCGGCCTGGAGCTGCCCCAGCACGCCCCGGTGAAGTTCGTACAGTTCCCGGAACCGGCCGCTGTTGCGGAGCATGTTGCCCTCCTGGGTGGCCAGGTCGAGCATCGGCTGGTCGATCGGCTCCATGAACCGGGACCAGTGCTCGCGCACCTGCTGGGCCAGTTCCAGGCCGCCGCTGTACTCGCCGCTGCGGGAGCAGTAGCGCAGGCAGTTCAGGACGAGTTCCTGCACGCGCGGCTGGCGGCTCTCCAGGGCGCCGGAGGCCGACAGGTGCGGCAGGAGTTCGGCGTAGCGCGGCCAGTTGCGGCTGTCGGCGGGGTTGCCGGGGTCGGCCTCGGCGAGCAGGGTGCGCACCGCCCGCCGGTGCACCTCGCGGCCGCTGTCGCCGGTCAGCTTGGAGACGATGTCGTGGACGAGCCGGTGCATGTGCACGGACTCCTGGTGCGGGCCCATCTCGGCGGCCAGTGGGCCGCGGGTCTCCCGGGTGAGCACCGAGTAGCTGACCAGGGTGTCCAGCGCCCGGGTCCAGGCGGGCAGGTCGGTGGCCATCCAGCGCAGCTCGTCGGGGAGTTCGGCGCGCGGGTAGGCGCGGATCAGGCCCAGCGGGATGCGGCCGGGGGCGAAGGAGGTGCACAGTCCCAGCACGTCGATGGCCTGCGGCTGGGAGCGGCGCAGCCGGTTGAGCAGTATGGCCCAGGAGGTCAGCGAGGACTGCGGGAAGCCCTCGCCGGTGACGGGCTCGTCGACGGTGGACAGCCGGCGTTCGCGCACCATGCGCAGGTACTCGGCGACCTCCATCCGGGACTCGCCGAGCCAGGACGCGGCCTGCACCAGCGGCAGCGGTACGTCCCCGAACTCGGCGGCCACCTCGTCGGCCTCCCGGGCGGAGATGTGCGGGGCGCGGCGCATCAGATAGCCGGTGGACTCGGCGCGCAGGAAGGCGGGAATCTCCAGGACGTCGGTGTGCTCGCTCCAGCCCCGGTTCCGGGAGGTGATCAGGACGTGTCCGGTGCCCTGCGGGAGCAGCCCGCTCACGCCCTCGATGTCGTCCCAGCCGTCGAAGACCACCAGCCAGTTCCCGTACGGCTCGCCGCGCCGCAGTGCGTTGCGGACCGCGCGGATGCGTTCGCCGGGCTCGCTGCCGGCGCGCAGGCCGAGTTCGACGGCGAGTTCGCCGAGGCGGTCGCGCTGGATGGTGCGGTCGTCGGAGTTGACCCACCACACCAGGTCGTAGTCGGTGCTGAAGCGGTGCGCGTACTCGGCGGCGAGCTGGGTCTTGCCGATGCCGGACATGCCGACCAGGGTGCAGGCGGCGGCTCCGCGTTCCGCGTCGGCGAGCCGCTGCTGGAGTTCGCCGAGCAGGTCGTCACGGCCGGTGAAGCGCGGGTTGCGGCGGGGCACCTCGCCCCAGATCTCGCAGCGCTCGTCGGGGTAGCGGATGCGGCCCGGCACCGGGCGCGGGCGGGCCAGGGGTTCGATGCCGAGCCGGCGCAGCAGCCGTTCCTCGGCGGCCTCCTCGCTCAGCGCCCACAGGCTGGCCGGTTCCAGTACGGCGGTGGCGGGCAGCAGCGGGCGGTTGGTGAGGTTGACCGCGGCGAACCGGTCGGCGTGCGCGGCGACGAAGCCGCGCAGGGCGTCGTTCCACTCGCCCGGCGGGCGCGGGCCCAGCTCGAAGAACCAGTCGTTGAGGACCAGCAGCACCTGGCCGCTGGCCAGCAGCAGATCGCCGAGCGAGTCCTCCAGCGCCACCTCGCGCGGCGGGTCCCAGCGCTGGAGGGTGGCCCGGCGCCCGTGCCGTTCCAGGCACTGCGCGATCCATGCCGCCCATGAGCGGTGGTAGCCCGGGAAGACCACGAGCACATGCTCGGGTGCCGCCGCGTCCGTGGCGACCGGTCGCCGCTGTTCCGCCATCGCCGCTCCCTGTTCCGGCGGCTGCCGGCCTCACGGGCAGCCGCGCGCACAACGCATAACGCATAACGTAACGCAATAACCCCTCCACGGAGCGTCATCCGGGCTGTCGGGCGGCGCCCGCGAGGCGGGCGTGGTGACGGCCCATGTGCCGGACGAACTCCCTTCCGTGCGGGGTCAGTTCATCGGACCCGGCGAGCGCCGACAAGGCCTCGGCGACCTGCTCCAGGCAGGCGTCGAACCGTTCGGCGGCGCGCCGACGCCACACCCAGGCGGCTCCGGTGCGCGCCCTGGACCACAGGTCCATCAGCGCCAGGTGCGCATAGGCGCCCTGGAGCACGCCGGGGACGGGCCGCGGGTCGCGCCGCCAGGCCACCCGGTGCAGGCTGCCGCCGGGCCGGCACAGCGGCACCAGCTCGTCCAGGACGGCCAGCTTGGTGTGGTGGGTCTCGTGCACCAGCAGCTCCACCAGCTCGCGCCGGTCGGCCGGCAGCTGGGCCAGGACGGCGCCGGGCGCGGTCCGCAGGGTGGCGCTCATCGGCGGCCCGGCGCCGGTGTGCGGGGCGAGCGGGACGACGGCGCGCAGCAGGGCGGTCGTCTCGGTGGCGCGGGCCGGGTGGGTCGCGGCGAGCAGGGCCTGGGCGTGCCGCCAGCGGGCGGCCCAGCCGGCCGGGTCGGAGTACGGCCGCTCGGCGGCGGGCAGCGCGGCCGGCCCGATGCCGCCGTCCGGCACCCGGTAGGGGTCCAGGTCGTCGAGTACGGCGGTGCAGCCGGGCAGGGTGTGCAGCGCCGACCAGGCGAGGGTGCCGTCGGGCGCCCACCGGGTGCCGGGTCCGGCCGGTACGGCACCGGGCAGCCGGAGCGTCTGGCCCGCGCCGTCGGTGATCTTCAGAGCGCCGCCGCGCCCGCTCAGCCGGGCCGGGCCGCGGGCGCCGCGCAGCAGGCCGAGCCCGGGCAGGCACAGGGTGCCGGCCGGCAGCGCGCGGGTGGTGGTGAACCGGCAGCCGGCGCGGACGGCGGCGGCCACGGCGACCGCGCCGAGTCCGGCGAGGCGGTCCTCGAAGGGCGGCCCGTCGGGCGCGGCGAGCGCGGCGGCCAGCCAGGCGCCGGTCGTCGGATAGTCGAGCACCGCCCGGACGGCGGCGGGATCGGCGCGCTCCGCCCGCTCCAGCAGCGCCCAGTCCCCCTCGAACCGCCGCCGCACCGCCCCGTCCAGCCCCGAACGGTTCCGTTCGACCCGGACCAGCAGCGACTTGAACAGCAGCATCCGCCGGGCGTGCAGGGCCGCCAGCAGGGTTGCGGTGGCCCGGGGCCGCGGCTGGGCCCGGGCCAGGGCGGCGAGGGTGCCGGCCGGCAGGGGGACGGGGGTGAGGCCGGGGGCGGGGGCGAGGCCGGGCACCTGGGTGAGGCCGGGGGCGGCTTCTCCCGGAGCGGGAGCTTCCGCCGGAGCAACGGCTTCCGCCGCAGCGACGGCTTCCGCCGGACCGGCGAACCCGGCGGGCGCGGCTCGCCCTGAGGGCCCGGCGAACCCGGCGGGTGCGGCCGGAGCCGGACGTGCCGGTGGGCCGGCGGAGCCGGGTGGTCCGGGTGGTCCGGGGGTCATGCCACCGTGTCCGTGCCGGGCAAGGACCGCGTCGGCGCCCGGCGCGTATGACCGGCCGAAAACATATGCCCGGTGACTCCGCCCGGCACGAGGGTGTCGGTGTCGGTCGTGTACCAGACCCGGCCGAGCCCCTCCGGATCGGCCAGCACCCCGGCCACCGCCGCGAGCAGCGCCGGATCGTCCATGGCCCGCAGAGTCCGCAGGTCGACATCGGTGAGGTCGGGCGGGACCACGGCCCGTACGGCGTGCTCGCCGAGCCCGGCCGCCCGTGTCATTGGCTCCCCCACCTCGGCTCCTCCCTGCCCCGCGCCCGCCCCGCGCAGCCGCAGTGGCTGCCGACTTCTTCCCGACAGGCCCGAACCAGAAACCCGCGAGGGCTCAACTCCGGTCAAGTTCCGTCGCGTTGCGCCATTCTTCGGTCCACGGCCACCACGGTGGGGCGACTTCCCGCCACTCCCCTTCCGAGAGCGACCGGGCGTCCGCCGGGGGCGGCTGCCGCTCCGCCCGCCGGGCCCGCTCCACATCGGCCCAGTCCACGTCGTACAGCGCCCCGACCAGCCGCTGCCACTGCCGGCGCGCCGCCCGGAAGGCATCCTGAGCCGCGCCGGGCCGCCCCATCAGGGCGAGCACCGCCCCGCTGCCGTACCGGGCGCGCGCGGCCGTCACCGAGCCCGGATCGGCACCGTGCGCCGCGACGGCCTCCCGCTCGGCGTTCTCGTACGCCTGGAGCGCGTCGGTCAGCAGGGGCGCGCCCGCGTGGTACCAGCCCTCCAGCCGCACCCGCCCCAGCTGGAGCCACACCTCGGCCCGTACGGCGGCGTCGGCCGCCGCGCGCACCGCCTGGCCGAGCAGATGCCGGCTCTCGAACAGGTCCGGCAGGAAGCCGAGATGGCGGAACCGCTGGGCGAGCGCGCTGGCGACCAGCCCCTGGAGCCGGCCGCGCTGCGCGGAACGGGCGGGCAGTGCGGTGAGCGCCTCCCGCAGCACGTACTCGGCCCGGTCCACGGTGCCCGCGCCGTCCGCCGCCGAGGCCCGGCCGAGCAGCGACTCGCCCCAGGCGGTGAGGAGGCGCAGGCGGGGCGCGCTGTCGGCCGGTGCCAGCAGCACGGCCCGCTCGTACAGCGCGTCGGCCTCCGCGTGCTCGCCGGCCCCGGCGTGGACCGCGGCCAGCTCGGCGAGCGCGGGCACGAGCAGCGCCGGGTCCTCCCCGGCGGCCCGCCGCGCCTGCCGCAGCGCCTGCCGCACCTCCGCGTCCTCGGCCCGGGCCGCGGCGAGCGCCCGCGCGAGATCGAGCAGCACGGGCGCGCGTACGGCGTCGGTGGCGCCCTCCGCAGCCAGCAGCGCGCAGCCCTCGCGCAGCTCGGCGGTGGCGGCACCGGGCCGCCGCAGGTCCATCAGCAACCGGCCGCGCAACACGAGCCGCTCCCGCTCCACCCCGGCCTGCCACGGCACACCGGCCTCCGGCGGCTCACCGGCTCCGGAAGGACGGTCGGCGGTCCGTGCGGCGGCGGGGGGCGGTGCGTCGGCAGCGGGCGGTGCCCCGGCTGCCGGGCGCTCCCCGTCGTCGGCAGCGGGCGGTGCCCCGGCTGCCGGGCGCTCCCCGTCGTCGGCAGCGGGCGGTGCCCCGGCTGCCGGGCGCTCCCCGTCGTCGGGACCCGTGTCCCGGAGCCATCGGCGGGCCCGCTCGGTCACCTCGGGCCAGGGCGGGGTGTCCGGGGCCAGGACGTCGAGAGCGGTGGTGAGGTGGGCGTCGTCCGCCGTCAGCTGCCACAGCTCGCGTCGGCAGGCGGCGAGTTCCAGGGCCGCGGCGGCCCGCTCGGGGCCGTCGGCCGCGGTCTCCGCATGCGCGGCGGCGAGCGCGTCGGCGGCCTCCTGGAGCAGCTGCGGCCGCCGTCCCTCCGACCGGGCGGCCGCCGTACCCGCCTCCGCGCGCAGCACCCGGCCGAGGACCAGGCGGGCCCGGAACCGCCCGCCGGGGTCGGCGGCCGGCGCGGAGCCGGTGCCGGCGGTCGCGAGCCGGAGCTGGTCCCGGGCTCGCCGCAGCGCCTCCGGGTCGGCCAGCCGGCGCCACTGGGCGAGCAGCCGCTCGGCCTCGGTCAGCGGGTCCGGCGTGACCAGGTCGGGCAGATAGAAGCGCAGCACGCGGGCCGGGATACGGGCGAACAGCTCGGCCTCGACACCGCCGCCGCCGTCCCCGGTGTCCGCGCCCTCCCCGGCGCCGGCCGCCTCCCCCGTCTCCCCGGCGCCGTCCGCGAGCCGGGCCGCCGCGAGCGCGGCGAAGTTGCGGGTGCCCTTGCCGAAGTGCCGTTCCACATAGGCCGAGCAGTGCTTGAGGACGAGCCCGGCGGCGTCCTGGCCGAGGGAGGACAGGAGCAGGTCCTGCACCCGGGGCGGGTAGGCGAAGCACGGCTGGTGCTCGGTGCCGGGCAGCTGCCGGAGCAGACCGCCGAGCAGCACCTCGGCCAGTTCCATCGGTCCGGTGTCGGGCAGCATGGCGCGCTGGACGAGCTGCATCACCGGCAGGGTGAGCGGCGCCGCGGCGAGGTAGACGGCGAGCCGCAGGGCACCGGGTGAGGCGCTCGCGCGGAAGGCGCGCAGCAGGTCGTCGTCGCTGCGTGGCGGCGCGGCGGCCGGGGCGGTGCCGGCCGCCGCCGGTGCGGTGGCGGGGTGGGCGAAGCCGGCCCAGGCGGGGCCGCTGACCGGCCCGGTCGCGGCGAGCACCCGCGCGAACGCCTCGAAGGCCTCCGGGGTGGGTTGCAGCACGGGCACCGGCCGGGCGCCGGGCGGCGGTTCCTCCCAGGGCTCGTCCTCGGGCACGAAGTCCAGCCGTCCGCCGCTCTCCCCGGCACGGACCAGCACTCCCGGCTCGGCCGGCAGCGCCGTACGGCCCCACAGGCGGGGCGGCAGCGGCTGGACCACGGCCACCGGGGCGGAGCGCGGCCAGGCGTGCAGCAGTCGCTGGGCGGTGCCGTTCTGCCACAGCGGGCCGACGCAGTCGCTGATGACGAAGGTGAGCCGGCGGCCGCTGGGGTCGTGGAGTTCCTCGGCCGGGCGCAGCCGGGTGTGCCGGCCGGGACCGGCGGTCGTACCGACGAGCGGGCTGCCGGAGTCGTCGGCGTACAGGTGGTGGACGCGGACGGAGGCGAACGCGCCGGACTGCTGGCAGGCCTGCCGCAGCTCCTCCACCATCTGCCCCCATACGGCCATGGCGGGCCCGGTGTCCATCAGCAGCTGGACGTCGCAGCGCCGGCGGCGGCCGGGCCGCAGGACGGGCAGCAGGATGCCGCTGGCGGCGGCGCGCTCGGCGGTGGCCTCCTCGTCGACGCGCTGCTCGTCCCGGCCGGGCCGGACGGCGGTGCGGTAGCGGCCGAGGGAGCGCAGCGCCTTCTCCAGGGCGAGCAGCCCGGGCAGCGCACCGGCGGCGGGGGCGCGCACGGGGAAGGAGGCGGGGGCGGCGTCGGAGGGCGGGCGGCCGGCGAGGCGGGCGGGGTCGGGCCGGGACGGCGGGGCGGGGCTCGGGGCGGCCAGCTGGACGGCGGGTTCGGGGAGGTCCGGGACGGACGGCGGCGGGGGCGGCGGGCCGCCGGGCTCGACGGGGGCGCCGAGGGGCGGGTCGGCGGGCACCGCGCCCTGCGGCGCGGCCGCACCGGGTCCGGGTGGTCCGGCCGGCGCGCCCGGCGGGGCGGTGCCGAGCTGCCCGGCGAGCCAGAGCGCGTCCGCGACGTCCTCGGCGGTCGGCTGGAGTCCGCCCCGGCGCAGCTGGTGGATCAGCTCGTCCAGGCGGTCCCGGCGCATCCCCGGCATCGGCCCCTCACCTCGTACGGTCGAGCGGCTGCATGAGCATCTCCGCGATCCGCTCCCGGGTGAGGCCCTGGGCGTGCGGGTCGTGCTGGGTGAGGAACAGGGCGTTGAGGAGCTGGTCGGCGGCGAGCACCTCGCCGGGTTCGCGTTCCAGGAAGCGGCGGATCAGATCGGCGCCCGCGGCGACCCCCGCGGCGCCGAGGTGGGCCTCGACCATGGCGGTGAGCTGTTCCTCGCCGGGCGGGTCCAGCTCCAGCTGGACGCAGCGGCGCAGCAGCGGGGCGGGGAAGTCGCGCTCGCCGTTGGAGGTGAGCACGATCACCGGGAAGGCGGAGCAGGCGATGCGGCCGCCGCGCACGGCGACCCGGTCGCCGTCGTGGGTGAGGACCTCGACCACGGGTTCCCGGTCGGCGAGCCGCTCCAGCTCGGGGATGGAGAACTCGCCCTCCTCCAGGGTGTTGAGCAGGTCGTTGGGGAGGTCGAGGTCACTCTTGTCGAGTTCGTCGATGAGCAGGACGCGCGGCTGCTCGGCGGGGAGCAGCGCGGTGCCGAGCGGGCCGAGCCGGATGTACGAGCCGATGCCGGAGCCGCCTCCGGCCTCCTCCCCGCCGCCCCGGGCGCGCTCCAGCTGGACGTCCTGGAGCCGGGCGATGGCGTCGTACCGGTACAGGCCGTCCTGGAGGGCCGTACGGCTGACGATGGGCCAGCGCAGCACCTTGCCCAGGCCGAGTTCGTGAGCGACGGCGTAGGCGAGGGTGGACTTCCCGGTGCCCGGGTTGCCCGTCACCAGCAGGGGCCGGCGCAGGTAGAGAGCCGCGTTGACGGCGTCCACCTCGGCGGGCCGGGGCGCGTAGTTCTCGACGAGGCGGCGGCGCACGCCCAGCCGGCGCGCGCTGCTCGGGTCGGTGTCCGCCCTGCCGTCCGCCGTGTCCGCCGTGTCCTGTGGGGCCTGCCGGGACGTCGCGAAGTCCCGCCACGGCGGCGGGGCCGGCAACCGCCGCATGCCGTCGTGCGGCTGACCCACTCCGCGGTAGATCCGCCAGTCGTTCACCTTGGGCTCCTCCCGGCTCTGGTGATCATTCAGCGGGCCCGGCCGTCCGACGTACGAGGCTACCGCCCACCGCCGCCGCCCGCCGGGCTTCGGCACGTCCGGTTCCCGTCATCCGGCCCGCCGAACAGTCTTGCGACGCAGGCGAGTTGACGGCGACGCAGGCGGCCGGCGCGGGGTCAGCCACCGGGCGCGGCCAGCGGCGGCGGGCGCATGGCCTCCGCCGCGTACGGGGGCCGGTCCGGCGGGTCCACCAGTACGGCGAGCTTGCCGCGCAAGCCTTGGGCGCGGGCGGTGTCCGGGTCGGACAGCCGGATGCGCAGGTCGCGCACCGGGCCGGACAACCCGTCGGCGTGCCCGGCGAGTTCCAGCAGACCGGTGGCCTGCCGGTGGAAGTCCCGGCACTCGTCGTGGTCGTGCCGGTCCCGGCGCCACAGCACCACCGAGTGCCCGGCCATCAGCGCGTCCTTCATCGCCGCCAGCCCCTCGCCACTGCCGACCGGTCCGCAGTAGACCGGCACACTCGCATCGCCCATCGCGGACAGCACGCCGTAGTACGGGTACCTGCCCCCGGCCCGCGCACCCGGCGGATGCCCCTCCCCCGGCCCCCCGTCGGCCGCGCCCGCGCCGGGCGGCCGCCCGTGCAGCGGCTCGTGCGCCAACGGCCCGCGCTGCGCGCCCTTCCAGCGCCGGCGCCACTCCGGGGAGGGCGGCCGGCTGTTGCGCCGTACGTCCCGTACGACGACGGTCCGCCGCATCCCGAGCGGCATGGCCCGCTCGTCCACGAACGCGTCGTCCATGTCGTCCATGTCGTCCATGGCATCCATGCCGTCCGTGGCGTACGGGAAGCCCTCGCTCCCGGGGCCGGCGTCCGCACCGGCGTCGTCCGTCCCGCCGGCCGGGCCGGGGAGCAACTGCCACTCGTCCACCGGCAGATCGAACAGCCTGCGCGGGAGGAACACCTCGATCGCGGCCAGGTGCTCCCCGTGGTCCCCCTGGCTCAGCGCCAGGGCCAGCGGCTCCCGCAGCACCCCCGCCAGTTCCTCGGCGCGCACACCGCGGTCGTCGGCGGCGACCGGGGTGACGTCCTGGCCGTCGTAGATCAGCTGCACGCTCCACGGGTACCGGCCGTCGTACATCGGCGCCCCGACCTTGACGAGCACATCGGTACGGGTGGCCGAGGAGGGCACCAGGGCGGGCACCGGAAGCCGGCGCCACTCGGGGGCCCGTGGGGCGGGCAGAGCGGTCGGGGCGTCCTGTCGCTCGACCGGCGCGTCCGGCAGGGGTCCGCCCTGCTGGGCCGGCACCTGCGGGTGCGCGAGGCCGGTGGGCGAGGGCGTCTCCGCGCGCCGGCGGCCGTGTCCGCCCGCCGGGTCCGGCTGCCCGCCCCCTGCCTCCGCCGGCCACCGGCCGGTTCCCGGCGCCGGACGGTGGTCCTCCGCGGTCCCGATCCCCTCCAGCAGGCTGCGGACGGCCTCGCCGACGGCCCAGTTGCGATGGCCGGCGGCCTGGGCGGCGATCCAGTCGGAGAAGGCGCGCAACCGCTCCGGAGCCACCTCCCCGGCCCGTTCCCGCGCGGTCTTCCGCAGGACCTTCGCCGCGTACAGCAGCACCGCGTCGAGGTCGACCAGGGTGCCGCCGCCGCCCGGCTCCAGGGTGCGCAGCCCGGAGAGCAGCCCGGCGCCCTCGCGCCAGGTGCGCACACGGCGCAGCAGCAGCGACCGCAGCCGTTCGCCGCGCACCTGTTCCTTCACGTCCTCCACGAGGTGGACGACCTCGCCGGGACCGGCCGGTGGCGGAAGCTGCGCGAGATGGCCGTAGAGGCGCGTGCGCAGTTCGGCGGTGATTCCGGAGGCGGCGGGCGCGTGGCCGGGCAGGGAGCGCTGTACGGCGGTCCAGTCGGGCTGCCAGGCGGGGGCGGGTCCGGCGTCGTCGAGGCGGCCGAGGTGGTGCAGGTCGTGCGCGCGCAGGACATCGCGCACCACGCGGGCTCCCTCGCGCAGGTCCAGTAACTCGTACAGCGCGGTGACGGGCACGGCGACGCCCTCCTCCTTGCGCCGCCCCTTGATGACGCCGGCGACGGAGCCGTACCGCAGGTCCAGGAGGGGGCCGCCGGACAGCCCGCCGACCGGCAGGCTGCCGGCGAGCAGCAGGGCGCGCGCGTCGCAGCCGGCGAGTTCCCCGGCGGCGTGCCGGATGCCCAGCTCACCGGTCTGCACGGACCAGCCGTACAGCCCGACGGGGGTGCCGGGGCCCGCCTCCCGGTCGCCGAGCCACAGGCAGGGCACGTCCTCGGCGCCGGTGACCCGGACGAGCGCGAGGTCGGGGAAGGGCCAGGGGTCGCGCGGCACCTGTCCGGGCTCGGGCCGGGGTGCCACGAGGACGGCGCTGCCGCTGCCGGTGCGGTCGGCCCAGGCGTCGGCGGCGGTGCGCTGCTGCCAGGACACGCTCATCGCGCTCTCCCCTCGGCACACCGCGGCTCCCCCCTTCCCCACGACATGAGCGCAGGTCAACAGCCATCCCGGGGCTATGAAGAACCCCGACCCCCAGTACGCGTCACGGTCCGTTGCATACCCGTCACGCGGTGCGCCGATGCGTGCGAGGGAGGGGCGCACCATCTCGCCGAAGGCGCTCATCCGGCCGCGGGAGCCGGGGGGCCGGGCGGTACGGCGGGACCGGGGCCGGCGGCGGGACCGGCACCGCCGCCCGATGCCGGGGGTTCGGTCCAGGTCAGGGACACCGTGAGGGAGGAGGTGCCGCCGCCCTCGGCGATGGCGCTCACGATCTTGCCGGACTGCGCCGTCAGTTCGATTCCGAAGCTGACGGAGACCTCGACGGGGGCCGGGGTGTCCAGACCGGCGCGCAGGGAGCGCACGACCCCGCCGACGGTGCCGGCCAGTCCGCCCGCCATGTCGATGATCCGGTCGCCGAGGCCGGTGTCCCAGTAGCCCCCGTCCGGCGCGTCCTCGCCGGTCGCGGCGATCCGGGCCCAGACGACGGTGCCGTCGTCCAGCCGTATGCGTTCGAGCCCTCCAGCCATGACGCCCCCGTTCGCCGATGGAAGGAGAAGGCTAACTCCCGGGGAAGGGGAGGGGGAGGGGGCGAGAGGAAGGAAGGGCCTGCCCGCGGGCCGCCCGGTCGTGTCCCCTGCTCGTGCCGCCTACTCGTGCCCCCTGGTCATGCCGCCTACTCGTCGTCCTCGTCGTCGTCCAGGCGGGCGAGCCAGGTGGCGAGCCGCTCGACGGGCACCTCGAAGTCCGGGTTGAGATCCACGAAGGTGCGCAGCTGCTCGGCGAGCCACTCGAAGGTGACCTCCTCCTCGCCGCGCCGCTTCTCCAGCTCCTCGATACCGCGGTCGGTGAAGTACATGGGGTGAGTCTCCTGCGTATCAATCCACGCCAGCGATGGCTTCCTCCACAGCCTATGCAACGCACCGGCCCCGGCGGCGCGAGCCCCCATCGCTCCGGCACATCCCCGGCGACACGGGCCTCCACCGGTCCGGCACATCCCCGGCGACACGGGCCCCCACCGGTCCGGCACATCCCCGGCGGCCCGAGTCCCCACCGGTCCGGCACGCCCCGGCGCCCCGGCGCGCGCGCCGAACCGCGCGGGCGCGTCTCCGCACGCGCCGGCCCCGGGATCCCCTGCGCCAGGCGCCCTGCACCCCCGCGGCGGGCTCCTCCCCCGAACGAGTGTCTTGACTTCCCGGCACCGCGATATATCGTGTTTGCAGTGGACGCGATATGGCGTGTCGCGTCATGAGCAAATCACCCAAGGGGGTCCCCATGTCCGAGTGGTCCATCACCGAACCCCAGAAGCTGACCTTCGACACCGACGTGACCGACCTCAAGGTCCGCGTCGTCAACGGCACGGTGAACGTGGTGGGCACGGACGAGGGCGCAGCCCGCCTGGAGATCTCGGAGATCGAGGGCCCGCCCCTGATCGTCACCCACGAGGCCGGCACCCTGACGGTGGCCTACGAGGACCTGCCCTGGAAGGGCTTCCTCAAGTGGCTCGACCGCAAGGGCTGGCGGCGCAGCGCCGTGGTCTCCCTCGCGGTGCCGGCGGACACCCGCGTGGAGGTGGGCGTCGTCGGCGCCGGCGCCGTCGTCTCCGGCATCCGCGGCTCCGCCGTGGTCAAGGGAGTGACCGGTGACACGACCCTGGTCGGCGTCTCCGGCCCGGTCCGCGCCGAGACCGTCTCGGGGAACCTGGAGGCCCAGGCGGTCACCGGCGAGCTGCGCTTCCACTCGGTCTCCGGCGACCTGACCGTGGTCGAGGCCTCGGGTCCCTCCGTGCGGGCGGACTCCGTCAGCGGCTCCATGATCATCGACCTGGACCCGGACGGCCCCACCGACGTCGGCCTCACCAGCGTCTCCGGTGAGATCGCCATCCGGCTGCCGCACCCGGCCGACGCCGAGGTGGAGGCCAACACGGCCAGCGGGCGGATCTCCAACGCCTTCGACGGACTGCGGGTGCAGGGCCAGTGGGGCGCCCACAAGATCACCGGACGGCTCGGCGCGGGCACCGGCAGGCTCCGGGCCACCACCGTCTCCGGCTCGATCGCCCTGCTGCGCCGCCCGGCCCGGGAGGACGAGGACGACCCTGCGGCCGGGACGGACCCCACCCCGGGGGACAATTCCGTCTCCGGCCAGGGCACCGATGCCGGCGACGCCCCGGCCGACGGCACGACCGACAAGAAGGTGCTCTGACATGCCTCCCGTCTTCGCCCACGGCCGCCTCCGGCTGTACCTGCTCAAGCTGCTGGACGAGGCTCCCCGCCATGGCTACGAGGTGATCAGGCTCCTGGAGGAGCGCTTCCAGGGGCTCTACGCCCCCTCGGCCGGCACGGTCTACCCCCGGCTGGCCAAGCTGGAGGCGGAGGGTCTGGTGACGCACACCACCGAGGGCGGCCGCAAGGTGTACGCCATCACCGACGCCGGCCGCGCCGAACTGGCCGGCCGCAGCGGCGAACTGGCCGACCTGGAGCTGGAGATCCGCGAGTCGGTCGCGGAACTGGCCGCCGAGATAAAGGCCGACGTGCGCGGCGCGGCCGGGGATCTGCGCCGGGAGATGCGCGCGGCTGCCTCCGAGGCCCGCCGGGACACGAAGGCCGGGGAGTGGTCGGACGCGGCCGGTGAGTACCGGGACAAGGAGTCCTGGCAGGCGGCCAGGGAGGAGATGCGCCGGGTCAGGCAGGAGTGGAAGGAGCAGGCCCGGCGCGCGAAGGACGAGAGCCGGCGGGCCCGCGAGGAGGCCGAGCGCGCCCGCCGGCAGGCCCAGGAGGCACAGGCCCGGGCGCGGGCCCAGGCCCAGGAGGAGGTGCAGCGCATCGCCCGCCATGTGCAGGACCGCTTCGCCCGTGGCGACTGGCCGACGGGCGTACGCGAGGGCCTGACGGAACTGGCCAGGGAACTGGGCGACTTCGGCAAGGAGTTCGGCAAGAGCTTCGGCATGGACCGGACCTCCGCCCGCACCGCGCCCCCGGAACCCCGGCCGGAGTACACCCCGGCCTCCGAGGATCTCGCGGTCGCGTACGAACCCTCCTGGGCGCACGAGGAGTTCACCGGTGACCCGGCCCGCGATCTGGACCGCCTGCTGGACCGCTTCCGCGACGACATCCGCGACGCGGCCCGCGACCACGGAGTCACGGCGGACCAGCTCCGCGACACCCGCCACCAGCTGGCGCAGGCGGCGGGCCGCATCGCGGCGGCACTCCGCACGCCGACCGCCTGACGGAACGGAGAGGCGGGCCCGGCGACACGGGCCCGCCTCGGCGACCCTCACGCTCCCTCGTACGACGGCGCCTCAGAAGGCACCCGGGCGGCGCTCAGGAGGTACTGAGGTGGCACTCAGGAGGCGGTGAGCACGATCTTTCCGAACAGCTCCCCGGACTCCATCCGCTCGAAGCCCTCGCGGGCCCGGTCCAGCGGCAGCTCCTCGTCGATGACGGGCCGCACCCCGGTCGCCGCACAGAAGGCGAGCAGATCCTCCAGCTCGTCCTTGGTGCCCATGGTGGAGCCGACGACCTTCAGCTCCAGGAAGAAGATCCGGGTCAGCTCGGCGTGCGAGGGCCGGTCGCCGCTGGTGGCTCCGGAGATGACGATCGTGCCGCCCGGCCGCAGCGACTTCACCGAGTGCGACCAGGTCGCGGCGCCCACGGTCTCGATGACCGCGTCGACCCGCTGCGGCAGCCGCGCGCCCGGTTCCACGGCCTCCACCGCACCGAGTTCCAGGGCCCGCTTCCGCTTGGCCTCGTCCCGGCTGGTGGCGAAGACCCGCAGCCCGGCCGCCTTGCCGAGCACGATCGCGGCCGTGGCGACCCCACCGCCCGCGCCCTGCACCAGCACCGAGTCCCCGGGCCGTACCCCGGCATTGGTGAACAGCATCCGGTACGCCGTCAGCCACGCGGTGGGCAGACAGGCGGCCTCGGCGAAGGACAGCTCCTTGGGCTTGGGCAGCACGTTCCAGGTCGGCACGGCGACCTGCTCGGCGAAGGTGCCCTGATAGCGCTCGGTGAGGATGGAGCGGGGCTCGTCGGGACCGACCCCGTGGCCACTCTGGCCGATGACCGAGTGCAGGACGACCTCGTTGCCGTCCTCGTCGACCCCGGCGGCGTCACAGCCGAGGATCATCGGCAGCCGGCCCTCCGGGAGGCCGACGCCCCTGAGGGACCACAGGTCGTGATGGTTGAGGGAGGCGGCCCGTACATTGATGGTGCTCCAGCCGGGACGGGCCTCGGGAGCCGGACGCTCTCCCAACTCAAGGCCGTTGAGCGGCTGGTCGCGGTCGATTCGGGCGGCGTAGACAGCGAACATGCAGCCGACGATAGGTGCGCCGGTCAGCCGACGGAACAGGGGGACGCTGTGACACATGCCCTCTTGTGCAGGGACACCCGTCCGGCGCAGGGCCGCCCGGCGCGGGAAGGAAAACGGCCCCGCCCTGAGCGGGCGGGGCCGTTGTGCACGGCGTCAGAGGCGGGCGACGCCCTCGGCGCGAGCCGCGGCCGCGACAGCCGCGGTGACCGCGGGGGCGACCCGCTCGTCGAACGGCGACGGGATCACGTAGTCGGCGGCGAGGTCATCGCCGACCACCGAGGCCAGCGCCTCGGCGGCGGCGATCTTCATGCCCTCGGTGATCCGAGTGGCCCGCACCTGGAGCGCCCCGGCGAAGATGCCCGGGAACGCCAGCACGTTGTTGATCTGGTTCGGGAAGTCCGAGCGCCCGGTCGCGACCACGGCCGCGTACTTGTGGGCGACCTCGGGGTGCACCTCCGGGTTCGGGTTGGCCATCGCGAACACGAAGGCGCCCTTGGCCATGGAAGCCACGGCCTCCTCCGCGACCGTACCGCCGGAGACGCCGATGAAGACGTCCGCGCCCGCGAGCGCGTCCTCCAGCGAGCCGGTGAGGCCGGCCTTGTTGGTGAAGCCCGCCAGCTCGCGCTTGACCGGCGTCAGGTCCTCCCGGTCGGCCGAGACGACGCCCTTGCGGTCCGCCACCGCGACATCCCCGATGCCGGCCTCGACCAGCATCTTGGCGATGGCAACACCGGCCGCGCCGGCGCCGGAGATGACGGCACGCAGCTGCCCGATCTCCCGCCCGCTGAGCCGCGCCGCGTTGCGCAGCGCCGCGAGCGTCACGACGGCCGTACCGTGCTGGTCGTCGTGGAAGACCGGGATGTCGAGCCGCTCCTGGAGCTGCCGCTCGATCTCGAAGCACCGGGGTGCCGAGATGTCCTCCAGGTTCACGCCGCCGAAGGAGGGCGCGAGCCGGACGACGGTCTCCACGATCTCGTCCACGCCCGTGCAGTCGAGCGCGATCGGCACGGCGTCCACGCCGCCGAACTGCTTGAACAGGATCGCCTTGCCCTCCATCACGGGGAGGGAGGCCTGGGGACCGATGTCCCCGAGTCCGAGCACGGCCGTACCGTCGGTGACGACGGCGACCACGGAGGACTTCCATGTGTAGTCGTTGACCAGCTCCGGCTGTTCCGCGATCGCGGTGCACACGCGAGCGACGCCGGGCGTGTACGCGAGGGAAAGGTCGTCCTTGTCACGGATCGGCACGGTGGCCTGCACGGCCATCTTGCCGCCGCGGTGCAGCGCGAACGCCGGATCGAAGGAATCGAGGGGCTCGGCCCCGCCGTCCTGGTCCGTTTTGCTGTCGCTGCGAGGATTGACGATCTCCGCTGCCACTTCGTTTTACCCCTTAGGTATGCATGGTTTGAGGGTCGACCACTCCTGGTGAGGGGTGGGCGGGCACCGCGCACGGCCCGATTGCTGATACGTACGAGCGCATACGCGACGGGCGCGCCGCACACGCGCCCTGAGCCCCGGATGAGGGGTGTAAAGAACCTTCTTACCGGACGGACGGCGCTCACGACGAGTCCAATAGGTGCAAGGTCACATCTAGGAACCGGAAAGCCGCTCGGAGCCGACATGAGACGAGGGGCCCCGGCGGGCCCGGCAGGGCCGTACGAACCGGCGGCAAGAGCCGTGCGGCATGGGAAAGCCCACGTATGGACGCGCCCGAATGATGAGACGGGCCGCGGGTGCGCGCACACGGCGGCACCGGGGCGGCACGTAATACCCTGAGATCGCACCCGTCCGTTACCCACCCGCCGCAGCCACGACGACAGAGCGCCCATAAGGACTACAAGTGGAACTGGCCTATTACTCGGACTACGCCGTACGCCTCGTCAACAGCGAGGAGCCGGCGCGGGGCAAGGACTCCCTGACCTCGGTCGAGGCCGTCCGCGACCTCTTCGGCGCCAACGCGTCGGCGGCCCGCCGCGCCACCGACGCCGACGTCACGCGCTTCCGCTCGGTGCGGGCCCGGCTGCGCGCGGTCTTCGAGGCGGCCGACACGGGCGACGAGACGCTGGCCGTGGACCTGCTGAACTCGCTGCTCCTGGAGTTCCCGGTGTCGCCGCAGATCTCCGGCCACGACCACCGCGACGAGGACGGCCGCCCGCTGTGGCACATGCACCTGGCCGACCACCCGTCCAACGCCACCGCCGGCTACGCGGCCATCGCGGCGATGGGCCTGGCCTTCCACCTCACCGAGTACGGCGTGGACCGCCTGGGCCTGTGCGAGGCCGCGCCCTGCCGCAACGCCTACCTCGACACCTCCACCAACCGCTCCCGGCGCTACTGCTCCGACCGCTGCGCGACCCGCGCGAACGTCGCCGCCTACCGGGCCCGCAAGCGCCTGGAGGCCGACCGGTCGGGCAGCAGCGGCCGTACGGCCGACAGCGCCCAGCGGGCCAGCGCGGGCGCGGAGCGCTGACCGCTGCCGAGCGGCCGGTACCGCAGCCAGGCCTTGCCCAGGATCAGCTCCTCCGGGACGACCCCGTAGTCGGTACTGTCCCCGCCCGCGTAAGGGTTGTCCCCGAGCACCCACCAGCCGCCCTCGCGCCGCTCCACGGCCCGCTTGACGACCAGCAGGTCCTGCTGGAACGGATGCCGCAGTACGACGATGTCCCCGGCCCGGACCGCACTGCCGTACCGCACGAGGAGCTGGTCGCCGTGGCGGAGCGTGGGCACCATGGACGGACCCGTCACCTCCGCCAGCCCGAAGGGCGCCGCCGCCCTGCCCCGCTCGGTCTCCTGCGACAGTTCCGGCATCCCCGGCACCTCCCCGGTCCGTTCCTCCACCAGTCTCAGTCTGACCCTGGACTTTTGTCCTAAGCCCTAGGGGGCACCCGAGAAATCGCCTTCGTCAGGGAGTAATGTCGCACCTGAGAAGACGATCACGAGGAAGGAATGCTCCATGCTTTCCCGCCTGTTTGCCCCCAAGGTCAAGGTCAGCGCCCACTGCGACCTGCCCTGCGGCGTGTACGACCCGGCCCAGGCCCGCATCGAGGCGGAGTCGGTCAAGGCCGTGCAGGAGAAGATGGCCGGCAACGACGACCCCCACTTCCAGGCTCGCGCCACCGTCATCAAGGAGCAGCGCGCCGAGCTGGCGAAGCACCACGTCTCCGTCCTGTGGAGCGACTACTTCAAGGCTCCGCACTTCGAGAAGTACCCGGAGCTGCACCAGCTGGTGAACGACACCCTGAAGGCCCTCTCGGCCGCCAAGGCGTCGACCGACCCGGCGACGGGCCAGAAGGCTCTGGACTACATCGCCCAGATCGACAAGATCTTCTGGGAGACCAAGAAGGCCTGATCTCGCGGTTTCGTTGATCGCCTGGTCTACCTGTCCGCACCCGGTCCGCAGGCCGCCGAGCTCGGCGTCCATCACGGACCGGGTGCGGTCTTCTTTGCCCGGCCGCAGACGAACAGGCGCGCCCAGGCGGCACGCATGCGCAGTGCCAGCAGCATCCGAAGCCAGACGCCTGCCGACCTAGCAGCTCGAAGTCCAGCTCGCCTTCCCCGCCGACCTTGATCCGGTGGTCTGGGGCACGGAGACCTCGATGACCGCCGAAGCCTCCCCACTGCGGACCCTGCTCGCCCGCAGCGACCACGGCGAGCTACGGCACTTCACGTGGATCACGGCCACACCCGCTCTGCACGCTCGGTACCGTCTTGAGCGGCGGTTCCGGGCCCGGCCCGAACACGAGGCCGGTCAAGGGGGGCCAGGTGATTGACGTGCGGCCCAGCCAGCAGATGCGAGACCTCGGAGTCGTCCAGCACGGCGCCGGCATCCTCGCCACGCACCTTCGACCACCTCATACTGCTCGTCCGTCTCGTCGGAGCGGTCGGTGATCTTCGGGTTGAGCAGGATGACGGAGGGTCCGTCGCCGGGTGGCTGGACGACGACGGCGGCGCAGCCGATGCCGATCTGCGGGGCGGCAATGCCCATGCCGCTGCCTCAGCTTCTTCGACGTCCGGGGCCTTGTCCCCCGGCCCTGAAGATCACCGTCGAGACCACGACTCTGACCGGCGAGGCAGTCATCACTGTGTACGAACGCGGCCTGGCACGCCTCCTCCACCACGAGATCGACCACCTCGACGGCCTGCTGTACACCGCGCGCATGCGGACCGGCGTCTCTCCGATCCCCTTGGAGGAATACCGGCAGACCGGCCGAGCCTGGGCTTACAAGTAGGCCGCCGCCACCAACACCCCACCAACCGTGTGGTGCTCCTCCAGCGCAGCGACCAGGCAAAATTCGCCAAGGGCAAGTGGGACCTCCCCGTCGGCAAGAGCAACCCCGCGAGCCGATCACCGAGACAGCCGTCCGCGAGCTGTACGAGGAGACCGGCCTGACCGTGAAGTCGGAAGCGCTCAAGGTCGCCCACGTCATCCACGGCGCCTGGAGTGTGGAGGCCCCAACGGCTTCCTCACGGTCGTCTTCGTCACCCACGAGTGGCCGGCAAGCCCGAGAACCGCGAACCGCGCAGGCACGCCCAGGTCCGCTGGGTCGACGCCGACGCCATCCCCGAAAACTTCGTGGACACCACGTCAAGCGCCCTCCACCATTACCTAGGGGAAGGCCCAGCAGTCTCCCTTGACGGCTGGCAATAGCAGCCGGACTATTTTAAGGGCATCCGTGCGCAATAGGCGTACGCCAGCCAAGGTCGTTCGCGCGTAATCAAGGAACCAAGGGCGTTTCCTCCCTACTCAATGCCATCGCGCGTTCCAGTCGCCGAATGCAAACCCTCACGACTTGCTGCCCCTTGCCGGCGTGACATACCCGCATGATCGGCCATTCCCGCAGCCCGGAAGTCTCGCGAGAGATCGGGCAGGCCCTGAGTCATTACCTGCTATATGGCGCCAGTCCCTCGTTTCCGGCGACGACCAAGGAATCGACGAGCATTTGCCACTCGTCCAATTCACCGATTTCTTCGGCCGTCCTACGAATTTCCTTGAGCCAGTTGTTCGAGAGCCACGACCGCTTGACCGTGACACGTCCATCTTGAATGCAGAGGTCAGAAACCCAATGCACGCCACGGGTAGCCTGCACTTCCTCCGGGAGCTTCCGCAGGATGCCGATGAGCGCGTCGACGGACTGGGCCTCCCCGCGAGCAGTCGGCAGCCAATCGTCGATCGATTCGACTAGGTCCTCAGCGCGGACCCAGTCGACGGGTTCGCCGACGACCTCGTTGTACAGGCCCTGCGTCCACGGAAGAGGGTCCGGCAGCAGGGCAGCGGCAGCCCAATCGCCCCAATGATGGTCACGGTAGGGGCTCGAGTCATCATTTAGGTAGCCAATAGCATGGCGCAGCAACGACGGCCAGACACCTCGCGCAGCTTCAGCCAAGCGTTCGTTCTCTGCACCTGCCGCGGCAAGACCGTGGAGAAAATTCGACATCAGCCCTGCATCTGCGCGAAGGACGTCGAGGTGTTCGAGCACCGGTCCGGCGTCACCGTCCTTCGCGAAGCATTCGAGCAGGGCCCGTGCGGCGACAAGGGTGTGCGTCCCGCGGTCGTCCGCGGTCCAGCCCTCTTTCTTGTGCACAACCATGGCACGTCGCTCAACGTCGAGAAACGCGGCGAGGAGCGTAGCTGCGTCGTCGGTGCAACAGTGGTCCGCCGACGCAGCTGCCCCGAGCCCGCGAATGGCCGCGTCCAGAACCGCGATATCAACGCAGTCACCCGATAGTTCCTGGAGCCGTTCGGCAACGTCGCCAGCAATCTGGACATTCGGCCGTCGCTGACCGTTCTGGTCCCACGGACCGATTTCTGCGCCACGGGCGGTCTCAAGCAGCCAATTCAACGCGGTCCGGTGGATGCAAGAGTCGAAGTGGCACGGGGACCTCCAGACGACATCGCATCCACGCGCCAGGTACAGCCGAGTTTCCAAGGACGCCTTGCCTGCCATCACATGGCCGGCCTCGGCAACATCTTCGATCGAGCCGCTGGCTGCTTCCAGCGGCCCTGCCAGTGCGGGTGTGAGAAACGCCGGCAAGGCTTGAGCCGCAGCTCGGTCGGCACCAAGATCGAAGAACTGGTCTTCGTGACGTTGGTCCTCGGCCTCCCGGAACAACAATGCGATTCCGATGACGAACTCAGTTACGAACTGCTCTTCGTTGCCCAGCGCCTCCATGTCACCAGCGGCGGCTCGTTCGACCGCAGCTCGAACGACATGGGCAACGGCGTCCACAGGCCGACTCGGCATCAGGTCTTCATCGGCTTCGACCAAGGCACGTCCTGCCGCCAGGTCCGCAGCGATCTCCTCCGACGAGGGCGGCAGGTACTCGGCATCCTGCTTGGTCGAGCCCCAGTACCGATTCTGCAGGCGCAGGCTGGTCTGCACGACCTCCTGGTGAGCCGCGTGCGCTTCTTGCGCTGCTTGCAGCTCAAGCGGTGGTTCGACCTCGATGTAGACCTCATCACCATGCTGCTTAACCCGATATTGCTCCGGGTCCAGGGTAGCGGCCCAGTTCTTCGTACGCTCCTGGCTAATGCCCAGCCGGTCGCCATTCTCGACAAGCTTGTCGGCGACCTTCTTCAAAGCCTGGGCACGCTCCTTCCCGCCGTGCACCATCAGCCACATGGCTACCTCACGCGGCGTCCACTGGCGACGTTCAAGGTTTGCGAGTCCTTCAGTTGCTGCACGCAGCCCTACGTACTCACTCGTCCTGCGGCCAAACTCCAGCTCCCATACCACAGGTTCGGCGAGGAAAAGGTCGAGCTCGGTGCCGACTTTCTCAATGTGGCGCACTAGCAGACCGAATAGCATCCCCGGAATCGCCAGGTTTTCGCAGCCGTTCAAGAGAGCCTCGACAACCAACCTCGGTGATGCCCCCTGACTCAACCATGTGTCAGCAAGACGTTCCATCGCCTGGAGCGCGCTCATAGCCGAGTATGGGCCAACTGACGTGCCCCGGTACCAGCTCCACACGTGGCTGTCGCCGACGTACAGGCGGGCGGTGCCGTCAAGGTTCAGAACCGCACCGCGGTCTTCGCCCTCTGCGCTATCCGTCTCGCCATCGGCGCTTTCGTCCCGGGCCCGGACAGGCCCAGCAAACGCGTCAGGTGACCTAAGCCGCGACAGCGTCGCTACGCGCGCCCGAGCACCGCTGTTCAGGACGTCGTTCAACACCCGCACCGATGTCGGCAACGGCGCTGTCTGGAACAGCTGCCAGAACCCACCGAAATAGTACTGGAAGAAGGGTGCTCCGAAACCGGTCCATCGGCCCTGATGCCCTCGGACACCCTCATCTCGGTGCCAGCTGGGCTGATCGTCTATGTAGTAGGCCGCCATCAACGTCGCCAATAGCTCTGGGTCTTTCTGCGCCAAGGCTCGGGCGCTCAACGGCGAGTCCACAGCCGGAGCCAGGAACGCTGGCGCATCGTCCGCGATGGCCCGAAGGCATGCTTCGGCGGCATCATCGATGTCCGGGCCGAGCAGGGCCAACGTTTCGACGAACTCTTCCTTCGTCAGGTGGTAATCCAGCTCGCGTCGGCGTCGCCGACGCTGCGACCTCCACCCAGACGGTATGTCCTCGCTGATTTTGCGTAGAGGGAACGAGTTCCAGTAGGCAACGAGACGGTCCCGAAGCCGGACTCGTAGTTCGTTGCCAGCCGTAACGTCCGCTAGGGACAGGGCTTGCAGCCAGTCCGCGAGCAGTTCGAACGACTCCTTCGACACGTCCCACGGCTTTTTGTCATCGAGGAGAAGTTGCACAACCGGGTTCGTGACCAGACGGTCGACCAGCCCGTTCGCCTTATGCCGCTGCTGAACAACTCGAACCACGTCGCCGAGCACCAGGCCGACCGCCTGATCCGTGCACGCTGACTTCAGGCATTCGTACGCGTATGGAGTCGCCAGAACCGCCTCAACCGGAACATCACTCCACCGGGGTCCGCGTGCTGCCGCGAACACCTCAAACTGCGAGCGCAGTTCGATGAACTTCCGGACGGGCCGAGCGTCCGGTGCTTTCAGTAGTCCCTCGCACGCAAGAGTGGTGGCCGACAGCGCCCACCGGGGCGCTCCCGCTGCCTGCAGCAACTCGGCGGGGCTCTGATCACGGACGAGAAGGATGGCGGTCGCGTACCGTCGGACTTCGTCATGTGCAAAGTCCGGCTGGTTCCGATACCGGCTCGGTGGCGCGAGCAGATGATCCCGACGCAGCATGTCGACCGCTGCGGCATCGACGCCTGCGCCAGGTCGACGGTCCTGGGGCAGCTTCATGGTCTCTGCGGCTACCGCGAGCAGTGTCTGTTCGCGTGCCTCCGCCGAGCCGACACCGGGCCGCCCATCGCCCCGCACAATCCTGCTCCACACCAGATCAAGGCATTCCCACTCACCCAGTGAGCTATCTGGCTCCGCCCCGGTTCGAGCCAGAAGATCCAGCACAACGGGCCTTCTCAGCAGCGAGTTCACGGGCAGGTCTCGCAGGACCGTACGCAAAAGCGGAAAGTGGTCTGAGACGACGGATATCTCCTCATCGCCCAACGGCCGCATCTCAAAAGACGAAATGGACTTCGGGAACCCCAGCTCCACCTGTTCCCGCACGAAACCCAGTGCCACGTCAGATGTCACCGCAACGAGCCCAACACCCGCCGCAGCCGCGGCCAGCACCAGGTCACTCAACAGGCCAGCAGACCGCTCCAGAGCAGCATCAGCAGCGTCGATGACCAGTACTCGAGAAGGTGCCGATATCTCCGCGAGCACGTCCTCCAGCGAAACCCCGAGCGCAGCTCGCAGCTCCAAACTCGACTGCGGCATGCCACGGAAGTTCACCACCGCCCCCTGGAACCCGTCGGGGTCTGCGGCTTCCAACTCTGCAACGGCCGACAGAGTCAGCGCACTCTTACCGATGCCCGACTCGCCAGATACCAACAAAGCCGAAGCACGGGTACCGGCCTCGCGCAGGGCATGAGCGAGTCGTTCGCGGCGGTCGGCGAACGAGATCTCGACCGGCCCTCCGGACGACTCATCACCGATAGTGGCCCGCACACCGGCAACGGCCAACTTGCGTTGCTCAGCAAGCACCGACCACGCGTGCCGACTTCGAGTCGTAGCCGAGTCCAAGACCACGTGAATGTCACGGCGGAGCACCTTGAGGTCCACCACAGCGCCAGTCGCGTCGTAGCGGGTTGCCTCGACCTCGAGACGGTCCCGGACCACCACCCCGTCGGCGGCAGCCGAGGCCACGCTGTCCAGCGACGTCGCGACCGCTGTGCGGTCGCCTTCGTCCGGGCTCTGAACCGCAAAACCGAGGATGTGCAGCCGGCCAAGCAGCCGCCACTCCAGCCGCAGGATCTCTTCCTGCGTTGTGTCGTCTTCGACGACCTTCTCGACCATCTCCAGAAAATGCTCATGCCGCTTACGCACCGGCTTGGACCAGCGGCGATCGACGTCCATGGACGCTTGGAACGACTCCGGGTCGGCATGAGCACGCGCGATGCCGCAGAGCGTTGCGAGCTGGTCCCACTGATCGGACCGACCGGCGGTCGCTACGGCGACCTGGTGAGTGTCGGCGTCGAACCTCTCGGCCTCGGCGAGCATGGACCCGACGAGCTTCACCGTGTCGCCATGGCTCTGGACGAAGTTCGGCGTTGCTCGACATGCCACGGCAAGGATGACCTCGGCTGCCGCATCGCCGCATTCGATCAGAAGATCGTCCACCGGGTGCGCCGGACCGGTTTGGAACGACACCCTCCGGACCGGCAGCTCAGATACCTCCGTCCGTCGTGCGCCGGTCAACATGCCAGCGAGATAGACAGCCGCGACGCGGTGCGCAAACGAAACACCACCACCGCCGGTCGCATAGGTGCTCGATCCTCGCTCAGTTTCACCGGCTGCAGCGATGTCGCCTCCGGCCGTCGCATCCTCGGGAGCAGCAGCGGGTCCAGATGCCGTTTCACCCCCGGGCCGAGCAGCATCCGGTGCAACAGACTCGTCCATATGTTCCTCGGTGGCATCGTGCTATCAGCGGCCGTACGGCTCACCGTAGCGGAGCGTTCAGAACCGTGCAGTGATATCGCATCCGTCCCGGCCCAGTCCGCACACAGTCCGCAGAACACCCGATCAGGACCGCCGCCCCCCATCGCCAGCCATCACCAAAAGGCCAGGTCAGCGTCCCACAGGAAACTTCCTCGCAGGTCACCAACCTGGCCCATTACTAGGAGACCAAGAAGGCCTGAGCCCTTCCCTCCCGAAAGGGGCCCGCCCGGTACCACCAGGCGGGCCCCTTGCCTGTCCGCCGACAACGAGCCCTCACAGGCGGCGGACACCGTGGATCAGCCGCTCAGTGCTGCAAGGTCAGCAGACCCGGTCGGTACGGCAGTTGGGTGTAAGGGACGCCGTCGGAGTTGGGGTTTCTGCCCTGGTAGAGGAGCTGGAGGTTGCAGGGGTCGACGGTCATGGTCTGGTCGGGGTTGTTGCGGACCAGGTCACCGTGGCTGATGTCGTTGGTCCAGGTGGCGCCGCTGTTGGCCTTGCCGGCGAAGGGGTTGCTCTCGGTGGCGGCCTGCGGGGTCCAGGAACCGTTCAGGCTGGAGGCCGTGAAGGAGCGGAAGTAGCGCTGCTCGCTCGCGCCCCGCGCCTCGACGATCATCAGGTACTGGTTCTGGCCCTGCACCTTGTACACCTGCGGCGCCTCGAACAGGTTCTTCACCGTGTCGCTCATGACCGTCGTATAGGAGGAGCCGAAGCTGCTGGGGAAGTTGCCGATCGGCATGCTCGCGCGGTAGATGCTGCCGTTGTCACCGGCGAAGAACAGGTACATGTTCTGGCCGTCGGCGATCAGGGTCGGGTCGATCGGGCTGCCGGTGGGGAGGCTGCCGGTGAACAGCGGCTGCGGCGCGGACCAGCCCTTGGGGTTGGTGGGGTCGCTCGACGTGCGGTAGACGAAGGGCCAGCTGGTGCCCCAGCCCAGTGACGCCAGCACCCAGGTGTTCTTGGGCGCGAAGTAGAACAGCTGGGGCGCCACCGCGGACTGACCCACCCCGGTCTGCCCGGCCGTCGCCATGTCCGACCAGTTCGTGAAGGGGCTGAATCCCATCGTGCCCCACGACGATCCGTCGGAGGTGGTCGCGTAGACCAGGTGCTTGCCGTTGTACGTCACGGTGGTGAAGTCCTTCAGCGCGACCCACCCGTTCGCCGGCTGCGCCAGCGGACCGGTCGAGGACCACCGGTAGGTCGACGGGAGGGAACACGTGGCCGACGCCCCGGACAGGCCGGTCCACTTCTGGTTGGCGGCGCCGGTGCACGACCAGAGCTGCACCGCCGTGCCGTTGGCCGTGGCGCCGCCCGACACGTCCAGGCACAGTCCGGACTCCACCCCGACGATCGTGCCGTCGGAGTTCACCCGCCACTGCTGGTTCGTGCCGCCGTTGCAGGACCAGATCTCCACCTTGGTCCCGGCCGTGGTGGCGTGGCCCGGGACGTCCAGGCACTTGTTGCCGTACACGGTCAGCTGGTTGCCGTCCGTCAGCGTCCACTGCTGGTTGGTCCCGCCCGTGCAGTCCCAGATCTGGAGGAGCGCGCCGTCCGTCTGACTGGCGTTCGGCACATCGAGACACCGGCCGGAACCGACACCTTGCACGGCGCCACTCGTGGCCGCCTGGGCCGGGACGGCGACGAGCATCGCCGCCAGCGAAACAAGGACCGAAACCGCGGCGGCGAGCACCACGGACAGGCGCCTGCGGCTGAACCTTCGTCTGAGCATGGGGAACCTCGAATCGTGAGGAGTTCGTTCGGTATGACGAACAGAGGTCGAAGTTTCGAGCGAGTGGATGATTAGGGAGGCGGCGAACGGCGTCAATAGCTTTCGCACAAATCGGCGGACGATCCGAAAGTTTCGCCCAGGGAAGGGGAATTGGATCGCTCCCAGCGGACGGTATTGGATCTCGGAACCGGTCCACCCTCGCCGTAGCATTCCTCCCATGACCGCCCGCGCCACGATCACCGCCCCGGCCCCGGCCGCCTCCCCGCCCCGCCAGCTGATCCCGCTGCTGGCCGCCGCCTGCGGACTGATCGCCGCCGGGCTCTACTACTGCCAGCCGCTCCTCCCCCGGATCGCCGAGGCGTACGGCGCCTCCCCGGCCGCGGCCGGAGCGCTGGTCACCGCCACCCAGGCCGGCTACACGCTGGGCCTGCTGCTGATCGTGCCGCTCGGCGACATCGTCGCCCGCCGCCGCCTCGTCGGAACCCTGCTGGCCGCGGGCAGCGCGGGGATGCTGCTGTCGGGCGCGGCACCCCGGCTGTGGGTGCTGACGGCCGCGGGCGTGCTGGTGGGCGCCGGCGCGGTCGTCGTACAGATCCTCATCCCGTACGCCGCCTCCCTCGTCCCCGCCGGGGAGCGCGGCCGGGCGATGGGCACCATGCTCACCGGGGTCCTGCTCGGCATCCTGTGCTCCCGCACGGCGGCCGGGCTGGTCGGCGGGGCGTTCGGCTGGCGCGCGGTGTTCCTGGCGGCGGCCGGGACGCTCGCAGCGCTGGCCCTGCTGCTCGTCCGGGTGCTTCCGTCGTCCCCGCCCGACGTGCCGATCGGCTACGGCGCCCAGCTCGCCGCCACGCTCCGGCTGGCGGCCTCGGAGCCGGTGCTGCGCCGGCGTTCCCTGATCGGGGCCTGTTGCTTCGCGGCGTTCAGCGCCTTCTGGGCGACCTCGGCGTTCGTGCTGGCCGGCCCGCCCTACGGCTGGGGCTCGTCCGCGATCGGGCTGTTCGCGCTGGTGGGCGCGGCGGGCGCGATCGCGGCTCGGGCGACCGGGCGGTTCGCCGACCGGGGCCGGCAGCGGACGGCCACCGGGGCGCTGCTCGCGCTGGGCGTGGCCGGGTTCGCGGCGCTGTGGCCGGGCGGGCACAGCCTGGTCTGGCTGATGGCCGGGGCCCTGCTGCTGGACGTCGCCGTGCACGGCGTCCACCTGCTGAACATGAGTGTGGTGTACGGCCTGCCGGACGTGCCCCCGGCCCGGATCGCCTCCGTGTACATGACGTCGTACTACCTCGGTGGCGCGGCCGGTTCGATGCTCGGCATCACCGCGTACCGGTTCGGCGGCTGGGCCGCGGTCCCGGCGGCGGGCGGCGCGGTGCTGGCGCTGGGGCTCGCGGTGTGGGCGTGGGAGCGCGGCTCGGCCGGGGCCCGGCGGCCCTGAGCCCCGGCACTCACCGGATCCGGCCGCCCGCTGTCAGTGCCGTGTGTCAGGCTGAAGCGTGACCCTGGAGGACCTGGTGCGGCTGCGGCGCGTGCGCGACCGTATGGACCGTGAGTACGCCGAGCCGCTCGACATGACCGAGCTGGCCCGGGACGCCCATATGTCCCCGGGCCACTTCCAGCGCAGTTTCCGCAAGGCCTTCGGCGAGACGCCGTACAGCTATCTGATGACCCGGCGCATCGAGCGGGCCAAGGCGCTGCTGCGCCGCGGCGACCTCACGGTGACCGAGGTGTGCCTCGCCGTGGGGTGTAGCTCGCTCGGCTCGTTCAGTTCCCGGTTCACCGAGCTGGTCGGCGAGACGCCGAGTGCCTACCGGGCCCGTCCGCACGAGGAGGCGGCGGCGATCCCGTCCTGCGTGGCCCGTACGTTCACCCGGCCGCGCCGCCGACTTTACTGAGCAGCGCGCACCAGCGGCACGACCGGCCTAGCGTGATCCCATGGACGTGAGACTCGCGCAGTGTTTCATCGCCGTGGACGACCACGACAAGGCGCTCGCCTTCTACCGTGACGTGCTCGGCCTGGAGGTCCGCAACGACGTGGGCTACGAGGGGATGCGGTGGGTGACCGTGGGCTCGCCGCTCCAGCCGGACGTGGAGATCGTGCTGGAGCCGCCCGGCGCGAACCCGGACGCCTCCCCGGCCGACCGGCAGGCGCTCGCCGAACTGCTCGCCAAGGGCATGCTGCGCGGGGTCATCCTGGCCACCGACGACTGCGACGCGCTGTGGGAGCGGCTGCGCGAGTCCGGCGCGGATGTGCTCCAGGAGCCCACGGACCAGCCGTGGGGGGTGCGCGACTGCGCCTTCCGCGACCCGGCGGGCAACATGCTGCGCTGCTTCCAGAAGCCCACGAAGTGAAGAGGCGCGTACCGGCGGGGCTTTCGTGAGCCCGCGCGGTGAACACCCGGCGCTGGCTGGGCTTTCGTGAACCTGCGCCGTGAACGCCCCATCCCCCGGCGCGGCTTCGCGCCTACACTCCCCGCCATGATCATTCGCTGGACGTACGCCTTCATCGACCGGCCCGCCGAGCGCCTTGCCGAGGCGGCCGCCTTCTGGACGGCCGTCACCGGTACCCGGCTGTCCGAACCGCGCGGCGAGGACGGGGAGTTCGCAACCCTGCTGCCGGCCGAGGGCAGCGGGGCGGACCCGTGTGTGAAGCTCCAGGGCGTCGCCGAGGGCCCGGGCGGCGCCCATCTCGACCTGTGCGTCGAGGACGTACGGGAGCTGGCCGAGAAGGCCTGCCGGCTCGGCGCGGAACTGGTGGCGGACCATGACGGGTGGGCCGTACTGCGGTCTCCGGGCGGGCAGTTGTTCTGCGCCGTGCCCTGGCACGCGGAGGCGGTCCGGCCGCCGGTGGTGGCGGGCAGCCGGCTGGACCAAGTGTGCCTGGACATCCCGCCCTCCGGGTACGCCGCCGAGGCCGCCTTCTGGGCGGAGCTGACCGGATGGGAGCGGCGGACCGGCTCCCGGCCGGAGTTCGAGGTGCTGGTGCCGCCGGCCGGTCTGCCGGTGCGGATCCTGCTCCAGCGGCTGGACGACGAGCACGCCACCACCACGACCGCCCACCTCGACCTGGCCTGCGCCGACCTCACGGCGGCGCGCTCCCGGCACGAGGAGCTGGGCGCCGCCCTGGTCCGCCCGGGCGCGCACTGGACGGTGATGCGGGACCCGGCGGGCGGCCTCTACTGCCTCACCGGGCGCGCCCCGGAGACGGGCGGGCTGCCGACCGGCCCCCGGGACTGATCACGGTCAGAGCCGCTCAGACCCAGGGCTGGACATCCACCACCGCTTCGACCGGCACCGGTCCGTACACATGCGGGAACTCCTCGCCGCCCGGTGCCACGGCCTCGTATCTCAGCGGCGCTCCCAGCCGCGCCGGGTCCACGACCAGGACCACCAGGTCGTCGGGGCCCTCGTAGTCGTCGTAGAGGAGCGCGGCGATGCGCGGGAGCTGCTCATGGGTGGAGAAGTGGATGAAGCCCTCCTCCTGGAGGGTGCGGCCGCGCGTCGACACCTCGTAGGTGCCGCGCTCCCGGGCCGCTTCCCACAGTGCGCGTTCGGTCACATGGAAGATGCGGGGCGATATCGGCATAGGACCACGCTACGTCCCCGGTACGACAGCGGCGGACCCCGCACACTGTGGGGATGTGCGGGGCCCGCCTGGCCGGAGCCTTCGTGTCCGAGCGGGGTCAGGAGCCGCGCGGACCCGGGGCTCCGGGTTCCGTGGCGCCGCCGGGGGCGACGGCGCTCAGCTGGTGCGCCGGGTGACGAACTCGGCGAGGGCCAGCAGCCCGCCCGCCGACTCCGGGTCGGGGACCGCGCGGGCCAGTTCCTGCATGGCGCGGGCCATCCGGTCGGCCGCCTCGGTCTGCGCCCAGTCCCGGCCGCCGGCCTGCTCCACGGCGAGGGCCGTGCGGGCGATCTCCTCGGCGTCCACCGGCTCGCCCTTGGCGTACGGCTTGCCGTACAGCGCGGCGAGTTCGGCCGCCGCCGGGGTGTCGGAGACGAGCGCCGCCACCACCGGCAGTGACTTCTTGCGGGCGACCAGATCCGCGCCGGCCGGCTTGCCGGTGCGCTGTGGATCGCCCCATATCCCGATGACGTCGTCGATCAGCTGGAAGGCGAGCCCGGCCTGACGGCCGAAGCCGTCCAGCGCGGCCACCACCTCGTCGTCCGCGCCCGCGTACAGCCCGCCGAGGGCGCAGGCGCAGCCGAGCAGCGCGCCGGTCTTCGCCTCGGCCATGGCCAGCACCTCGTCCAGGGTGACCGTGTCCGGGGCGCGGTCCTCCAGGTCGGTGTCGGTGTGCTGGCCGGCGCACAGCTCCATGACACAGGCCGCGAGGTGGGCCGCGGCCGGGCCGGCGGCCGGGTGCGGGTCCTCGGCGAGCAGCCGCAGGGCCAGCGCCTGGAGGGCGTCCCCGGCGAGGATCGCGTCGGGGATCCCGAACACGGTCCACACCGTGGGCCGGTGCCTGCGGCTGGTGTCCCGGTCCATCACGTCGTCGTGCAACAGCGTGAAGTTGTGGACGAGTTCGACGGCCGCCGCCGCCCGGACGGCCGCCGCGCGGGCCGCCGGGCCGCCGAGCGCGCCGGCCGCGGCGAGCACCAGCGCGGGCCTGATCGCCTTGCCGGCGTTGCCCGCGGCCGGTGTGCCGTCGGCCTGCTCCCAGCCGAAGTGGTAGCGCGCGACCCGGCGCATGGAGTCGGGCAGCGAGCCGATCGCCAGGCGCAGCTCCGGGTCGACCATCGCCCGGGTCGCCTCCAGCAGGGCCGCCGCCTCCAGCCCGTCGAGCGGGCCGGTGCCGCCGCCGTCACCGGTCCGGCCCGGCACCTTCGGCTCGGTGCCCGGACGGGGCACGGCGGGCGAACGCCGTTCGGTCTCCGTCATGAACTCGGCCATGTCTCCCCCTCGCCAGGTCCGCGGACACCGGCGGTACCGGGCCGGCCGGACGCATACCCCGGAGACATACCCGGGCCGATGCGCGGAGACACGGCCCCGACGTGCAGAAACGTCACCTCCAGCGGCCGATCTCGACGTTCTCCAGCACACCGAGCGCGTCGGGCACCAGGACGGCGGCCGAGTAGTACGCCGTGACCAGGTACTTGATGATGGCCTGTTCGTTGATGCCCATGAAACGCACGGACAGGCTCGGCTCGATCTCGTCCGGGATGCCGGACTGCCTCAGGCCGATGACACCCTGGTCGGCCTCGCCGGTCCGCATGGCGATGATCGAGGTCGTGCGCTCCGGGGTGACGGGGATCTTGTTGCACGGGTAGATCGGCACCCCGCGCCAGGTGGGGATGCGGTTGCCGCCGATCTCGATGGTCTCCGGGACCAGCCCCCGCTTGTTCAGCTCGCGTCCGAACGCGGCGATCGCGCGCGGGTGGGCGAGGAACAGCTTGGTGCTGCGGCGGCGGCTGAGCAGCTCGTCCATGTCGTCCGGGCTGGGCACGCCGTCGTGCGGCTGGATCCGCTGGTCGTACTCGCAGTTGTTCAGCAGGCCGAACTCGCGGTTGTTGACGAGTTCGTGCTCCTGGCGCTCCTTGAGCGCCTCGACCGTGAGCCGCAGCTGCTGCTCGGTCTGGTTCATCGGCTGGTTGTACAGGTCGGCCACGCGCGAGTGGATGCGCAGCACGGTCTGGGCGATGCTCAGCTCGTACTCGCGGGGGCGGGGCTCGTAGTCCACGAAGGTGTGCGGGATGTCCGGCTCGCCGGAGTGGCCGGCCGCCAGGTCGACCTCCTTCTCGCCGTACTTGTTGGTCCGCTGCCGCGGGACCGAGCGCACCTGCTGAAGGTGCTCGCGCAGCGAGTCGGAGCGCTCCGCGATCTGCTCGAAGTCCTGGCGGCCGAGGATCAGCACCGTGGTCGGTGTGGCCGCGCGGACGGTGTACTCCCAGATGGCGTCCGGGTCGAGCAGCGCCTCGTCGCCGAAGTAGGCGCCGTCGGCGAGGACCTTGAGGACGGCGTCGTCGCCGTAGGGGCCGGTGCCGACCTTCTCCACGCGGCCGTGGGCGAGCAGGTACACCTCGTCGGTCCGGTTGCCGAAGTCGGCGATCACCTCCCCCGCGGCGAAGTCACGCTGGCGGCAGCGGCGCGCCAGCTCCGTCAGCACCTCGTCGTCCTCGTACGCCCGCAGCGCCGGCAGCTCGGCCAGCTCGGCCGGGATGACCTCGACCTGGTCACCGGTCTTCACAAAGGTGATACGGCCGTCACCGACGGCGTACGTCAGCCGCCTGTTCACCCGGTACGTGCCGCCCTGGACGTCGACCCAGGGGAGCGTGCGCAGCAGCCAGCGGGAGCTGATCTCCTGCATCTGCGGTACGGACTTGGTCGTGGTGGCCAGGTTCCGCGCGGCCGCCGTCCCGAGGGACTGCTGCGGCTTGCCCTGCTCCGAGCGGACCTCTTCGCCTACCGACATAAAAAGGTTTCCTCCCATGTGTACCCAGCGCCGGATCGCAGCGGGCACTGGTCTCGGAACCGAGCCTCCCAGCACGGACCGTGGGCGCGCCATTACCCGAAAGAGCGGGAATGGATCATCGGATTAGTGGGCACGGTGGGGGATTCCACGCCCGTTTTCGATAGAAGTGCGGGGACAGCAGGGCCGCCCCGCGCGGCCACCGGCACGGGACGAAGGAGTCGGTCATGGCCCCACCCATGTCCGCGAGCAGCTTTCTGGACGCTCTTCGCACGGAGGGCCTGGAGGTCGCCGAGGTCGGTGACTGGCGCCACCACCACCGCAACCACAAGGGGCCCTGGGGACCCGTGCACGGCGTGATGATCCACCACACCGCGACCCGGGGCAGCGCGCACACGGTGGGCGTCTGCCGGGACGGGTACGCGGGGCTGCCGGGCCCGCTGTGCCACGGAGTGATCACCAAGGACGGCACGGTCCACCTGGTCGGCTACGGCCGCGCCAACCACGCGGGGCTCGGCGACGACGACGTGCTGCGCGCGGTGATCGCCGAGAAGGCGCTGCCGCCGGCCCACGCGTCCGACACCGACGGCAACCGGCACTTCTACGGCTTCGAGTGCGAGAACCTGGGCGACGGGACGGACCCCTGGCCGACGCGGCAGCTGGACGCGATCGAGCGGGCCGCGGCGGCGGTGTGCCGGCGGCACGGCTGGACGGAGCGGTCGGTCATCGGGCACCGGGAGTGGCAGCCGGGAAAGGTGGACCCGCGGGGCTTCGGCATGGCGTGGCTGAGGGAGCGGGTCGGGGAGCGGCTGAAGGAGTAGCGCCACGGGCGCGGGCGGGCTGCCGCCCTGGGGCAACGACGCTCCCCGGCGCCGGAGGCGGCGTGGCCGAGGGAGCGGTTGAAGGGGTTGGCAGCCGCGACCCCGCGCGGCCGCCACCCAGGGCAACAACGGCCCCCGGCGCCATCGCCGCCCCGGGCGAGCCGGGCCCGGCTCCTGCCCCTGCCCCTGCCCCTGTGCTTCACCCCACAGCACTGTGTAGCTGCTGGGATCCAACCGCCCCCGCGGGCCCGCGCCACGGGCGACAATGAAGCGGTGACCAGCGTCGACCTTCTCGCCTCTCGCCTCCCCTCCCCGCTCCAGGAGGTCCGGGACGAGCGTTTCGGCCGGCAGGGGGTCACGCTGCTGCTGAAGCGCGACGACCTGATCCATCCCGAGCTCATCGGCAACAAGTGGCGCAAGCTGGTGCCGAACATCGCGGCGGCGGCCGGCCGGCCGCTGCTCACCTTCGGCGGCGCCTACTCCAACCATCTGCGGGCCACCGCCGCCGCGGGCCGGCTGCTGGGCCTGGCGACCACCGGTGTGGTGCGCGGCGAGGAGCTGGCCGGCCGGCCGCTCAACCCGTCCCTGGCCCGGTGCGCCGCCGACGGCATGCGGCTGCACTTCGTCGACAGGTCGACGTACCGGCGCAAGGCCGAGCCGGAGACGCTGGCCGCCGTGCTGCGCGCGGCCGGTGCCGAGGGGGCGTATGTCGTCCCGGAGGGCGGCAGTAACGCGGAGGCGGTGCACGGCTGCCGCGCGCTGGGCGAGGAACTGCGCGGGCGCGCGGACGTCGTCGCGGTCGCCTGCGGCACCGGCGGCACCCTGGCCGGCCTCGCCGCCGGGCTGGCCGCGGGGCAGCGCGCGCTGGGCATACCGGTACTCAAGGGCGGCTTCCTGGAGAGCGAGGTCAGCGCCTTGCAGGAACGTGCCTTCGGCGCCCGTACCGGCTCCTGGTCGCTGGACGACCGCTTCCACTGCGGCGGCTACGCGCGTACGACACCACGGCTGGAGGCGTTCGCGCGGGACTTCGAGGACCGCCACGGCCTGCCCGTCGAACGTCTCTATGTCGCCAAGTTGCTCCTCGGACTCACCACCCTCGCCGAGGAAGGCGCCTTCCCGCGCGGGACGGCCGTCGCGGCGGTCGTGACGGGCCGCCCCTTCCCGCCGGCTGACCCGGGCCAGCCGGCCTGACCGGGGTCAGCCGGCCTCCCGGTAGGCGGCCGCCTCCTCGAGGTCCAGCCGGCGGAGCAGGACGCGCAGCATCTCGTCGTCCAGATAGCGGTGGTCGCGGAGCTTGACGAAGACCTCCCGCTCGGCACTGATCATCTCGCGGGACAGCCGGCGGTAGGTGTCGTCGACGGACTCGCCCGTGACGGGGTTGGTCTGCCCGAGGCGTTCCCAGACGGAGTTGCGGCGGCGCTCCAGGACCTGGCGGAGGCGGTCGGCGAGCGGCGGCGGCAGGGCGTTGCGGTCGTCGGCGAGGAGGTCGTCCAGGCGGCTCTCGGCGGCCCGGGAGGCCTGCGCCTGGGCGTTGGCCTCGGCGAGCGTCTCGGCCTGCCGGTCCCGGCCGGGGAACCGCATCAGGCGGATCAGCGGCGCGAGGGTCAGGCCCTGGACGACCAGGGTGCCGATGACCGTGGCGAACGTCAGGAAGAGAATCAGGTTCCGCTGCGGGAAGGGGCCGCCGCCGTGCACCGTGAGCGGGATCGAGAAGGCGATGGCGAGCGACACCACCCCGCGCATCGCGGCCCATGAGGTGACGATCGGCGCCCGCCAGGTGGGGTTGTCCTCGCGTTCCCGGATCCGGGGGAAGAGCAGACGCGGCAGAAAGGTGGCCGGGTAGACCCACACGAACCGGGCCGCGACGACGACCAGGAAGACGACGACCGCGTAACCGAGGGCGTCGGTGCCCCGGTACGCGCCAAGCCCCTTGAGGACCAGGGGCAGTTGCAGACCGATCAGGGCGAAGACCGCCGACTCCAGCAGGAAGGCGACCATCCGCCACACGGCGTCCTCCTGGAGCCGGGTGGCGAAGTCGACCTCCCACGCGCGGTGCCCGAGATAGACGGCGACCACGACGACCGCGAGCACACCGGAGCCGTGGAACTGCTCGGCCACCCCGTAGGCGACGAACGGGATGAGCAGCGACAGGGTGTTCTGGAGCAGCGCCTCCTTCAGTCGCGTGCGCAGCCAGTGGATCGGCACCATGAGCACCAGCCCGACGGCGACCCCGCCGACCGCCGCCAGCAGGAACTCGCGGATGCCGCCCGCCCAGGTGGCGCCCTCGCCGAGCGCGGCGCCGAGGGCCACCTTGTAGGCGGTGATCGCGGTGGCGTCGTTGAGCAGCGACTCGCCCTGGAGGATGGTCGTGATCCGGGACGGCAGGCCGACCCGGCGCGCGATCGCCGCGGCCGCGACCGCGTCCGTCGGCGCCACCACCGCGCCCAGCACCAGCGCGGCGGGCAGCGGCAGCCCCGGTACGACGACATAGGCGGCCCAGCCGACGGCGAGGGTCGCGAAGAGGACGTACCCGATCGACAGCAGCGCCACCGGCCGCAGCTGGGCCCGCAGGTCGAGGTACGAACTCTCGGTGCCCTCCTTGTACAGCAGGGGCGGCAGCACCAGCGGGAGGACGATCTCGGGGTCCAGGGTGTAGTGCGGGACCCCCGGGAGGTAGGACACCAGCAGCCCGGCCGCCACCAGCAGCAGCGGCGCCGGCAACGGGGTGCGCCGGGCCGCCCCGGCGACCGCCGCACTGCCCGCCACCAGCAACAGCAGCGGCATCACGTCCATGATCCTCGCCCGCCCTCTTTTTCCGCGCGGTCACCCGCACGCCCGACGTAATCTGGCAATCATGAAACAGTGCACGCACGTCGACGCGCTGCCGCACCCCGAGCCGGAGCCGCTGCACCCGACCTGTCCGGAGTGCGCGCGCAACGGCACGCACCCGGTGCAGCTGCGGCTCTGCCTGACCTGCGGCCACGTCGGCTGCTGCGACTCCTCCCCGGGACGGCACGCCACGGATCACCACGAGACGTCCGGTCACCCGGTGATGCGGACCTTCGAACCCGGCGAGGACTGGCGGTGGTGCTTCGTGGACCACGTTCTCGTCTGAGGCCTGCTCGTGTGACACTTCAGAGGGCGGCGGCCGGCCGACGGTTCGAGCGTGTAACGCCTGGGTACGTCAACCCGGCGCGCGCTCTTCCCATTTGGGCCCGCATACCCTCTAGACACGGAGCGTATCCACAGCTTTACTGTGAGTGACGCCAGGGGGTTGGGGTCCCGGGGACAGGGACGTCCGGAGCGCGATAGCGTGCCGCGCGACCACGTACGCGGTTTCCCGGGGGATGACCCTCGGCCCCGTAAAGCTTGTACCACCATGGAGGTGAGGGTGTCCCAGATCGCAGGCGAGCCCGCGGCGAACCAGGACTTCGTGGAAGTCCGGCTGCCGGCTGCGGGTGCCTACCTGTCGGTGCTGCGGACGGCCACGGCCGGTCTCGCGGCCCGCTTGGACTTCACCCTGGACGAGATCGAGGATCTGCGCATCGCCGTCGACGAGGCGTGCGCGATCCTGCTGCAACAGGCCGTGCCCGGCTCGGTGCTCAGCTGTGTCTTCCGGCTGGTGGACGACTCCCTGGAGGTGACCGTGTCGGCGCCGACCACGGACGGCCACGCCCCCTCGCGGGACACCTTCGCCTGGACCGTCCTCTCGGCCCTCGCGGGCAAGGTCTCGTCCGCCGTGGACGAGGACAAGACCGTGTCGATCAGCCTCTACAAACAGCGCGGCGCGGGCCCCGGCCCGGCGTGAGGAACGGGGACGGTCCGGTGCGGGACGAAGAGCGCGGCACGCGGGAGCTGCCGACCGGGGACGGGGGTGCCCCCCGGTCCGCCGAGACCCCCGGGGCGAGCCCCCGGGACGGTTCCCGGCGTATGGCGGACGGCATCGACGGCATCCCCGAGCAGGCCAGACCGCACCCGGAGGAGCACTCCGCGCGGCCCGGCGACGACGGTTCCGTGCAGGGCACACCCGCGGAGGGACCCCGCGCGGGGGCGAGGGCTCGGGGAAGGGCTACGGGCGGGACGATGAGCGAGCACGAGCGGTACGCCGAGGACGAGGCGCTGGGCGCGGAGGCGGTGCAGGCGGTACAGCACGCCGTACCGCACGACCCCCACGACCGCACCGGGGCGCGGGCCATGTTCGTCGAGCTGCGCAAGCTGAGGGACGGCAGCCCGGAGTACGCCGAGCTGCGCAACCAGCTCGTCCGGATGCACCTGCCGCTGGTGGAGCACCTGGCGCGCCGCTTCCGCAACCGCGGCGAGCCGCTGGACGACCTCACCCAGGTCGCCACGATCGGTCTGATCAAGTCCGTCGACCGGTTCGACCCGGAGCGCGGCGTGGAGTTCTCCACCTACGCCACCCCGACCGTCGTCGGCGAGATCAAGCGGCACTTCCGCGACAAGGGCTGGGCGGTGCGGGTGCCGCGCCGGCTCCAGGAGCTGCGGCTGTCCCTGACCACGGCCACGGCCGAGCTGTCCCAGCTGCACGGCCGCTCCCCCACGGTGCACGAGCTGGCCGAGAAGCTGGCCATCTCCGAGGAGGAGGTCCTGGAGGGCCTGGAGTCCGCCAACGCGTATTCCACGCTGTCCCTGGACGTCCCCGACACCGACGACGAGTCCCCGGCGGTCGCCGACACCCTGGGCGCCGAGGACGAGGCGCTGGAGGGGGTGGAGTACCGGGAGTCGCTCAAGCCGCTCCTGGAGGACCTGCCGCCCCGGGAGAAGCGGATCCTGCTGCTGCGCTTCTTCGGCAACATGACCCAGTCGCAGATCGCGCAGGAGGTCGGCATCTCCCAGATGCACGTCTCCCGGCTGCTGGCCCGCACCCTGGCCCAGCTGCGGGAGAAGCTGCTCGTGGAGGAGTAGGCGCTACTCGGCGCGGCCCGGTCCCTTGATGCCCAGGGCCCGGGTCGTCTCGCCGTTGACGAGGAGCACCAGCGCCGTCACGGCGACCGCCGCGAGGACGATGCCGACCGGGATGGTCACACCGTCGGTCTGGAGCAGGTTGTAGGCCAGCGGCAGCGCCATGATCTGGGTGATCACCGCGGGGCCGCGGCTCCAGCCGCGGCGCAGCAGCAGCCCGCGCGCGGCGAGCAGCGGCAGCAGGGCGAGCACGACCAGCGTGACCCCCAGGGTGACGGCCTGCTGACGGTCGTCGGGGGCGCCGGTGAACCCGCGGACGAGCACCCACAGACCGCCCGCGACCAGCGCGAGGCCCTCCAGGCCGGCCAGCAGGGCGGCGTAGGTCAGCCGACGCGGGCGGGGTTCGGCGGCGGACTCTGCGGCGGGGTTCTGCTCACTGCTCACCCCAGCAGGGTAACGGGGCGGGTTCACCCCCCTCTGTCCCACCGCCCCTCTTACCTGTTCCCTACCTCGATATGGGCCCGGTACCCCCCAGTAGGTACGCTGCCCTCCATGCGTGCACTTCTCGTGGTCAATCCGGCGGCTACCACCACAAGCGCACGCAGGCGTGACGTGCTGATCCACGCCCTGGCCAGCGAGGTGAAGCTGGAGGTCGTCACCACCGAGTACCGCGGCCATGCGCGCGACCTGGGCCGGCAGGCAGCGGAGAGCGACGACATCGACATGGTGGTGGCCCTCGGCGGCGACGGCACGGTCAACGAGGTCGTCAACGGTCTGCTGCACGCGGGTCCCGCCCCGGAGCGCCTGCCCGGCCTCGCAGTGGTCCCCGGCGGCTCCACCAATGTCTTCGCCCGCGCCCTGGGGCTGCCCAACGACCCCGTCGAGGCCACCGGCGCCCTGCTGGACGCGCTGCGCGAGGGCCGGGAGCGGCTCGTCGGGCTCGGCCTGACCTCGGGCACGCCCGGCACCGAGGACGAGGCGGTCCCGGACCGCTGGTTCACCTTCAACGCCGGGCTGGGCTTCGACGCCGGAGTGGTCGGCCGGGTCGAGCAGCAGCGCGAGCGCGGAAAGAAGTCCACCCACGCGCTGTACGTGCGCCAGGTGATCCGGCAGTTCCTCGGCGAGCCGAATCGCCGGCACGGTGCGATCACCCTGGAGCAGCCCGGCGAGGACCCGGTCACCGATCTTGTGGTGGCCATAGTCTCGAACACGTCCCCCTGGACGTATTTCGGCAATCGCCCTATGTACACATCGCCTAAGGCGTCGTTCGACACGGGCATCGATGTGCTCGGTCTGCGCCGCCTGTCGACGGCCGCGGTTGCCCGGTATGGCACCCAGTTGCTCACTTCGTCCCCCGAGCGCGGACCCCAGGGCAGGCATGCGGTGTCCCTGCACGATCTGGACCGGTTCACCTTGCATTCGAAGGTCCCCCTGCCCCTCCAGATGGACGGCGACCACCTCGGCCTGCGTACGAGCGTGACGTTCACAGGCGTACGCCATGCACTGCGTGTGATTGTGTGAGCGGAACGGGCCAAAGTCCTTTCACTCGAACGTTTAGGCCAGGATCCACCCCATGGAAGTACGGCTGTGACCTAGTCGACACCGAGGAATCAAAAAAAATCTTTCGGAAGGGGTTGTATCCGCCGCTGAGGTTTGCGAGTCTCTACGTGGCGATCGGGACGGCCCGCAAGACCGGCCTCCACTGATCACCAGAACCCCTCTTCAAACCAAGGACCACGCCGGGGACGACTCGGCGGTAGGCCCTTCACTTGTTGAGGGATTCGTGAAAGCGTTCACATTCACAAGCAACCTGTGCGTAACCTCTTACGCTCAGAGAAATCAAGGAGAGGTAGCAGCCATGGACTGGCGTCACAACGCCGTTTGCCGCGAGGAAGACCCCGAGCTCTTCTTCCCCATCGGCAACACCGGTCCTGCGCTGCTGCAGATCGAGGAAGCCAAGGCCGTCTGCCGTCGCTGCCCGGTGATCGAGCAGTGTCTGCAGTGGGCGCTCGAGTCCGGTCAGGACTCCGGCGTCTGGGGTGGTCTCAGCGAGGACGAGCGCCGCGCCATGAAGCGCCGTGCCGCCCGCAACCGGGCCCGTCAGGCCTCCGCCTGACATACCCACCCCTGCTGACAGCCTGAGCTTGGCGGCGCGTGCAGCACGCACGCATCTCCCGCCCCCGAGCCGCAGCGCGCAGTATCCCCCGATGCGCTCACAGCAGAGCAGCAACGAGCACGAGCCCCGAACCCATGGCGGTCCGGGGCTTTTTGCTGTCCGCGCACACCCGCTGCCGTAACGCCAGCAGGCTCCGCGTCTACTTCTGTGCCCGCACCGGGATGTCCAGGATCACCCGGGTGCCGCGCTCCGGCCCCGGGACCATGTCGAAGGCGCCGCCCAGCTCCCCCTCGACCAGGGTCCGGACGATCTGGAGGCCCAGGTTGCCCGAGCTGTGCGGGTCGAAGCCCTCGGGCAGGCCGACCCCGTCGTCCTGGACCGTGACCAGGAGGCGGGCCTCCTTCGTCGTACCGCCGCGCACCGCGGAGACCTCGACCGTGCCGGTGTCGCCCTCGCGGAAGCCGTGCTCCAGCGCGTTCTGGAGGATCTCGGTGAGCACCATCGACAGCGGAGTGGCGACCTCGGCGTCGAGTATCCCGAACCGGCCGGTGCGCCGGCCGGCCACCTTGCCCGGGGAGATCTCGGCGACCATCGCGAGCACCCGGTCGGCGATGTCGTCGAACTCCACCCGCTCGTCCAGGTTCTGGGACAGCGTCTCATGCACGATCGCGATCGAGCCGACCCGGCGGACGGCCTCCTCCAGGGCCTCCCGGCCGCGCTCGGAGCCGATCCGGCGGGCCTGGAGCCGCAGCAGCGCGGCGACCGTCTGGAGGTTGTTCTTCACCCGGTGGTGGATCTCCCGGATGGTGGCGTCCTTGGTGATCAACTCGCGTTCGCGGCGCCGCAGTTCGGTGACGTCACGGCACAGCACCAGCGAACCGATGCGCACGCCCTTGGGCTTGAGCGGGATGGCCCGGAACTGGATGACCCCGTCGTTGGCCTCGATCTCGAACTCGCGCGGGGCCCAGCCGCTGGCCACCTTGGCGAGCGCCTCGTCCACCGGGCCCCGGGTCGGGGCGAGTTCCGCGGTGGTCCGCCCGAGGTGGTGGCCGACCAGGTCGGCGGCCAGGCCGAGGCGGTGGTAGGCGGAGAGCGCGTTCGGGGAGGCGTACTGGACGATGCCGTCCGCGTCGAGCCGGATCAGGCCGTCGCCGACGCGCGGCGAGGCGTCCATGTCGACCTGCTGGTCGGGGAAGGGGAAGGAACCGGCCGCGATCATCTGCGCGAGGTCCGAGGCGCTCTGGAGATAGGTCAGCTCCAGCCGGCTCGGGGTGCGGACGGTGAGCAGGTTGGTGTTGCGGGCGATCACGCCGAGAACGCGGCCGTCCCGCCGTACGGGGATGGACTCGACCCGTACCGGGACCTCCTCGCGCCACTCCGGGTCGCCCTCGCGCACGATCCGTCCCTCGTCCAGCGCCGCGTCCAGCATGGGCCGGCGGCCGCGCGGGACGAGGTGGCCGACCATGTCGTCCTGGTAGGAGGTGGGGCCGGTGTTCGGCCGCATCTGGGCGACCGAGACGTACCGGGTGCCGTCCCGGGTCGGCACCCAGAGCACCAGGTCGGCGAAGGAGAGGTCGGAGAGGAGCTGCCACTCCGAGACCAGCAGATGCAGCCACTCGAGGTCGGAGTCGTCGAGGGCGGTGTGCTGGCGGACCAGTTCGTTCATGGAGGGCACGCTGCGAGCGTACCCGGGGGGTCGCCGGTGTCCGAAAAAACACCCGCGGGCCGCGGCGCCTGGAAGGGACCCTCAACCCTCCCGGCACCGCAGCCCGGAGCATCATCGGCCGTGGGGTGTGCGGTCCCGGTCGGCCGAAGGCCGAGGAGCCGGGGCAGTCAGGGCAGAGAGCGCCGGTTCCTCGATCCGCCTTCCTGTGCGGGGAGGGCGGAGGCTTGTGCGTGGTCGATCGTGCATGTGGCCGATGCCGCTTGGCATCGGGTGTCTGCGCTGGTGCGTCTTCGATTGTGGACTGGACCAATGGGGCGTGTCCATGCCCGTACAGGCTCCGTCGCCCGTGCGGGCACCGCTCCGCGCGGCATGCGGCGCGGCAGCTGGCACTCGATGCCACGAAGCCTACCCGGCAAAGTCAACTATGGGGCCATACAGTCATGGCAAATTCCGCGAGTGCCTCCAGTTCCGCCCGGCTCGCCCCGTCGCGCGCCTGCTGGGACATGCCCTGGAGCACCGCGCCGGAGTGCCGCGCGAGGGCGGTGGCGTCGGTGCCGGCGGGGAGCACCCCGGCCGCGATGTCCGCGCGGATCCGGAAGGCGAGGGTGGCGATGCCGGCGTTGCGCCGGTCCCGCAGCAGCCGCGCCACCTCGGGGCTGGTGCAGTTGGTGGCCGCGTGCGCGACGAGACAGCCGTACGGGTGGGCCGGGTCGGTGTACTCGGCGGCGGCCTCACGCAGGATGCGGGCGAGGGCCGCCCGGGCGGTGGGTTCCTCGGCGAGGGCGCGGCGGCCGAAGGCCCCGTAGGTCTCGCAGTAGACGCGGACCACCTCTTCGAACAGGGTCCGCTTGTCCCCGAAGGCCGCGTAGAGGCTGGGGGTGCCGATGCCCATGATCCGGGTGAGGTCGGAGACGGAGGTCGCCTCGTAGCCGTGCCGCCAGAAGGCCATGAGCGCCTTGTCCAGGGCTTCGGCCCGGTCGAAGGAGCGCGGCCGGCCGCGCCTGCCGGACCCCGTCCCGGTCCGCGTCGTCGTGTCCTGCCCCTGCATCATGGGCACATTTTATAGCGGCCGCTAGAGAAATGTGCGGGGCGGCCGGGACCCAAGCGGCACACGGGATCGCGGGCAGCGGGAAGAAGCTCCGTAGGGCACGCCCGGCGACACCGACTCTGTTAGATTGGTCTAAACCACATAGACGCACGAGCCCACTTCAGAACGGCAGGCCCAGCGTGGAAGTTGTCATCGTTCCGGACGCCGCGGCGGGCGGCGAACTGATCGCCGAGGCCATGGCGCAGCTGCTGCGACGCAAGCCGGACGCCCTGCTCGGGGTGGCCACCGGCTCCACCCCGCTGCCCGTCTACCAGGCCCTGACCGCGAAGGTGCGGGCCGGCGCCGTGGACACCGCGCAGGCCCGGATCGCCCAGCTCGACGAGTACGTCGGGCTGCCCGCCGACCACCCCGAGTCCTACCGCTCGGTGCTCCGCCGCGAGGTGCTGGAACCGCTCGGCATAGGCATGGACGCCTTCCTCGGGCCGGACGGCACGGCGGAGGACGTCCAGGCGGCGTGCGAGGCGTACGACCGGGCGCTGGCCGAGGCCGGCGGGGTGGACCTCCAGCTGCTCGGCATCGGCACCGACGGGCACATCGGCTTCAACGAGCCCTGCTCCTCGCTCGCCTCGCGGACCCGGATCAAGACGCTGACCGAGCAGACCCGGGTGGACAACGCCCGCTTCTTCGAGGGCGACATCACACAGGTCCCGCACCATGTGATCACCCAGGGCATCGGCACCATCCTGGAGGCCCGGCACCTGGTGCTGCTGGCGACCGGCGAGGGCAAGGCGGACGCGGTCGCGGCGACGGTCGAGGGGCCGGTGGCCGCGGTGTGCCCGGCGTCGGCGCTCCAGCTGCACCCGCACGCCACGGTGGTCGTGGACGAGGCCGCGGCGGGCAAGCTGAAGCTGGCGGACTACTTCCGCCACACGTACGCGAACAAGCCGGAGTGGCAGGGCATCTAGGACCGCGGGGCGCGCGGCTCCTCCTCTGTGGCCTAGACCAGCCCGGGTCCGGGCGGTATATAGAGGGGATCACTGGGCGGCCGGGTGGAGTCGTGTGACCGTAAGCCGTGCCACGATGTGAGCGGGGCCGATGGGATGTCGGTCGCTTTCGGCATTCGGAGCCGGGAAGGCAGAGCATGAGCACCGACGTCAGCAGTGCGGAGAACGAGGCCGGGACAACCGTCCGTACCGCGCGCGTGCCCAAGTACTACCGCTTGAAGAAGCATCTCCTCGACATGACGGAGACGCAGGCACCGGGCACCCCGGTGCCGCCCGAGCGCACGCTGGCGGCCGAGTTCGACACCTCCCGCACCACCGTCCGGCAGGCCCTTCAGGAGCTGGTGGTGGAGGGCCGGCTGGAGCGGATCCAGGGCAAGGGCACCTTCGTCGCCAAGCCCAAGGTCTCCCAGGCGCTCCAGCTCACCTCCTACACCGAGGACATGCGCGCCCAGGGCCTGGAGCCGACCTCGCAGCTGCTGGACATCGGGTACATCACGGCCGACGACCGGCTCGCCGAGCTGCTCGACATCACCGCCGGCGGGCGCGTCCTGCGCATCGAGCGGCTGCGCATGGCCAACGGCGAGCCGATGGCCATCGAGACCACCCATCTGAGCGCCAAGCGCTTCCCCGCCCTGCGCCGCTCGCTGGTGAAGTACACCTCGCTGTACACCGCGCTCGCCGAGGTCTACGACGTCCACCTCGCCGAGGCCGAGGAGACCATCGAGACCTCGCTGGCCACCCCGCGCGAGGCGGGCCTGCTCGGCACCGACGTGGGGCTGCCGATGCTGCTGCTCTCCCGGCACTCGCGCGACCGCGAGGGCCAGCCGGTGGAGTGGGTGCGGTCCGTGTACCGGGGCGATCGGTACAAGTTCGTCGCACGGCTCAAGCGCCCGGCGGAATAGGGGCCGAACAGGAGGGGAAGCCTCCGGAGGCCTCCGCCGAAGTCGGCGTGCCGATATGCGGACGAGGTCTTCCACTGACGTGATCCCGTCACCTAGATTGCCGCGCATCACGCGGTGATCAACGAGGGGACGGAGCGCATGCCAGAAACACCAGAAGTGAGTCCACCGGTCGTCACACCGGTCCGGGTGGTCATCGGCCTGTGTCTCGTCGCGCCCTTCGTGGCGATGCTGTGGGTCGGCTCGTACGCCAAGACGGACCCCACGCTCATCGGGATCCCGTTCTTCTACTGGTACCAGATGCTCTGGGTGCCGATCGCCTCGGTGCTCACCATCGCGGCGTACAAGCTGTGGCAGCGTGACCAGCGCGCCCGTGCCGCCCAGAAGGGTGGTGCGGCGAAGTGAAGGACGGCGTCAACGGAGTCGCGCTCGGCGTCTTCATCTTCTTCTTCCTGGCCGTCACGGTCATGGGCTTCCTGGCCTCGCGCTGGCGGCGGGCCGAGAACGAGCAGTCCCTGGACGAGTGGGGCCTCGGCGGCCGGTCGTTCGGCACCTGGATCACCTGGTTCCTGCTCGGCGGTGACATCTACACCGCGTACACCTTCGTCGCCGTACCGGCGGCGGTCTACGCGGCGGGCGCGTCCGGCTTCTTCGCGGTGCCGTACACGGTCATCGTCTACCCGCTGATCTTCACCTTCCTGCCGCGCCTGTGGTCGGTCTCGCATCGCCACGGCTATGTCACCACCTCGGACTTCGTGCGCGGCCGGTTCGGTTCCAAGGGCCTGTCGCTCGCGGTGGCGGTCACCGGCATCCTGGCGACCATGCCGTACATCGCGCTCCAGCTGGTGGGCATCCAGGCGGTGCTGGACGTGATGGGCATCGGCGGCGGCGAGAACACCAACTGGTTCGTGAAGGACCTGCCGCTGCTGATCGCCTTCGGTGTGCTGGCGGCCTACACCTACTCCTCCGGTCTGCGGGCGCCCGCGCTGATCTCGTTCGTCAAGGACACGCTGATCTACATCGTCATCGCGGTGGCGATCATCTACATCCCGATCAAGCTGGGCGGGTTCGACGACGTCTTCGCCAAGGCGACCCACGCGCTCAGCCAGGTCAACCCGGCCACCGGCAAGCCGCGCGGCGCCATCGCCCCGCCGGAGGCGGGCCAGTGGACGTACGCCACGCTGGCGTTCGGCTCCGCCCTGGCCCTGTTCATGTATCCGCACTCGGTCACCGCGACGCTCTCCTCCAAGAGCCGTGACGTGATCCGCCGCAACACCGCGATCCTGCCGCTGTACTCCCTGATGCTGGCCTTCCTGGCGCTGCTGGGCTTCATGGCGATCGCGGCCGGGGTGAAGGTCACCAACGGCCAGCTGGCGATCCCGCAGCTGTTCGAGGACATGTTCCCGGACTGGTTCACGGGCGTCGCCTTCGCGGCGATCGGCATCGGCGCGCTGGTCCCGGCGGCCATCATGTCCATCGCGGCCGCCAACCTCTTCACCCGCAACATCTACAAGGACTTCATCAAGCCGGACGCCACGCCGGCGCAGGAGACCCGGGTCTCCAAGCTGGTGTCCCTGCTGGTGAAGGTGGGCGCGCTGGTCTTCGTCCTGACCATGGACAAGACGGTCGCCATCAACTTCCAGCTGCTGGGCGGCATCTGGATCGTGCAGACCTTCCCGGCGATGGTCGGCGGCCTGTTCACCCGCTGGTTCCACCGCTGGGCGCTGCTGGCCGGCTGGGCGGTCGGCATGGTGTACGGCACGGTCGCCGCGTACGGTGTCGCCTCGCCGACCCAGGCGCACTTCGGCGGCTCGGCCAAGGAGATCCCCGGCATCGGCCAGATCGGCTACATCGGCCTCACGGCGTTCCTGCTCAACGCCGCGGTCACCGTGGTCCTGACCCTCGTCCTGAAGGCCCTGAAGGCCCCCGAGGGCGTCGACGAGACCAGCCCCGAGGACTACACGGCCGACGCCGGTGACCCGGGCGTCCAGGCGGAGCTCCCGCCGGCCACCGCGGGCGCCGGTCACTGAGCGCGTCGTACGACGGGCCGCCGGAGCGCATCCGGCGGCCCGTTGCCGTACCCGGGACCGGAATCCGCCGCCGGAGCGGCCCGACATCGCCCGGCCGGCCCAGGAGTTGACGCTCCGGCACCGGTGCGACACAACATCTGGGGGTGACACCGCACCCCGGCACTAGATGTATGCTCATGCTCGCTGTCGCCGCAGGGGAATCCGGTGCGAATCCGGAACTGTCCCGCAACGGTGTACTTGCGTGTGTCCGCACGCCTGTTCCAGTCCGAGGACCTGCCGACAGCGCGCCCGGCCGTCCGGTCCGGGTGCCCTGAGACGTCCGGGCCTCGTGGAGTGGGCCGGTGGACGCGACGCCGTGCGCGCTCGTGGCTGCCCCCTGCCCTCCGCCGGGCCCCCGTGCCGAGCGAGGGAGAGCCCCACGTGACCATCGCGCCAGCAGATCCGGCTTCAGCGAGCGGACCGGAGACCGACGGTCCCGGTACCGCGCTGCTGCGGACCCTGACCGAGCTGACCGCCGACCTCCCCGACGCCGACCCGGGCCGGGTCGCCGCCGCCGCGCTGCGCGGCCGCTCCGCGCGGGCCGACGAGGCGGAGCTGCGCGAGCTGGCCACGGAGGCGGCCGCCGGCCTCATCTCCGAGGACCCCGCCTACTCCAGGCTGGCCGCCCGGCTGCTCACCCTCACCATCCGGGACGAGGCCGCCTCGCAGGGCGTGACCTCGTTCACCGAGTCGGTCGCCGTCGGCCACCGCGAGGGCCTCGTCGCCGACCGCACCGCCGCGTTCGTCGCGCAGCACGCCGAGCGGCTGGACGCGCTGGTCGACCGGGACGCCGACGACCGCTTCGGCTACTTCGGCCTGCGCACCCTGCACAGCCGCTATCTGCTGCGGCACCCGATCACCCGCAAGGTGATCGAGACGCCCCAGTTCTTCATGCTGCGGGTGGCGAGCGGGCTGGCCGAGGACGACACCGTCCGCTCGGTGGACGAGGTCGCCGCGCTCTACAAGCTCATGAGCCGCCTCGACTACCTGCCCTCCTCCCCCACCCTGTTCAACTCCGGCACCCGGCACCCGCAGATGTCGTCCTGCTATCTGCTGGACTCCCCGCTGGACGAGCTGGACTCCATCTACGACCGCTACCACCAGGTCGCCCGGCTCTCGAAGCACGCCGGCGGCATCGGTCTGTCGTACTCCCGGATCCGGTCCCGCGGCTCGCTGATCCGGGGCACCAACGGGCACTCCAACGGCATCGTGCCGTTCCTGAAGACCCTGGACGCCTCGGTCGCCGCGGTGAACCAGGGCGGCCGGCGCAAGGGTGCCGCCGCCGTCTACCTGGAGACCTGGCACTCCGACATCGAGGAGTTCCTGGAGCTGCGGGACAACACCGGTGAGGACGCCCGCCGTACGCACAACCTGAACCTCGCGCACTGGATCCCGGACGAGTTCATGCGCCGGGTCAACGCCGACGAGCAGTGGTCGCTGTTCTCCCCGGCGGACGTGCCCGAGCTGGTCGACCTGTGGGGCGCCGACTTCGACGCCGCCTACCGCAAGGCCGAGCAGGCGGGTCTGGCGAAGAAGAGCATCCCGGCCCGTGAGCTGTACGGCCGGATGATGCGCACCCTCGCGCAGACCGGCAACGGCTGGATGACCTTCAAGGACGCCGCCAACCGCACCGCCAACCAGACCGCCCTGCCGGGCCATGTCGTGCACTCCTCCAACCTCTGCACGGAGATCCTGGAGGTCACCGACGACGGCGAGACGGCGGTCTGCAACCTGGGGTCGGTCAACCTCGGCGCCTTCGTGCGCGACGGGGACATCGACTGGGAGCGGCTGGACGAGACGGTCCGCACGGCCGTCACCTTCCTCGACCGGGTCGTGGACATCAACTTCTACCCGACCGAGCAGGCGGGGCGGTCGAACGCCAAGTGGCGTCCGGTCGGCCTGGGCGCGATGGGCCTCCAGGACGTCTTCTTCAAGCTGCGGCTGCCCTTCGACTCGCCCGAGGCCAAGGCGCTCTCCACCCGGATCGCCGAGCGCATCATGCTCGCCGCGTACGAGGCCTCCGCCGACCTCGCCGAGCGCAACGGCCCGCTGCCGGCCTGGGAGAAGACCCGTACCGCGCAGGGCGTGCTGCACCCGGACCACTACGACGTGGAGTTGACCTGGCCGGAGCGCTGGGCGGCGCTGCGGGCCCGGATCGCCGCCGTCGGCATGCGCAACTCGCTGCTCCTCGCGATCGCGCCGACCGCCACCATCGCCTCCATCGCGGGCGTCTACGAGTGCATCGAGCCGCAGGTGTCCAATCTGTTCAAGCGCGAGACGCTGTCCGGTGAGTTCCTCCAGGTCAACTCCTACCTGGTGCAGGACCTCAAGGACCTGGGCGTGTGGGACGCGCGCACCCGGGAGGCGCTGCGGGACAGCAACGGCTCGGTGCAGGACTTCGTGTGGATCCCGGAGGAGGTGCGCCGGCTGTACCGCACGGCCTGGGAGATCCCGCAGCGCGGCCTGATCGACATGGCCGCCGCCCGCACCCCGTTCCTGGACCAGGCGCAGTCCCTGAACCTGTTCATGGAGACGCCGACCATCGGCAAGCTCTCCTCGATGTACGCCTACGCCTGGAAGTCCGGGCTGAAGACCACGTACTACCTGCGCTCGCGCCCGGCGACCCGGATCGCCCGCGCGGCCCAGGCACAGACCGCCATCCCCGTGCAGCAGGCGGCCGACCCCGACGCCGTCGCCTGCTCCCTTGAGAACCCCGAGTCCTGCGAGGCCTGCCAGTAATGACGACCCGAAACACGAACCTGCTCGACCCGGGCTTCGAACTGACCCTGCGTCCCATGCGCTACCCGGACTTCTACGAGCGCTACCGGGACGCCATCAAGAACACCTGGACCGTCGAGGAGGTCGACCTCCACTCGGACGTGGCCGACCTGGCGAAGCTCACGCCGGAGGAGCAGCACCTCATCGGCCGGCTGGTCGCCTTCTTCGCGACGGGCGACTCGATCGTCGCGAACAACCTGGTCCTGACGCTGTACAAGCACATCAACTCCCCGGAGGCGCGCCTGTACCTGTCGCGCCAGCTGTTCGAGGAGGCCGTGCACGTCCAGTTCTATCTGACGCTGCTCGACACCTATCTGCCCGACCCGGACGACCGGGCCGCCGCCTTCGCGGCCGTGGAGAACATCCCGTCGATCCGCGAGAAGGCGCAGTTCTGCTTCCGCTGGATGGACTCGGTCGACAACCTGGACCGGCTGGAGACCAAGGCGGACCGCCGGCGCTTCCTGCTGAACCTGATCTGCTTCGCCGCGTGCATCGAGGGCCTGTTCTTCTACGGCGCCTTCGCGTACGTCTACTGGTTCCGCAGCCGGGGTCTGCTGCACGGTCTGGCCACCGGCACCAACTGGGTGTTCCGCGACGAGACGATGCACATGTCCTTCGCCTTCGACGTGGTCGACACCGTCCGCAAGGAGGAGCCCGAGCTCTTCGACGACCAGCTCCAGCAGCAGGTGACGGACATGCTGCGGGAGGCCGTCGAGGCGGAGCTCCAGTTCGCCCGCGACCTGTGCGGTGACGGGCTGCCCGGGATGAACACCGACTCGATGCGGCAGTACCTCGAGTGCGTCGCCGACCAGCGGCTGTCCCGGCTCGGCTTCGCCCCGGTGTACGGCTCCGAGAACCCCTTCTCCTTCATGGAGCTCCAGGGCGTCCAGGAGCTGACCAACTTCTTCGAGCGCCGTCCGTCGGCGTACCAGGTGGCGGTGGAGGGCACCGTCGACCTGGACGAGGACTTCTAGCCGGCGCTCCGGCGCACCCTGCCGGCGCGTGGTCCAGGCTCCCCAGGCGGCCCGGACCCGCGCCGGTGTCAGGTGTGCTCGCCGCGGCCTACCAGGGGAGGGGCCGCAGGCGCAGGTCGTGCGGGCGCAGGGTGATGCCCACCCGGGTGGTGTCGTTCGACCCGGGTGCCTGCTCGAAGCGGTACTTCGCCGAGACGGCCGCGGTGATCAGGCTCAGCTGGGTCATCGAGAAGTGGTCGCTCGGACACTTGCGGTTGCCCACGCTGAACGGGCTCATCGCGTACTTCGGCACCTCCCCGGCCCGCTCCGGCAGCCAGCGGTCCGGGTCGAAGTCGAGGGTGCGGGCGTAGGAGCGGGGGTCGCGCTGGATGGCGTACGGGCTGTAGACGATGTCCGCCCCGGCCGGAATGCGATAGTCCCCGAGCACGGTGTCGCGCACCGCGCGGCGCGTCAGAATCCATACGGCCGGCCTGAGCCGCATGGCCTCGACGACGACATTGTTGGTGTGGGTGAGTGAGCGGACGTGCTCGAATCCGACCGGTCGGCCACCGGTCACGGATTCGACCTCGGTCCGTACCTTCTCGGCGTGTTCCGGGTGTTCCGCGAGGACCTGGAGCAGCCACATGATCGTGGACGCCACGGTTTCGCTGCCGGGGGTGAGTATCGCGACGACCTGATCGTGGATCTCCTGTTCCCCGATGGGGTCGCCATTGTCGTCCTTCGCCTCCAGCAATGCCGTCAGCAAATCGTCCGGCTTTTGACCAGATGCCCTCCGCTCGGCGACGATCTCGTCCACGAGGAGATGCAAATCGGCCAGCGCCCGGTTGAATTCACGGTTGGCCGGGAACGGCAACCGGTAGAGGGGTCCGAGGGGGATCACCATCCTGCGGTACATACCGCGGAAGACGGTGGCGAGGTCGATGCTCAGCCGCTCGGCGCGCTCGTCCATGTACTCGCCGCGCAGCAGACAGCGGGCGGCGATCCGGACGGCCACCCGGAAGGACTCGGAGGTGCAGTCGATGGTCTCGCCGGGCCGCCAGCGCTCGGTGAGGCCGTGCGCCTCCTCCTCCATGATCGGCCCGTAGCCGGGGATCGCATCCAGCCGGAAGGCGGGCTGGATGGTGCGGCGCTGACGGCGGTGCCGGGGGCCGTTGGCGGTGGCCACGCCCTCCTTGCCGAGCAGCCCCTCCAGGGACTCCCACAGCGGCCCGTCGATCTTGAAGTCGGGGCTGAGGGCGAGGGCGCCGGTGAGCTCCGGCGTGGTGACGGCGTACACCGTCTTGGGGCCCAGCTTGAGGCGTACGACGTCGCCGTGGCCGCGCAGCGCGGACATGAAGGCGAGCGGGTCGCGGACCAGTTTCAGCCCGTGTCCGAGGCCCGGTACGGCGCCTTGGGCCAGGGGCGGTTCGCGCAGCTCGCGGGCCTCGGGGGCCACGGGCCGCGGGGAAGACTCGACGGTCATTTCTCACCTGCCGCTTCGTTGCTGACGTACGGGGGTGTGGCGCGGTCGTCCCAGCTGTCGACCATGTACCGGCCGGACTCGTGGTGGAACCAGTAGACGGTGCTGAACCAGTTCCGCATATAGCCGAGGCAACGGTGGACCGCGGCGCTCAGTTCCTTTCCGCGGGTGGTGCCGTCGGCGAGACCGTCGGCGAATCGCAGGGCGTCCTGTTCGACGTCCAGGAATTCCTGGACGCAGTCCTCGACGCGCCGCCTGATTTCGTCGATCGATTCCTCGAGACTCAGCCCCTCATGGGTGATGAGGCAGATTCCGAGGTTGTGGACCTCGTCGCCCGCTATTTCCTTGGGCAGTGAGCACAGGTCGTTGTACCAGGCGGCGAATTCCTGGCTCAGCAGTGCGGCCCGGCGATAGGCGGGGTGGTGCCTTATCGCGTCCGGAAGTTCGCACCCGGCGCTCGGTTCGAGCAGATCGGTCCATATCCAGTGCGCGAAGGTGTGCCGGCGCAGGGCGAGGTATTCCTCGACACCGGGTATGTGTCCTTGGGTGCGGTTGCGGAACTCGCGGTCGTAGGCCTCGATGACCGCGTGGAAGTGCCGGGCGAACCGCTGGTTCCAGGTGCGCGACAGGAAGCCGTACAGCCGGAGCACACTGTCGGCGAACCCCGAGACCAGCGGGTCCGGATGGTGCAGGTGGTGCCTGGGGGCGTCGAGGGCCGCGTGCAACCGGTGCCTCAGGCGCCGCCAGTCGCCGGCCCGGCCGTGGACGACGTCCCGGTCGTGGCGGTCGTCCCAGACGAAGAACCATGCGCTGTAGTCGGCTATGGCCTGCAGGACCTCGTCGCGGGCGCCGGTGTAGTAGCCGGCCATGAGGTCCGTGTAGCACAGTCCGTCGGCATATTCCTGCACCTTGTCCGCCGGCATGAGCCGCTTTTCGAGCAGCCACAGCCGGGTGTTCTCCTGGAGTCGGGGCCAATACGGGTGCAGTTGCCGAGGAAACGCGGATTCGATCACCGGGAGTGCCAGTGAGGGCGGTACCACGACCGCCGTCGGTGCCGCTGTGGTGCTGTGTGGGAAAGCTTGCACGAACAAACCCCTCTCAGCCGCCAGGAGCACACGCCCCTCCGGTTGTGCCGGGCGTGCGCCGTTGCGTATCCCCGCACTCTCCATTCAGCACCACAACTGACCGCCCTGGGAACGGATTTGCTTCACTCACTACTCCAACATGCCGAGAAACCCCCCTTGCGTGACTGGTTGACTGTCACTAGACGCACCGAACGGATCGGTTGTACGACGCACGGACGAGCGATCCGGAACGCGCGAAGGGCGCCCGCCCAGGGTGTGATCCCCGGTCGGACGCCCCGACTCCGGCGCGGCCGCTAGTCGTTGGCGACCACGGGGTAGCGTGGCTCGTTCTCGGCCATCTGCCGCAGCGCGTCCTTGCGGTCCCGCTTGGACAGCCGGTCGATGTACAGGTAGCCGTAGAGGTGGTCCGTCTCGTGCTGCAAACACCGTGCGAAGTAGCCGGTGCCGCGGACCTTGACCGGGTTGCCCCGCTCGTCCTGGCCGGTCACCTCGGCATAGTCGGGGCGCGCGAGCGGCGCGTAGGCGCCCGGCACGGACAGGCAGCCCTCGTTGCTGTCGTCCAGGACCCGCTTCCCGGCGGGGAGGTCCACCAGCTTCGGGTTGCACACCACGCCGACGTGCCGCTTGCCCTCGTCGTCCTGGCAGTCGTAGACGAAGACCTTCAGGTCCACGCCGATCTGGTTGGCGGCCAAGCCCACGCCCTCGGCGGTGCGCTGGCTGGCGAACATGTCGGCGACCAGCTGCTGGAGCTCCTCGCCGAACTCGGTGACGTCCTTGCACTCCTTGTGCAGGACCGGGTTGCCGACGACCGTGACGGGCCGCGAGGTCCCGCGCTCCCGCCAGGCCGTCTCGCGCTCCTCGCAGTCCTCCGTGTCGACGACATAGCCCTCGTCGTCGACGGGGAGCACGCCCGCGTGCTGCTGATCGGTGTCCTGCTGAGCCATGACCGACGTACGCCTTCCTGCAAGCCTGGAAAATTCTGCGACTACAGCCTAAAGGGGGCCGGTCGCCGTCGGCTCAGCAAACCTCTTCGAGATCCCGCCAGTCCCTGGAGTCCGGGCTGTCCGCGACCCACCCGTCCAGCAGGCCCCGGACCAGCGAGGCCGGCGCGGCCACCCCGCACTCCCGCTCCGGCACCCACAGCTGCCCGTCCGTCCGGTGCCCCAGCGGCCCCGGATGCCCCGGCTCGCTGTGGTCGTGCGGGTCGAGATGGATCCCCTCCCCCTCGTCGGAGGGCATCCGGGACTCGGAACACATCCGGCACAGCAGCCGCACCGAGGAGGACCAGTCCTCCGCGGCGAACCCGGCGTCGGCCGCCAGCTGCTCCAGCGCGTCCCGGTCCGCCTCCGTCGCCGCCTCCAGCAGCACCACCCAGGTGGGGACGGGCGACGGCGCCCACAGCTCGATCTCGTCGAAGACCGGGTAGGCGTGCCCGGCCGACGTGGTGCGCTCGCCGTGCGGCACGCCGTCGTGCAGCACCACCTCGCCCCAGCGCCGCCCGGAGGAGGGCAGCGGGATGGAGAGGACCTCCATCCGGGCCGGGTCCAGCCTGCGGCCCCACACCACCTCGGCCTCGCCCTCCGGGGAGAGCCGTACGGCCGCGCTGCCGAGCGCCATGCCGAGCGGCTCGCCGGAGGCGGTGGCCCCGCCGGGCACCTTCAGGCCGTACGCCTGCCAGGCGCGGCGGGCCAGCGGCCAGTCCTGGAGCGCGGTCGCGGCGATGCCGACGTTCCACCAGTCGGGCGCCCCGCTCTCCCGCTCGAGCAGGGCGACGGCGCGCAGCCCGGCGGCGCGGGCCTGCTCCCAGTCGTGCCGGAACTTGTGCAGCAGGGCGAGGTTGAACCAGGACTCCGACAGCCAGGGTTCCAGGTCGGCAGCGCGTGTCAGCAGCTCGCCCGCGTCCTCGTACCGGCCGTCGCCGATGAGTGTGAACGCGCGGTCCGTGGCCTGCCGCCAGGAGGCGGAGGGCCGGTGCCGTCCCTTTCCGAAGATCCTCACGATTCCCGCCTGCCAGTTCCAGATCACACAGTGGGCTGGCTTCTGCCCCCGGACACCCTCTCCCTCGCATCCAACCACGTACGGTGGGAAAGGCGCTCATTACCCATGGGTTACCCAGCCGGGGGCCGGGTCAGACAGTGCCGTACGTCTCCCCGCGGCCCCCTCCGGGCCGCTTCCCGAGCGGCCGCGCGGCTGGGCCAGCACCCGGGCGAGCGACTCCACGACCTCGGGCGCGTACTGCCCGGCGGTGCCGAGCCGCAGCTCCTCCAGCGCCCGCAGCGGCCCCTGCGGACCGGCGTCCCGGGTCTTCTCCTCGTAGGCGTTCACGGCCCGCACGATCCGGGCGGCGAGCGGCTGCTCGGCGCAGGGGTCGGCCTGCCGCTCCACCACGACGGCGACGGCCGGGTCCACCCCGGTCTGCCGTACGACGGCCCCGCCGAGCAGGGCGATCCGCCGCTGCTCGGCCACGGGCAGCCCGGCGGTGGCCCCGGCCGGGACCGGGTCGACCAGGCTGAGCTGGCCGATGTCGTGCATCAGGGCCGCGTACTCCAGCACGGTCAGTTCCGGCCCGGTCAGCCCCAGGTCCCGCCCCACGGCGAGGCTCAGCGCGGCCACCCGGCGGGCGTGCCCGGCCGGGGTGTATCCGGCGACCTCGGTGGCCCGGGCCAGCGAGGCGATGGTCTGCCGGTAGGTGGCACGGACGGCCACGTACCGGCGCAGGGACAGCTGGGTGAGCAGCAGGGGCAGGCAGAACACCGGCAGCGCCCACAGGCCGACGACGGCGACCGCGAGCGCGATGACGGCGCCGGTCGCGCACACGGCGGAGCCGATGCCGAGCAGCCCGCGCAGTTCCTCGCGCAACAGCGGGGCGAACGGCCAGCCGGTGCGGCAGTGGGCGAGGGCGGCGGCGAGCACGGCGGCGCACAGCGCGGTCAGGCCGAGCACGGCGATCAGGAGCAGCGCGTAGGCGGGGCCGCTCCAGGAGGTGAACACCCCCCGGTTGGAGAGGGGTTGGAAGCAGACGGCGGCGAAGCCGACGGTGAGGATCCGGCGGGCCAGATGGTCCGGGGCGTCGCCGCGGCCGCGCCACACGTGCGGGACGGCACCGATCAGGGCGGCGGCGAGCACGACGCTGACGACCTGGGCGGGGCCGTGATGGGTGGGGTGTCCGGCGTCGGCGCCGAGCAGGGCGTACGACAGCGAGCCGGCGGTGCCGAGCGGTGCGGCCTGGCGCGCCTCGACGCCGCTGGCGGGGGTCCCGCCCGCGCGGACGTAGGGGAGCGCCTGCGGGAGGGCCAGCTCACCGACGGCTATGAGCACGCCGAAGGTGAGCGCGACGCCGGGCTCCGCCAGGCCGCCCCACAGGGTGACGGCGAGGGCGCCGCCCGCGGCGAGGGCGGCGGCGCCGTGCACGAGCCGCAGCGCGGTCACCGGGAGGCCCCGGTGACGGGCCCGCCGCCCGGGCCCGGGTACGCCGGTTCGTCGGCGGTGACGGCGGGGTGCCAGCCGTGGCAGTCGAGCGCCCGGACGAGCGCGCGGACCATGCGCGGGTCGAACTGGCTGCCCGCGCAGCGCTCCAGTTCGGCGAGGGCCGCCTCCACCGGGCGGGCCCTGCTGTAGGTGCGGGTGGAGGTCATGGCGTCGAAGGCGTCGGCGACGGCGACGACCCGGGCACACTCGGGGATCTGGCCGCCGGCCAGGCCGTAGGGGTAGCCGCTGCCGTCGAGGCGCTCGTGGTGGTGCAGGATCGCGGCGCGGGCCTCGCCGAGGAAGGAGATCCCGCGGACCATCTCATGGCCGTACTCGGGATGCAGTTCGATGACCCGTCGCTCCTCGGGGGTGAGCGGGCCGTCCTTGCGCAGCAGCCGGGTGGGCACCCCGAGCTTGCCGACGTCGTGCAGGATGCCGGCGAAGCGCAGCACCTCGACGCGGTCGTCGTCCATGCCGAGTTCGCGGGCGATCAGCACGGAGGCGCGGCCGACGCGTTCGCTGTGGCCGCGGGTGTAACCGTCCTTGATGTCGACGGCCTGCACCAGGGCGCGGATGGTGGCCTGGTGGGCGGCGCGTTCGCGGTGGTACTGGGCGAACACCCACCAGGAGACGCACATCGGCAGCAGCACCAGGAGCGCGGCGACCGGGCCGTACCGGCTGCGCCACAGCACGGCCATCATCAGCCCGGCGAGTCCGTGCACCGCGACGGGGGCGAGCGAGCGGGAGAGCAGTCCGCGCCAGGCCCGGCGCGGCGGCACCGGCCCGGCCGCGGCGCGCAGTGCGCCGTCGAGGACGGTGAGCACCAGGCAGAAGGCGAGCACGGCGGCGCCCGCGGGCAGCAGCACATAGGGGAAGTCGGGGGTGACCACAGCATGCCGGCCGCCGAGGGACCAGTGCACCCGGGCCGCGGCCCACACGGCGAGCGCGGACCGTGCGGCCCGCCAGCCGCGCCGGGCCCACGCGGGCCGGTGGCCGCCCGGGGCGAGCAGCGCGGCGGGCAGCGGGACGAGCGCGGCGGCCGGCGGGGGCAGCAGGAACGCCCCCGCGAGCAGCACGGGATAGAAGGTCGTGTCGAAGCGGCGGTGTACGGCGTGCTCACAGCCGGCGTAGAGCGCGGCGAGCAGACCGAGCGCCCACCAGGGGGCGCGGGTCGCCGGCAGCGGCAGCACGCAGAGCGCGGCGAGCAGGACGGCGCAGGCCACACAGGCGCGTGCCCTCGCCGGTACCGCCTCCATCACGCCCCTCCCCGACCGTGCCTTCCCGGCTGGGAGCCTAGGGCGGAATGCGGTGGTGCGGGGCTTATGACCTGAGGATTAGCACGTTCGGGTGATGCGGGCCGGTGGTCCGGCGGGGCGGCTCAGCCCTCTGCGGCCGGGGCGGTGACGTCGTGGTCGGGCACGGGCCGCCCGGCGCGCAGCAGTTCGAGCCGGCCCATGACCTTGGCGCGCAGGTCGGCGGGCACGTCGTCATGGCCGCAGCACCGCTTCACGAGCTTCTTCACGGCCTGTTCCAGGCCGTACTTCTCCAGGCACGGCGAGCATTCCTCGATGTGGTGCCGGAACTTGTCGCGATCGACTTCCGGCATCTCACTGTCGAGGAACTCGTACAGATGGTCGAGGACCTCACTGCAGTCCGTCTCGTGCGGATCTCCGCAGCTCATGAGCCCGAACCTTTCGCTTCGTTCGACTCCCCGGCGCCCGCCGGCACCAGCCCGCGCTCACGGGCGTAATCCTCCAGCATGCCGCGCAGCTGCCGGCGGCCCCGGTGCAGCCGGGACATCACCGTACCGATGGGTGTCCCCATGATGTCCGCGATCTCCTTGTACGCAAAGCCCTCTACGTCCGCGAGATAGACGGCGATGCGGAACTCCTCGGGGATCGCCTGGAGCGCTTCCTTCACGTCCGAGTCGGGCAGGTGGTCGAGCGCCTGCGACTCGGCGGAGCGCAGACCCGTCGACATGTGCGACTCGGCGCGGGCGAGCTGCCAGTCCTCGATCTCCTCCGCGGCGGAGCGCTGCGGCTCACGCTGCTTCTTGCGGTAGGAGTTGATGAAGGTGTTGGTGAGGATGCGGTACAGCCACGCCTTGAGGTTGGTGCCCTCACGGAACTGGTGGAAGGACGCGTACGCCTTGGCGTACGTCTCCTGCACCAGGTCCTCGGCATCGGCCGGGTTGCGCGTCATGCGCAGCGCCGCCGAGTACATCTGGTCGAGGAATTCGAGCGCGTCCCGCTCGAAGCGCGCACTGCGCTCCGCGGACGTCTCGGCGGACGCCCCCGCGCTCATGCCCTGGCCCTCGGGCAGCTCCGCCTGGCCGTTGTCGGTCCCTGCGTCGGTCCCAGTGACCGGACCCACCTCCTCAAGATCCCGGGCAGGACCGAAACCGGTCCCACTCGATTCGGAGGATAGAACACGACCCGTGCCCGCCGCCGCTCGAATTGGCGCGGTCTTCGCCGCGTGCAGCACCGTCCAGTCCAGGTCAGTGCGGCTGCTGCGGCTCGGGCAGATGGTCGAACCCATGCGGCGGACTTCCTCTCAGACGACGTTCGGTGCCGAGGCCTCAGCACGTCTGTCCGCCACAACAGCGGGCCGCCCCGCGGCATTCCCGGCCGTCACCCGAGTGACGCGACCCACGCGGCGACACCGTCGGTGATGACCGCGAGGGCCTCCTCCTGGGTGATCTCCGCCCGTTTGGGGACGGCGAAGCCGTGATCGCCGTACGGCACCTCGATCAGCTCGTGGCCGCCCTCCGGGAACTCCTCCGGCTTCCCGAACGGATCGTTCCCGCCCTGGACGACCAGCGTCGGCACCCCGGCGCCCAGCAGCTCCTCGGCGCGGGACTTCTCCGGCTTGCCCGGCGGGTGCAGCGGGAAGCTCAGCGCGAGCACGGCGTGCGCGCCCAGCTCGGTCGCCGTACGGCAGGCGACCCGGGCCCCGGCGCTGCGGCCGCCGGAGATCACCGGCAGCGCCATCCCGGACAGCGCGGGCCACACCCCGCGCCACCCGGCGTCCAGCGTCTTCGGCGCGGGGGCGACCTTCTTCCCGGCGACCCGCCAGGGCTGCTCGACCAGGGCGACGGTCACCCCGTGGCCGGGCAGCACCCGCGCGAGCGCCTGGAGGTCGCGCGCCTCGACGCCGCCGCCGGCGCCATGGCTCACGGCCAGCACCAGCCGGGCCCGCTGCGCCTTGTGCCAGGTGATGCGGGCGGTCCCGGTCTCGGTCTCGACAATCTCGATCACGCTAGAAGAGTGTGCCCTCTTCCGGCGCCTCCAGCTCCTTCAGCAGCTCCGGACCGTTGTTGCGGACGTTGCTGACGGCGGTGGAGACCGGGTAGGCGCGCATCAGGCCGGGCGGGGGCGGGGCGAGCAGCTCGCGCAGGGCGTCGGGGTCGGTGCGGGCGGGGTCGAGCCAGGCGTCCCAGCGGTCCGGGGTGAGCATCAGGGGCATCCGCGGGTGGATGTCGGCGAGGGAGGACGGGCCCTCGGCCGGGGCCACGGCCAGCGGGGTCCGCTCCGCCTCCGTGGTGATCACCGAGCAGGTCACCCACCAGGCCTGCGGATGGTCGTCGGGCAGGGTCCGGTCCCGCCAGAACTCGTACAGCCCGGCCATCGCGAACACCGAGCCGTCGGCGGGCAGCACGAAGTACGGCTGCTTGCGCGGCCGCTTTCGCCTGCCCTCGACCTCCAGCTCGCGCTCCTGGCCGCCGGTGACCCACTCGTAGTAGCCGTCGGCGGGCAGGATGCAGCGGCGGGCGGCGAAGGCGCGCCGGTAGGCGGGCTTCTCGTGCACGGTCTCGGCGCGCGCGTTGATCATCCGGGCGCCGCCCTCGGGCGTCTTGGCCCAGGACGGCACCAGCCCCCACTTCAGCTTGCGCAGCTGGCGAACCGGACGCGGGGAGTCCGCGTCTTTCAGAGGACGGTCGAGAACGGCGTAGACCTCCTTGGTCGGCGCCACGTTGTAGTCCGGCTCCAGAGTCTCCTCAGGCTCCCATTTCTCCACCTCAAAGACTCCTGCGAGATCCTCGGGCCTACGACTCGATGCATACCGTCCGCACATAAGTGCCACACTGCCAGACCTCGTACGACGACAGGGAGCCACTCGGACCATGGACAGCCTCGCCGCCCTCGCGCTGCCCGACCTCTGGGACCGGCTCACCGGAACCCAGCCGGCTCCCGACCAGTGGGTCGTCCTGGCCACGCTGGCGGCGGCGTTCGCCGTGGTGGCCCCGCAGCCGGTGTGGCGGATATCCCGCAACGCGATCACCATCGCGCACGAGGGCGGGCACGGCCTGGTCGCCCTGGTCACCGGCCGGCAGCTCACCGGCATCCGGCTGCACTCCGACACCAGCGGCCTCACGGTCAGCCGGGGCAAGCCGTACGGGCTGGGCATGATCCTCACCGCCGCGGCCGGCTACACCGCGCCCTCGCTCCTGGGACTGGGCGGGGCGGCCCTGCTGGCCGCCGGCCGCATCACCCTGCTGCTGTGGGTGGCCACGGCCCTGCTGCTGGTGATGCTGGTCATGATCCGCAACGCGTACGGCGTGCTGACCATGCTGCTGACCGGCGGCGCCTTCGTGCTGGTGTCGTGGCTCGCGGGGCCCCAGGTGCAGGCCGCGTTCGCGTACGCGGTGGTGTGGTTCCTGCTGCTGGGCGGGGTACGGCCGCCGTTCGAGCTCCAGCTGAAGCGGTCCCGGGGAGGGGCCGGGGACTCGGACGCCGACCAGCTGTCCCGGCTCACCCACGTCCCGGCGGGCCTGTGGCTGTTCCTCTTCCACGCGGTGTCGCTGTCGTCGCTGATCGGCGGCGGGCGGTGGCTGACGGGGTGGTGAGACCGGGGCGGGGCGCCGGAGGGGGCCGGGATCGGCGAAGGGCGCCGGCTGCTGCCGGGGGGTTGCCGCCCCGCCCTCCTTATAAAGTGGCCCCATGGCCCCGAACACCGCCTCCACCGCACTCTGGCCCGCCCCGCACGCGAGCGGAGCCGTCGACGCGACGGTCCACGTGCCGGGGTCCAAGTCGGTCACCAACCGCGCCCTGATCCTCGCCGCCCTGGCCTCCGAGCCCGGCTGGCTGCGCCGCCCGCTGCGCTCCCGCGACACCCTGCTGATGGCCGGTGCCCTGCGCGCGATGGGCATCGAGATCGAGGAGGGCGTCGGCCCGGACGGCACCGGCGAGGCCTGGCGGGTGCTGCCGGCCGGCCTGCGCGGCCCGGCCACGATCGACGTCGGCAACGCGGGCACGGTGATGCGCTTCGTGCCGCCGGTGGCCGCGCTGGCCGACGGCCCGGTCCGGTTCGACGGCGACCCCCGGTCGTACGAGCGCCCCCTGCACGGTGTGATCGACGCGCTGCGCGCGCTCGGCGCCCGGATCGACGACGACGGCCGGGGCGCGCTGCCGCTGACGGTGCACGGCGGCGGGGCCCTGGAGGGCGGCCCGGTGTCGGTCGACGCCTCGTCCTCGTCCCAGTTCGTGTCCGCCCTGCTGCTGTCCGGCCCCCGCTTCAACCAGGGGGTCGAGGTCCGCCACACCGGGGCGACCCTGCCCTCCCTGCCGCACATCCGGATGACGGTGGACATGCTGCGCGCGGTCGGCGCCCAGGTGGACACCCCGGAGTCCGGCGGCGAGCCGAACGTGTGGCGGGTGACGCCGGGCGCGCTGCTCGGCCGGGACCTGACCATCGAGCCGGACCTGTCCAACGCGCAGCCGTTCCTCGCGGCGGCCCTGGTGACGGGCGGCAAGGTGCTGATCCCGGACTGGCCGGCCCGGACCACCCAGCCGGGCGACCGGTTGCGGGAGATCTTCACCGAGATGGGTGGCTCCTGCGAACTCACCGACTACGGGCTGGAGTTCACCGGTTCGGGTGCCATCCACGGCATCGATGTGGACCTGGGCGACGTGGGCGAGCTGACCCCGGGCATCGCCGCGGTCGCCGCCCTCGCCGACTCCCCGTCCACCCTGCGGGGCGTGGCCCATCTGCGGCTGCACGAGACCGACCGGCTGGCCGCGCTCACCAAGGAGATCAACGAACTCGGCGGCGATGTCACCGAGACCGCCGACGGCCTGCACATCCGCCCGCGCCCGCTGCACGGCGGTGTGTTCCACACCTACGAGGACCACCGCATGGCGACGGCCGGCGCGGTGATCGGTCTCGCCGTGGAGGGCGTGCGGATCGAGAACGTGGCGACGACGGCGAAGACCCTGCCGGACTTCCCCGAGCTGTGGACCGGGATGCTCGGGCAGTAGGGACGACGTACGCCATGCGCCGCTACGGCAAGCACACCGACGAGGACGACATCCGCAGCCGCCCCAACCGCAAGGGCAACCGGCCGCGCACCCACATCCGGCCCAAGCACGAGGACGCGGCCGAGGGCATGGTCCTCACCGTCGACCGGGGCCGGCTGACCTGCCTGGTCGAGGACCGGCCGGTGATGGCCATGAAGGCCCGCGAACTGGGCCGCAAGGCCGCGGTCGTCGGTGACCGGGTGGCCCTGGTGGGCGACCTGTCCGGCAAGAAGGACACCCTCGCCCGCATCGTCCGCATCGAACCGCGCGCGTCGGTCCTGCGCCGCACGGCCGACGACGACGACCCGTACGAGCGCGTGGTCGTCGCCAACGCCGACCAACTGGCCATCGTCACGGCCCTCGCCGACCCCGAGCCCCGCCCGCGGCTGATCGACCGCTGCCTGGTCGCCGCCTACGACGGCGGCCTGGAGCCGCTGCTGGTGATGACCAAGTCGGACCTGGCGCCCCCGGACAAGCTGCTGGAGCTGTACGGCGCCCTGGACATCCCCTATGTCGTCACCAGCCGCGAGGAGCTGGAGAACGGCGACGCGGCGGACCGGGTGCGGGAGTACCTGGACGGCAGGATCACCGCGTTCGTCGGCCACTCCGGCGTCGGCAAGACGACTCTGGTCAACGCGCTGGTTCCGGAGGACCGTCGGCGTATGACGGGCCATGTGAACGCGGTGACCGGCCGCGGCCGCCACACCACCACCTCGGCGCTGGCGCTGCCGCTGTCCGCCGCGGAGGGCTGGGTGATCGACACCCCGGGCGTACGGTCCTTCGGCCTGGCGCACGTCGATCCGTCCCGGGTCATCCACGCCTTCCCGGACCTCGAACCCGGCACCGCGGGCTGCCCGCGCGCGTGCAGCCACGACGAGCCGGACTGCGCCCTGGACGCCTGGGTCGAGGAGGGCCACGCGGACCAGGCGCGGCTGTACTCCCTGCGCCGGCTGCTGGCCACGCGCGAAGCCCGGGAAGGCGACTGAGTCCCGCGTTGTTTGACGGGCCGTGAGTCAGGCAAGTGCATAATCGCACCGAGCCGGAGATCCGGACCAACGGGAGGACAGCACATGGCGTGGCTGCTGGTCATCGTCGCCGGGATCCTGGAGACCGGTTTCGCCGTGTGCCTGAAGCTCTCGCACGGCTTCACCCGCCTGTGGCCGACGATCGCCTTCGCGTCCTTCGCCCTCGGCAGCTTCGGTCTGCTCACCCTGTCCCTCAAGAAGCTGGACGTCGGCCCGGCGTACGCGGTCTGGACCGGCATCGGCGCGGCGGGCACCGCGATCTACGGCATGGTCTTCCTCGGCGACCTGGTCTCCACCCTGAAGATCGTCTCCATCACCCTGGTCATCATGGGCGTCATCGGCCTCCAACTCTCGGGCTCCGCCCACTAGTCGAGACATACGGCCGCAGCTGCGGGCAGTCGTGCCGCCAAGGGCGATGGGGGTACCCCCTGCTCGAGCGAAGCCGAGAGCTTGGGGGAGGGTGGGCGCAGCGGCACCTCACAGCGAGCAGCGCCTCGACCCACCCCCACACCGACACCTCATCCAACACCGGTCACACCTACCACCGCCCGCACCAACTCCCCCACACCCCCCTCCCCCACCGGCGCCGCCACACACGACACCGCAACCCGCACAGCCAACTCACACGCCCGCCCAACCCCCTCCGCATCCCCCGCCCCCACCACCCGCTCCCGCACCATCCGCACAAAATCCCCCGGCGAAGGCAACGCCGCATCCGCCCTCCGCTGCTCCGGCACCCCGGAGGCGGACGGCACGGCCGCCAGCCGCGGCCTGGGCAACCGCTCGCTCCAGCAGCCGGTCAGCATGGCCCGTACCAGCACGTCGTCCCGCGCCGCGGCGACCGTCCACTCCCCGACGGCGACCAGCCGCTCCCCCACCCCCGCCCCGGCCCGCTCGCGCAGCACCCGCTCGACCCCGGCGAGATAGCCGTCCGCCGCCCGCCGCACCAGCGCCCGGGCCAGCCCGTCCTTGCTGCCGAACTCGTTGTAGAGCGTCTGCCGGGACACCCCGGCCGCCGCCGCCACGTCGACCATCCGCACCGCGGACCACGGCCGCTGCGCGAGGGCCCGGTAGGCGGCGTCCAGGAGCGACTCCCGAGCTGGCATCATCGCCTCCCCAGCGGGCAACGGCTCTGCGCCCAGGTTTGACGCGCCCGTATGCACTGTCAAGGCCTCCCGTCACCACCCGCCCGACGGGCCGGCGCGGGGACACGCGGCCCCCGGTGGCCCGGTACGGACGACCACCGATACCGTTCCTTGCATGCCGGACTACCTCGACGACCTGCGCCTCGCCCACGTTCTCGCGGACGCGGCCGACGCCGCCACCATGGACCGCTTCAAGGCCCTCGACCTGAAGGTGGAGACGAAGCCGGACATGACCCCGGTGAGCGAAGCGGACAAGGCGGCGGAAGAACTGATCCGCGGCCAGCTCCAGCGCGCCCGCCCGAGGGACGCGGTCCTGGGCGAGGAGTACGGCATCGAGGGCTCCGGCCCCCGCCGCTGGGTGATCGACCCGATCGACGGCACCAAGAACTACGTCCGCGGTGTTCCGGTCTGGGCCACCCTCATCGCGCTCATGGAGGCGGGCGAGGGCGGCTACCACCCCGTCGTCGGCCTCGTCTCCGCCCCCGCCCTCGGCCGCCGCTGGTGGGCCGCGAAGGGCCACGGCGCCTTCACCGGCCGCAACCTGACCTCCGCGACCCGCATCCACGTCTCCCGCGTCGGCACGCTCGCCGACGCGTCCTTCGCGTACTCCTCGCTCTCCGGCTGGGAGGAGCAGGGCCGGCTGGACGGCTTCCTGGACCTGACCCGCCAGGTGTGGCGCACGCGCGCGTACGGCGACTTCTGGCCGTACATGATGGTCGCGGAGGGCTCGGTGGACATCTGCGCGGAGCCGGAGCTGTCGCTGTGGGACATGGCCGCCAACGCGATCATCGTCACCGAGGCGGGCGGCACCTTCACCGGCCTCGACGGCCGCCCCGGTCCGCACAGCGGCAACGCGGCCGCGTCCAACGGCCTGCTCCACGACGAGCTGCTGGGCCACCTCGGCCGGCGCTGACCCCCCGCGCGGAGAAATCGTACGAACGAAACGGGCCGGACCCCGAGCACCAGGGATCCGGCCCGCCTGGGGGCAACCCCAGGTCTGCACGGCACGCGCGTGCCGGCGGCTCAGCCGCGCAGCGCCCGCACCGCCGTCTCCAGCCGCTTGCCGAAGTCGGCGTCGGCGTTCGCGAAGTTGCCGATCGCCCGCTCCACGATGTCCTCGCGCGAGACCTGGGAGATGGCGCCCGCGAGGTTCGCGACGAGCCGCTCCTTCTCCTCCTCCGACATCAGCCGGTAGAGGTTGCCCGCCTGCACGAAGTCGTCGTCCTCGGCGTGCCCCGGGGTCGGGTGGGAGCCGGTGCCCGCGGTGAAGCCGTCGAACGGCTGCCACAGGGCTCGACCGGTCTGCTGCGGCCCGCCGAAGCTGTTCGGCTCGTAGTTCTTCGCCCCGCCGTGCCGGCCGTCGTAGAGGAAGCCGTCCCGGGAGTTGGTGCGCGCCTCGGTGGCGTGCGGGCGGTTCACCGGCAGGTGGTCGGCGTTGATGCCGACGCGGTAGCGGTGCGCGTCGCCGTAGGCGAAGAGCCGGCCCTGGAGCATCTTGTCGGGCGAGGGGCCGATGCCCGGCACGAAGTGCGCCGGCGAGAAGACCGACTGCTCGACCTCGGCGAAGACGTTCCGCGGGTTGCGGTTCAGCTCCAGCCGGCCGATCTCGACGACCGGGTAGTCCGCGTGCGGCCACACCTTGGTCAGGTCGAACGGGTTGAAGCGGTACGTCGCCGCGTCGGCCGCCGGCATGATCTGCACGCCCACGGTCCAGGACGGGAACTCGCCGCGCTCGATGGCCTCCCGCAGATCGCGCTGGTGCGAGTCGGGGTCCTTGCCCGCGAGGATCTCGGCCTCCTCGGCGGTGAGGTTCTTGATCCCCTGGTCGGTCTTGAAGTGGTACTTGACCCAGAAGACCTCCCCCGCCTCGTTGCTCCACTGGAAGGTGTGCGAGCCGAAGCCGTCCATGTGACGGTACGACGCCGGGATGCCGCGGTCGCCGAACAGCCAGGTGACCTGGTGGGTGCTCTCCGGGCTCAGGCTCCAGAAGTCCCAGACGTTGTCCGGCTCCGTGCTGCCCGTGTACGGGTCCCGCTTCTGGGTGTGGATGAAGTCGGGGAACTTGATCGCGTCCCGGATGAAGAAGACCGGGGTGTTGTTGCCGACGAGGTCGTAGTTGCCCTCTTCGGTGTAGAACTTCACGGCGAAGCCGCGCGGGTCGCGGACGGCGTCCGCCGCGCCGAGGTTGCCGGCCACGGTCGAGAAGCGCAGGAAGACCTCGGTCTCCTTGCCGACCTCGGAGAGGAAGGCGGCCCGGGTGTACGGCGTGACGTCGGCGGTCACGGTGAAGGTGCCGTAGGCGCCCGCGCCCCGGGCGTGCACCACCCGCTCCGGGATGCGCTCGCGGTTGAAGTGCGCCAGCTTCTCCAGCAGGAGCTGGTCCTGGACCAGGACCGGTCCGCCGACGCCCGCCGTCTCGCTGTTCTGGTTGTCGGCTACCGGAGCACCGGCCTCCGTGGTGAGCGGTCCCTGCGTCACGTGCGCCTCCTGCGTCATTGCTGACTAGTCCTGTCCCATGGCCAAAGCCGTTCTCGATCCTACATTGGACAAGGTCTAAGTCAAACAGTCTTCTAATCACATACCTATTCCCGACCTGGTCCCCCTTCCTGTTAGGCTGGTGGCCATGAGCGACCTTCTGGAACGGCTGCGTGGACGCGGATGGCGGATGACCGCGCAGCGGCGCGTGGTGGCCGAGGTCCTGAACGGCGAGCACGTTCATCTGACGGCCGACGAGGTCCATGCGCGCGCTGTCGCGAAGCTGCCCGAGATCTCCCGGGCGACCGTCTACAACACCCTGGGCGAGCTGGTCTCCCTCGGCGAGGTGCTGGAAGTCTCGACGGACAAGCGCGCCAAGCGGTACGACCCCAACGCTCACCGCCCGCACCACCACCTGGTGTGCGCCCGGTGCGGCGCGATCCGCGACGTCCACCCGACGGGCAACCCGCTCGCCGACCTCCCCGACTCCGAGCGCTTCGGCTTCACGGTGTCGGACGTCGAGGTCACCTACCGGGGCCTGTGCCCGAACTGCGCGACGGCGTAACCACCGCTTCCCTGGAGCCCCGGCGACCACCGGGGCTCTTCGCATGTCCAGACGCACGAACACCGAGGACGCGCATACAAAAGCCGAGGGCCGGAATCCATTTCTGGATTCCCGCCCGCGGGCGTGAGTTGAGGGGGCAGGTGTTGTAACGGGGGCCGCTGGGGTATTTTCCCCGCGAGGGACCGGGCTGCTCCACCCCGCGGGCCGATTCATAGTAGTGTGGCAGCCGCCGCCGGCCCCTTCAGTAGCGGGGACAGGATTTGAACCTGCGACCTCTGGGTTATGAGCCCAGCGAGCTACCGAGCTGCTCCACCCCGCGTCGGTGAACACGACACTACGGGAGAGCGGCGCCAAGAAGCAAATCGGTTGGCTCACCGCCGTGAGCAGCGCCTTCGCCCGCCCCCGCCGAGGCCCGGCGCGGCCTCACGCCGACAGCTCCTCACGCAGCGCGTCCCGCAGCCGGCCCGCCCGCTCCGCCACCTCCGCCGGTCCCAGCTCCACCGCCCGGTCGGCCCACCGCTGCCCCTCCGCCAGCTCGCCGCGACGCGCGTAGACCAGAGCCAGCCGAAGCGCCGCCCGGCCATGCCCGGCATCGGCGGCCCGGGTCCACCACACCGCCGCCTCGGGCTCGCTGCCCTCCCGGGCCAGCAGCAGCCCGAGGTTGAAGGCGCCGTTGCGCGAGCCGGCCTCCGCCGCCGCCCGGTACCACCGCGCCGCCTCGACCACATCGCCCCGGGCCGCCGCGAGCATGCCGACCCGCACCTGGGCCCGCCGGTGGCCCTGGGTCGCGGCCCGCTCGTACCACTCCTCGCACTCGGTCTTCTCGTGCACGACCTCGCCCAGCTCGTGCGCGGGCTCCGGCGGCCGGCGCGCGTCGAGCAGGGTGGCCAGCCGGTACGCCCCCTCCGCGCTGCCCCCGCCCGCCGCGCACCGCAGGTGCCGTTCGGCCTCCTGCTCCTCGCCCTCGCGCAGCCGGGCGATCCCGACCTGGAGCGCGGCCTCGGCGTGGCCCGCCGAGGCCCCCCGCTCGGACCAACGCAGCGCCGAAACGACCACGCCGCGCCCGGCGGTCACTTAGACGAGGGGGAACCCGGCG
>NZ_JBHXVE010000001.1:580372-591075 GCF_042672505.1 Streptomyces sp. NPDC127190
CGCCCCGACCGGCGCCCCCCCCCCCGCGCCCCCCCCCGCCGGCGCCCCCCCCCCCCCCCCCCCCGCTCGTACCAGCGCAGCGCCATCTCGTCCTCGCCGCGCCCGGCGTACAGAATGCCGAGGTTGAACGCGGCGTCCACGCTCCCGGCCTCGGCGGCCTTGGAGAACCACGGCTCGGCACCGGTCGGGTCGCTGCCCTGGAGCAGCAGGATGGCCAGCGCGTTCGCGGCCTCCCGGTGCCCGGCGTACGCGGCCCGGCGGTACCACTGCTCGGCCTGGGCGGTCCGCCCCTGCTCGGCGCAGAGCAGTCCGAGGTTGTAGGCGCCGTTGTCGTCACCGGCGTCCAGGGCCGCCCGGTACCAGCGTTCGGCGGTCTGGGTCTCGCCGCGCTCGGCGTGCAGCGCGCCGAGCGCGTTGGCCGCGTTGCCGTCGCCCTCCTGGGCGGCGCGCAGCCACCACACGGCCGCGCTCTCGCTGTCCCCGGCGTCGCGCAGGAGGAAGCCGAGCGCGCAGGCGGCCCGTGGTTCGCCGTCCTTGGCGGAGGTCAGATACCAGCGCCCGGCCTCCTTCAGCTCGCCGCGCCGCTCCAGGATGGCGCCGAGGTGCAGCGCGGCCCGCCGGTGGCCGCGCGCGGCGGCCTGCCGGTACCACTGCTCGGCCTCCGCGACAGCGTTGTCACCCCCGGTTCCGTCCTCGTGGCCCGCCTGCCGGTCGAGCGCGCGGGCCAGCCGGTAGGCGGCCTCCCGGTGGCCGCGCTCGGCGGCGGCGCGCATCCAGCGCTCGGCCGCGACGTCCCCGCGGTGGTCCAGCAGATCCGCGAGCGCGTAGGCGCCGAGGACATGGCCTTGCTCGGCGGACTGGCGCAGCCAGTACTCGGCGGCCGGTTCGTCCCCGCGTTCGCGGTGGTAGCGGCCCAGCGCGTGCGCGGCCGGGGCGGAGCCGGCGACGGCGGCGATCCGCCACCAGCCGGCCGCCTCGTCGGCGTAGCCGCGCTGGTGCAGTAGGACCCCCAGGTTGTTGGCGGCGGCCCGGTCACCGGCCGCGGTGGCGGCCCGCAGATGGGTCTCGGCCGCATCGAGGTCCCCGCGGCGCAGCAGCATGGCGCCGAGGACACTGGCCGCCTCGGCGTCACCGCTCTGTGCGGCGAGTCCGAGACGAACCTCCTCGGCGGCTTCCCCCATGTCCCCCAACTCGTCCCGGGCCGGCTCCGCTTCGGAAGGCTGTACAAATCGCCCTGACTCGAACAGAGTTGCCTTGTCCCCCATAACGTCCATCGTCGCACCACCTGCAACCTGGGTACACCCGGTATACCGCAGCCGTGAGGTCACTTCAGCGTTTTGTCGACATGCCCACAGGGAGACAAGTCAAACACGGAGCGGTCAACTCCCCACGGCGGCGCGGCCGCTCCTCCCCTCCGGACATGAGTTCGCACACCACGAAGGCCCGGATCCCTTTGGATCCGGGCCTTCGACTTCAGTAGCGGGGACAGGATTTGAACCTGCGACCTCTGGGTTATGAGCCCAGCGAGCTACCGAGCTGCTCCACCCCGCGCCGTTGCCTGATAACAGTACCACGGCGCGCGGGCGGCTTGATCATCTCCCCTTCCCGGCCTTGGCCTCCGCGTCCTGGGCCCGCTGGAGCGCGTTCTTCAGGTCCTTCTGCGCCTTGGCGTACGCGGTCCAGTCCGGCCCGTCCGGCTGCTTCAGGGCGTCCTGCCCGGCGTCGTACGCCTTCTGCGCGTCCTTCAGGGCCTGCTGGACGGTGGGGTTGGCGGAGGACGGCGGGTTGCCGGTGCCGGTGTCCGGGGGTGTACTGGTCGGGCCCTTCACCCCGAAGACCTTGTCCAGCGCCTCGCCCAGGGTGTCCTCGAAGGCCGTGGTGCCGTTGTAGGTGACCAGCACCTTGCGCAGCAGCGGGTATCTCAGCTCGCCGCCGCGGACGTAGACGGGTTCCGCGTACAGCAGTCCGCCGTCGAGCGGGACCGCGAGCAGATTGCCGTACTCGACCTTCGAGTGCCCGCGGCTGAGCAGGCTGATGGTCTCCGCGATGTCCTGTTGCGAGTTGAACTGGCTCTGCACCTGTTTGGGGCCGTCGACGGTGGTGCTCGTCGGCAGCTTCAGGATGCGGATCTTTCCGTAGTCGCGCGCGCGGGGGTCCGAGTCGACGGCCATGAAGGCGCTCAGGTTGTCGCGGCCGTTCGGGGTGAAGGTCGTCGTCAGCGAGAACGCCTGCCGGTCCTGGTCCGGCATCTTGAGGCTCAGGTAGTACGGCGGCACCGCGCTGCCCGAGTCGTTGGTCGGGTCGTCCGGCACCTGCCACACCTCGCTGCCGGTGAGGAAGGTCTGGGCGTCCGTCACGTGGTAGCGGCTGAGCAGTTCGCGTTGGACCTTGAACAGGTCCTGGGGGTAGCGCAGATGGGCCATGAGGTCCTGGGAGATCGCGCTCCTCGGCTGCACCGTGCCGGGGAAGGCCCGCATCCAGGTCTTCAGCACCGGGTCCTCGGTGTCCCACTGGTAGAGCCTGACCTCACCGGTGTACGCGTCGACCGTCGCCTTCACCGAGTTGCGGATGTAGTTGACCTGGTTCTGCTGGGCCACCACTTCGCGGTTGGTGTTGGTCGCGGTCAGCGAGTCGGCCGTCGTGTCACCGAGGGTCGTACGGGACGAGTACGGGTAGCCGTTCGACGTCGTGTAGGCGTCGACGATCCACTGGATGCGGCCGCCCACGACCGCCGGGTAGGCGTCCCCGTCGATGGTCAGCCAGGGGGCGACCGCCTCGACGCGCTCCTTGGGGGTGCGGTTGTACAGGATGCGCGAGCCCTTGCCGATGGCGCCCGAGTAGAGGATCTGCGGCTCGTTGAAGGCCACCGCGTACGCGGCCCGGTTGAGCGGGTTGTCGAGGTTGACCCCGCTCTTGGCCGTGTAGCTGGTGGTCCGCTCGCCGCCGTCGTCGGCGGAGTAGTCGATCTCCTTCTGCGGACCGCCCACGATCGAGTAGGTGGTGGTCTTCTCGCCGTAGTAGATCCGCTGCTGGTACGTGCCGAGGTCGCCCTTGGACGGCAGGTCGTACTCGGTGAAGACCGGCTGGCCCTGGGAGTCGGCCTCGGTGCCCTTGGCGGCGACCACGCCGTAGCCGTGGGTGTAGCGGAAGTGGTCGTTGATCCAGTTGTTCTTCGGGATGCCGGCCAGGTTCAGCTCACGCAGGCCGAGGACGGTGTCCTGCTCCTTGCCGTCCTTGGTGCGGTACCGGTCGACGTCCAGGTTGGTCGGGAACCCGTAGTAGTTCTTCATCTGCTGAAGCTGCTGGAACGTCGGCGAGACGACGTTCGGGTCCATGATCCGGATGCTCGCCGCGGCGTCCGCGTCGGCGCGCAGCCTGGACTTGTCCGTGGCGGTGGACTTGCCCGCGTACTCGGTGACCTTGGTGTCGTCGATGCCGTACGCCTCGCGGGTCGCCTTGAGGTTCTTCTGGACGTACGGCGCTTCCTTGGCCTGCTCGTTCGGCTGGACCTGGAACTTCTGCACGATCGCCGGGTACAGGCCGCCGATCAGGATCGCCGACAGCACCATCAGGCCGAAGCCGATGACGGGCAGCTGCCAGGTGCGCCGCCACAGGGTCGCGAAGAACAGCAGGGCGCAGATGACGGCGATGCAGAACAGGATCGTCTTGGCCGGCAGATAGGCGTTGGCGTCGACATAGCGCAGGCCGGTCCAGTTGCCGGTCGCCTTGAAGTCGCTGGACTTCACCGCGAGGCCGTACCGGTCGAGCCAGTAGGCGACCGCCTTGAGGGCCACGAAGATGCCGAGCAGCACCGACAGGTGTCCCGTCGCGGCGGCGGTGGCCCGGGTGCCGGGGCTGGTGACGCGCAGCCCGCCGTACAGATAGTGGGTGAGCCCGGCGGCGAGCAGGCACAGGATCGCGGCGGCGAAGCCGAAGCCCAGCAGGAACCGGTACCAGGGCAGGTCGAAGGCGTAGAAGGAGACGTCGAGGTGGAACTGCGGGTCCTTCTGGTGGAAGGGCACGCCGTTGACCCACATCAGCCAGGTCCGCCACTGGCCGGCCGCCGAGGCGCCCGCGATCAGGCCGACGAGCGCGGTGACGGCGAGCAGCAGCCACCTCTTGTACGGCGCGATGCCCATCCGGTAGCGGTCCAGGCTCTGCTGCTCCATGGACATGGCGCTCAGCGGGGGCCGCAGCCGGTGGGCGATCCAGATGTTGAGGCCGACCGCGACCGCCATCAGCAGACCGAAGACGAAGAACAGGCCGATCTTGGTCCACAGGACGGTGGTGAACACGGACGAGTAGTGCACCGACCGGTACCACAGCCAGTCCGTCCAGAAGCCGGCGAACATGGTGAACGCCATGCCGAGGACGGCAAGGACGCCCAGCGTCATGAGCAGGGTCCGGGCGCGCCGGGACGGACGGCTCGCTCTGATCCGTGGCCCCGTCGGGCCTCCGCCGCGGTCCGGCATCTGGAAAGCCAAGGTGTGCACCTCGAGGTTCGCTGTCGATACGTCAGCCCGCCGTGTTCGACGGCCCGCCGTGGCCCCCCGTGATCGCGGGCCTACTCCTATGCAACTTACTCACGCTGTGCTCGGTTCCCGATTCCGGCCGGGAACGAGGCAGGATTGTGACCATGTCCAACACTCCCATGGCGGCGAGCCCGCTCACCCGGGCCGTACTCGAGATCGACGAGTACGCCTCCGGCCTCGGCTGGGACCAGCCCGCCCGCCTCTTCGCCCTCGTCGACACCGCCCGGCTGCGGTCCCAGGAACCCGCGCTCGCGGCTCAGCTCGGCCTCGACGCGGACGAGTCCCAGACCACCGGTTTCACCCCTATCGAGCAGGACGAGATCCCGTCCGGCAAGCCGCTCGACGACTTCCTCGCCACCATCGCCTGGCCCGACGCGGTCATCGGCTGCGCGCTCACGGTGGAGCGGCTGATGCTGCCGCCGTCCGCCGAGGCGCAGGTCCCGCAGAACCTGAGCGAGGCCAAGCTGGCGAAGTGGGTCGCCGAGCACCCCGAGCGCCAGGAGGTCCGGATGACGGTCGCGGTGCTGCGCGACGGCGGCCGTGAGTCGGCGCTGCGGCTGCGCGAGAAGGACTCCCCGACCGAGGTCCTGACCGGCCCCGACCTGGTGCCGGGCCTCGCCGAGGCGCTGGCGGCGACCTTCGCGGACTGACGTCTTCGGGTACGGCGATGGGGGCGCCCGCTGTCTTCAGGGGCGCCCCCAGCCGTGTCCTGCTCCGCTCAGCCCTTGGTGGTGCACCTGGGCAGCGCGGCGGTGTCGCCGGTGCGGATGTCCTTGAGGGCGCCGAGCGCGTCGTCGATGGTCCTGACCTTGACCAGGGTGAGTCCGCTCGGGGTGTCCTTGGCGGCGGCCGCGCAGTTCTCGGCGGGCGTCAGGAAGTACTGGGCGCCCTTGTCGCGCGCGCCGACCGTCTTCATCTCGACACCGCCGATCGGCCCGACCGTGCCGTTGTCGTCGATGGTGCCGGTGCCGGCGACGAACCTGCCGCCGGTGAGGCTGCCCGGGGTGAGCTTGTCGTAGATGCCGAGGGCGAACATCAGACCGGCGCTCGGGCCGCCGACGTCGGCGAGCTTGATGTCGATGGTGAACGGGAAGGTGTGGTCGGTCCCTGCGGAGATCCCGACGATGGCCCGCTTCGCCCCGCTGTCGTCGGAGGCGGCCGTGGTGATGGTGACGTCCCGGGTGGCGGTGGCCGTCTTGTGGGCCTTCTCCGCGGCGGCCTGCTCCTTGGCGGGCACCACGGTGAAGACCACCTTCTGCCCCGGCTTGTGCTTGGTCACCAGCTTGGCGACATCGGAGGGCTGCTTGACCGCGGTGCCGTCCACCGCCTTGATCACGTCACCGGCGTGCAGCCGGCCCTCTGCCGGGGAGCCCTTGACGACGGTGGAGACGATCACCCAGGACTTCACCGGGATGTGCAGCTCCTTCAGGGCGGCGACCTTGGCGCTCTCCTGGGACTGGCTGAACTCCTCGGCGTTCTGCTGGGTGGACTGCTCCTCGGTGGTGCCGTCCGGGTAGAGCGTGTCGTGCGGGACGACCTTGGTGTCGTGCGCCAGCCAGCCGTAGACGGCCTCCACCAGGTTCATCCGGTAGTCCGCGCTGGTCACCCGGACGGTCGTCATGTTCAGATGGCCGTCGGTCGGGTAGGTCTTGTGGTCGGGGAACTGCAGCACCGGCTCGCCGTCGTGGTCCCCGAGCGTGTTCACCGTCGGGCCGGGGGACATCTCCGAGTACGGCACGGGGATGAGCACTCCCGCGCACAGGAGCGCGATCAGCATCAGGGTGGAGGCGAGCAGCGTCGCGGTGCGGCGTGGCATGCCACGACAGTACGGGACGCCTCTGTCAGCGCACCGTCAGGGCACCCCTGTCACACGCGGCGCGCACCGGGGCCGGACTTCTCCATGGCCGCGCGGAAACGGGCGTATCCGTCCAGCTCGGGGCCGTCGCTGCGGGCCTTGCGCGTCCGGTTGGCCCAACTGCCCCACAGTCCGCCGCCGATCCCGGCCAAGAACGGAATCAGCAGCCAGACAAGCGCCCCCATGCCGACCTCCCAATGCCCAGAGCGTCCGCAACTGACTGATCAGCAGATTAACCATCCGCACTGACAACGCTCACGCGCGGGGGGCGGTTACGCAACCGGTGTGTCGCGAGTGGCCGGTGAGCCACTTGGGGAGGGTCAGCAGGCCCCGACCCACTCCTCGGTGCCGTCCGAGAACCGCTGGTGCTTCCAGATCGGCACCTCGTGCTTGAGGTCGTCGATCAGCTTGCGGCAGGCCTCGAAGGCCTCCGCGCGGTGCGGGCACGCCACGGCGACGACCACGGCGAGATCACCCACCTGGAGATCGCCCACCCGGTGGACGGCGGCCAGCGCCCGCACCGGGTAGTCCGCCACGACCTTCTCGGCGATCCGCCGCATCTCGTCCTCGGCGCTGGGATGGCACGAGTACCCGAGCGCGTCCACGTCGGCGCCGCCGTCGTGGTTCCGCACGGTCCCGACGAACAGCGCGATGCCGCCGGCCGCGGCGTCCCCGACGGCCCGGAACACCTCGTCCACGGAGAGGGCGGTCTCCCGGACGCCGATCAGCTTGATGGGTTCCTCGGCCGCCTGCTCACCGGGATGGTCGATCATCTGTGCCATACCCCCATCGTGCCGCACACCCCGGACCGCAGGGAATGCGAGTTTCACCCGTCCCGCGCGCGGGACGCTTTGGATGCTCCTACAGCGGGCGCTGCGGGGAGGGTCCTGCCACGGAGCGCCCCGGCGCCCGAGCGGCGCTCACACGCGCCGGCGGGCCTTGCGGGCGCGGCGGACCACCGCGGCGGCGCCCAGCAGGGCCACCGTCGCGCCCGCGGCGCCCGCGGCCGTGGCGTCCTTGCGGCCCAGCCGCCGGCCGGCCACCGTGTGCCGCCCGGACACCTCCTCCAGCAGCTCCGCGAGCACCTCCTCGTTGGTCCACCGCGGCCGCCACCCGGCGTCGTGCAGCCGGCTCCCGCTGATCACCCACGGGTACATCGTGTACGCCAGGTCTCCCGCCGGGGACGGGGTGAGCCCGATCCGGTGCAGCCGCGCCGCCGCGCCCAGCGCGACCGCCGACGGCAGCTCCATCCGCCGGATCCCGCTCAGCTCCTCGACCTCCTCCTGCTCCAGCCAGCCGTCGCAGCCGACGGCCAGCTCCCCGTCGACCTTCTCCAGTACGGCGTACTCCAGCGCACTGCACAGGTCCTCGACGTGGCAGAACTGCCACGCGGGCCGGGAACCGGCGACGACGAGCAGCCGCGGCGACTCGAAGTACCGGGTCAGCGCGGTGTCCGTCCCGCCGACCAGGACGGCCGGCCGTACGACGGTGACGTTCAGCCCGGGATGCGCGCGCGGCGCGCGGCGCGCCAGCCGCTCGATCTCCAGCAGGTCGCCGACCCCGGTGGCCTCGGCGGTCGCCCGCAGCTCGGCGTCCTCCGACAGGGGCAGCTCGTTGTCCGGCAGCGCGCCGTAGACCATCGCCGAGGTGCACAGCACCACCCGGTGCACGCCGGCCGCCGCCGCGGCCGTCAGCACGGTCTGGGTCCCCCGGACGTTGTAAGCGGTCCGGGCGGCCGGATCGCTGCCGAGGTCCAGGTCGAGGGCCAGGTGCACCACGACATCGGCGCCCCGCAGCTTGTCCGCGATCGCGGGGTCGCGGACGTCCAGGATGTGCCACTGCGCGCCGGCGCACTCCCCGCGCCGCTCGTCGATCGCCACGACCTGTTTGATCTCCTCCGAGGCGGCGAGCCGCTCGGTGAGCAGGGCGCCGACCCCGGTGGCTGCGCCGGTGACCGCGACGACGGGCCCGCGCACGGCGGGAGAGGTTGAGAGGTTTCGCGCTGCGCGAACCTGCGGATCTGGGGAACTCACCGGGCGTCTCCGTCGGTTGTCTTCCATACGAGCGCGAGTGACGCGTACGTACCAGGTGCATCCATCCTGCCGCAGGCCTTCCGCGGGCGAAGCACCGAGGCCCGATCGGCCCCAGGTGTCTACGCTGGGTGGTGTTGTCGGGCAGCCGCGCCGCCGGAGAGAGACCGGTGGCCTTACCAGCCGAGGAATCCCGTGAGTGACACCCCATTCGGTTTCGGCCTTCCGCCGGAGGAGCCGGAGGACGGCGACGAGGGCAAGAAGAAGGACCAGCAGAGCGGTGGTGGTCAGGGACCGGCCAACCCGTTCGGTTTCGGGACGCCCGGAGCCGGCGGCTTTGGCGGCCCCGGCGCCGACAACCCGCTCGCCGCGATGTTCGGCTCGCTGAACCCCACCGACCTGGGCGCCGCCTTCCAGCAGCTGGGCCAGATGCTCTCCTACGAGGGCGGCCCGGTGAACTGGGACATGGCCAAGCAGATCGCCCGCCAGACGGTCGCCCAGGGCACCCAGGACGGCACCAAGGACTCCAGCGTGGGTCCGGCCGAGCGCAGGGCGGTCGAGGAGGCCGTCCGCCTGGCCGACCTGTGGCTGGACGACGCGACGTCCCTGCCGTCCGGCTCCGCCTCGGCGGTGGCCTGGTCCCGCGCGGAGTGGGTCGAGGCGACCCTGCCGGCCTGGCAGGAGCTGGTCGACCCGGTCGCCGAGCGGGTCGGCGCGGCCATGGGCGACGTCCTGCCGGAGGAGATGCAGGCCATGGCGGGCCCGCTGATCGGCATGATGCGCTCGATGGGCGGCGCCATGTTCGGCACCCAGATCGGGCAGGCCGTGGGCGTGCTCGCGGGCGAGGTCGTCGGCTCCACCGACATCGGCCTGCCGCTGGGCCCGGCCGGCAAGGCCGCGCTGCTCCCGGTCAACGTGGAGACCTTCGGCAAGGACCTCGGCGTCCCGCAGGACGAGGTCAGGCTCTACCTGGCCCTGCGTGAGGCCGCCCACCAGCGGCTCTTCGCGCATGTGCCGTGGCTGCGCTCGCACCTGTTCGGCGCGGTCGACGGCTACGCGCGCGGGATCAAGGTCGACACCGCCAAGCTGGAGGACGTGGTCGGCCAGTTCGACCCGCAGAACCCCGAGCAGCTCCAGGACGCACTCCAGCAGGGCATGTTCCAGCCGGAGGACACCCCCGAGCAGAAGGCGGCCCTGGCCCGTCTGGAGACCGCTCTGGCGCTCGTCGAGGGCTGGGTGGACGCGGTGGTCCACACGGCCGCCAAGCCGCGCCTGTCGTCCGCGGACGCCCTGCGGGAGACCCTGCGCCGGCGCCGCGCCTCGGGCGGCCCCGCGGAGCAGACGTTCGCCACGCTGATCGGCCTGGAGCTGCGCCCGCGCCGGCTGCGGGACGCCTCCCGTCTGTGGGCGTCGCTCACGGACGCGCGCGGGGTGGACGGCCGGGACGGTCTGTGGGCCCACCCGGACATGCTGCCGACGGCGACCGACCTGGACGACCCGGACGGCTTCGTCCACCGCGAGCAGCTGGACTTCTCCGAGCTGGACCGGATGCTCGGCGAGGCGGCCGGCAAGCCCGACCTGCACAAGAAGGACACGGACCGGGACACCGGCAAGGACGCGGACAAGGGCGACGACACCGAGTGAGCCTGTACGACGACACGGTCCGCGTGCTCAAGGAGTACGCGGACCAGGACGAGCTGCGCCAGGCCTACCTGGACCATCTGGCGGCCCACCCGGACGGCGTGTGGAAGGCCTGTGAGGCCGGCCATGTGACGGCGAGCGCCCTGGTGATCGACCCGGAGTCCGGCCGGGTGCTGCTGACGCTGCACCGGAAGCTGCGGATGTGGCTCCAGATGGGCGGCCACTGCGAGCCGGAAGACGCGTCCCTGGCGGCGGCGGCCCTGCGCGAGGCCACCGAGGAGTCCGGCATCCCCGGGCTGACGCTGCTGCCCGGCGGCCCGGTCCGGCTGGACCGGCATCCGATCCCGGCGCCGTGCCACTGGCACTTCGACGTCCAGTACGCCGCGCTGGCCCCGCGCGGCGCCGCGCACGCGATCAGCGACGAGTCGCTGGACCTGCGCTGGTTCGGCTACGACGAGGTGCCGGACGTGGCGGACGCGTCGGTCGTGGCGCTGCTGAAGGCCACCCGCGCCCGGCTGTGAGCGGGTGAGAAACAGGTGAGGGGGGGGGGGGGCCCCCGCCGCGCCGCCCCCCCGGCCCCCCCCGCCCGCGCCCCCCGGGGCCGCGTCTGGGCGGGGGGGGCCGCCCCCGCCGGGACACCGAGCC
>NZ_JBHXVE010000001.1:591085-598385 GCF_042672505.1 Streptomyces sp. NPDC127190
GATAGCAAAACCTCTACGCCGGCCCGGCCGGGCTGCCACATTTCCACAATCACTCTGCCCTCCGGCCGGCCCCACAGGCGGGCGGCCCCCCCCCCCTCACCCCTCACTCCACGGTCAGCTCCAGACGTTGCCCTGGTTCTGCGCGTGCGCCCCGTGCTGGCCCATGCCGAACTGGGCGGCGAGGCCCTGGCCGATCACCGCGTTCTGCGGCGGCAGCAGCTCGCTGGGCTGGACCAGCGCGTACCCGGTACCCATGAAGCTCAGCTCCCAGCCCTCACCGGTGTTGCCGCGGCGCCGCCACACCCCGGAGGAGTGCGTCTGGGCCTGCATCTGCACGCGCAGCCCGGTGGACCAGGCGACGATCGCGTCGGCGTCGCAGTTGACGTACCGGTCGGGTGTGACCTGCATCAGCAGCGGCGCGCCGGATGTCATCAGGGCGACCCGGCCGCGCCCGGTGATGTTCAGCTGGTACTTCCCGGAGCCGGAGATGCCGTAGAGGCTGTCGACGGCGATGACCTCGTGGTGCAGCGAGGAGTCCATGGCGAGGACGTAGGAGCTGTCCACGGTCAGCCCGTCCTGCTCGACGTCCATGATGTGCACGTGCTGGGCGAGGTTGGCGAGGTAGACGGTGCCCTGGCCGTGGCAGCGCATCAGGTCCAGGCCCTCGCCGGTGCGGGCACGCGCGCGTGCCTGCCCGTTGCTGCGGTACTCGGCGTCGAACTCGATCAGCCCCTGGTAGGCGACCATGGTGCCCTTGCGGGCCAGGATGTCGTCGTGGCCCTCCAGGGCGACCCGGAGCAGCTGCGCGTTCTGAAGGCTCCAGCGCTCCTGGGTCTGGACCTCGTTGTGCGCGAAAAGCGGACTCTGCATGGTGTTCTGGCTCCCCCTCAGCCCCGGAACCGGAGGCGGTCGGTGCTGTCCTCGCTGGGCTGGACGACGACGATGCCCTGACCGGAGAAGGCCATCTGGAAGGCCTCGCCGCTGCCCCGGCCGATCAGCGACTGCGCCTTGAAGCTGCGCTTGCCCTTCACCTTGAGGTTCGGCGACCAGGCGACGAGCGCGTCCGGGTCGACGTACGTCTCGTCCTCGCCGCCGCCGCAGTCGACGACGATGGGCGTGCCCCGGGAGGTCAGCGCGACCCAGCCCTGCCCGGAGATCTTCGTGTTCCACAGGCCCTGGCCGGCGAACTTGGCGAGCCCCTTCACCCGCTCCACGCCCCAGCTGAGGTGGGCGTCGAAGGCGAGCAGGTTGGTGGCGTTGACGGAGATGCCGTCGCCGTTGAGGTTGAGGACGACGACGTTCGCGCCGTAGTCGGCGAGGTAGAGCAGTCCGTCGCCGGAGCACTTCATCAGCGGTGCGCCCTCGCCGGTGATCCAGTCCCGGGCGATCTGGCGGACCGCCGGCGGGTTGGGCTCGTACTGGATGAAGCCTTCGTAGGCGACCATCGAGCCCACGCGCGCGAGGAGGTCGTTTCCGGTCTGCATGGCGACCTTCAGCATGTGGCTGCCGTGGTTCTCCATGCGGGCGGTGACGGGTGCGGGAGCGAAGCCCGCGAGCGGCTGGTTCATGACGGGCTCCCTCAGACCTCGTACGGCTGGACGACGATGAAGTTGCCGGGCGCGCCCCGGAACTGGAGGTTGACGCTCTCCCCGGTGTCGCCCGGGTAGGCGTTGCGGCGCATCCGGACCTGGCTGGAGACGATCACCTGGGCGGCGGCCGACCAGGCGACGACGGCGTTGCAGTCGGCGAAGGTGGTCGGCGTGACCGGCAGCACCACGGGCGTGCCGTGGGTCTTGACGACGATCGTGCCGGTGCCCTGGAACTGCATGGTGAACAGCGCGCCGCCGGGGATGCCGTGGCCCTCGATGCGCCGGACCTCGTGGTGCAGGCCCTCGTCGAAGGCGAGGACGTTCTCGGCGGAGACGCAGATGGCGTCGCCCTGGAGTTCGATGGGGTGCAGATGGGTGGCGTTCTCGGCGAGGAACACCTGGCCCTGGCCGGTGCAGCGCATCAGCTGCATCTCCTGGCCGGTGGCTCCGCCGACGATCCGGCCGGCGAACCCGGCGCCCTTGTAGCTGAAGTCGACCTTGCCCTGGTAGAGCACCATGCTGCCCTGCTTGGCGAGCACGGGCTGGCCGCCGACGCCCAGGTCGACGCGGATGAGCTTCTTGTTCTGCGGCGTCCAGCGCTGTCCGTTCGGCGTCTCCTTGAACGCCTGGAGCGCGGCCGTCACCCCGGCACCGCCCTGCGGGGCGCCCTGCGGCGCGCCGTAGGGGGCCGTGGGCTGGCCGGGGACCTGGCCGTACCCCGGCGGCATGGGCGGGGCCGGCTGGCCGCCGTACGCGGGCGGCTGCTGGCCGTAGCCCGGGGGCATCGGCGCGCCCGGCTGACCGCCGTACGAGGGCTGCTGGCCGCCGTAGGGGGGCTGCTGCGGCGGCTGGCCGTACGGCGCCGGCGCGGGGGCCGGGGGCGGGACGGTGCCGCCGGCGGGCGCGGTCAGGGGTGCGATGACGGTGGGCGCGCCGTGCACGTTGGGCGCCGGGGCGGGCGGCGGGGTGTGGCCGGGCTGCGGGGTGAAGCCCTGCGGGCCGGGCTGGAACGCCGGCGCGGGCTCGGCCGGGGCGCCGAACGCGGGGGGTGCCGTGGCCTGCGCGGGCGGGGCGAAGCCGGGCGTGGCGCCGGGCTGCGGCTGCTGCGGGGCGGCCGGGGCCTCCTCCTCCAGCACCTCGCCGCCGAAGTTCTTCAGCAGCGCCTCCAGACCGCCGTCGAAGCCCTGCCCGACCGCGGCGAACCGCCAGCCGTCCTTGAAGTAGATGTCACCGAGCATCACGGCGCGCTCGGTGGAGAACTCCGAGCCGCTGAACGCGTACCGGGCGACCTCCTCGCCGCCGGCCACGATCCGCAGATAGCCGGGGGCGATCTGGGACATCTGCCCGGCGCCGTCCAGGGTCGCCGTGAAGGACAGCTTGCGGATGTGCGAGGGGATCCGGTCGAGCGTGACCCGGAAGGACTCCGTGTCGCCCGCCTGGGCGCCCAGCAGCTGGATGGACTCCTCCGGGGTCTTCGGCTGGTTGAAGAAGACGAAGTACCGGTCGTCCGAGAGGCGCTCCTCGGCGTCCAGTCCGAAACAGCTGATGTCGAAGGTCAGCCCCGGCGCGGAGATCTGTACGCCTACGTACAGATCCGTGCCCGCCGTGAGATCACTGATCCTGGCCTTGTGGCCGCGTTGGAAGTCCCTGGCCATGCGATACGACCGTCCCCCATCCCGAGTGCGAGTGCGTCGCGCCAGGCTAACGGCAAAGACCGGCGACGGCCGTAGCCGGTACAGACCCGGTACACAACCGCGCCCGGGCACTCACACGGATCGTTCACACGTGCGGGTCAGCCGTCCCGGCCGGCCGGTCCCTCGCCGCGGGCGCCGGGCACGTGCGGGAGCCGTTCGGCGGCGACCACGCCCTCGAGGTAGCCGCGCGCCCGCTCGGTGCGCGGATAGGCCTCCAGCAGCCGCCAGAAGTCGGGGCCGTGCCCGGGGACCAGCAGATGCGCCAGCTCGTGGCAGAGCACGTAGTCGACGACGTAGTCCGGCATGCCCTGGAGCCGGTGCGAGAGCCGGATGCTGCCCTCGGCGGGGGTGCACGAGCCCCAGCGGGTGTTCTGGTTGGTGACCCAGCGCACGGACGCGGGCCGGGCGCGGCCGTCGAAGTACTGGGCGGACAGCCGCTCGGCCCGCTCGGCCAGCTCGGCGTCGCCCAGCACGCGCCGGCTCTCCTGTGCGGCGAGCTTGTCGAGCATGACAGTCACCCAGCGCTGCTCCTCCGCCTTGGACATCCGGGCGGGGATCAGCACGACGGTGCGATCGCCCTCGCGGTACGCGGAGACCGTCCGGCGGCGCCGGGCGCTCCTGCGGACCTCGATCGCGCTCGCCCCCGAGCCGCCGGGCGGCTGGCTCGTCGTGCTGCGCTGTGGCTTTCCGGCGCGGTGCAGTGGGTCGGCGGGCACGCCCCGACGTTACCCGCTGGCAGGGGCGAAGTCCCGGCTCCGGGGTGGTTGCGTGGGGGTTCTTACGGCGGGATCGTTCCGGCGGGATCCCTGTGCCGGATCGACGCCGGATCGCTTTGTACGACGAATCACCCCGCCTGTGGATAACTCGGCGCATCCGGTGCCGGAGGCCGGGCATGCTGGGTGGCGTCGGCGGGACATGACCGCTCCCGTCGGCGGACGGGGACGTCGGTCGTCCTGGATCACGGGGGGCTGTCATGCATCCGATGGTGAAACCCGCGCTGCGGCGCGGCTGGCGCGATCTGAACACCGTGCAGTTCGGGATGACCCCGGCGCACGCCCTGACGCTGGGGCCCATGGATCCGGCGACGGGCAGCTTCCTGGAGCTGCTCGACGGCACCCGGGGGCTGCCGCTGCTGCGGGCGGAGGGCCGGCGGATAGCGCTGTCGGAGCGCCATGTGGACGCGCTCGTGGACGGGCTGGCCCGTGCCGGGCTCGTCGACGACGCCCGCGGCGGCGGACCGGCCGCGGATGCGCTGCGGGAGCGGAAGGACGTCCTCCAGCGGCTGCGCCCCGATCTCGCCTCGCTCTCCCTGACCACGCGGGAACCGGGGGGCGCGCTGGCCCGGCTCGCCGCGCGGCGCGCGCTGCGGGTGCAGGTGCGGGGCGCCGGGCGGGTGGGCGCGGTGCTGGCCTCGGCGCTGGCGGCCGTCGGGGTCGGTGAGGTGGAGGTGCGGGACGTGGGCCGCGTGGAGCCGTGGGACGTGGCACCGGGCGGGCTGTCCGCCGAGTCGCTGCGCGAGCGCCGGGACACCGCCGCGCGGGCCGCGGTCCGCCGGGCGGCCGTGGACCGCCCGCCGCGGCATGCCCACTCCCCCGGCTCCGGCGCCGGGGAGCCCGGGTTCTCCCTGGTGATCCTCGCGCCCCGGGACGACGTGGCCGTGCATGCGCCCGACCCGGTCACCGCCGAGCCGCTGATGGCCGCGGGCATCCCGCATCTGTATGCCGGGGTGGTGGAGGGCACCGGCGTCGTGGGTCCGCTGGTGCTGCCCGGTGAGTCGAGCTGCGCCCGCTGTCTGCACGAGGGCCGCACGGACCGGGACCCGGCCTGGCCCCGGCTGATCGCCCAGTGGCGCTCGGGGCGGGCCCGCCAGGTCGGGGCCTGTGATGTGACGCTGGCCACGACCGTCGCCGGCCTGGCCGCGGCGCACGCCCTGGCCTTCCTGGACGGGGCGTCCCCGTCCAGCACCGGAACCCGCTGGGAGGTGTCCCTGCCCGGCCTGACCTGGCGCGCGCGCCCGGTCGCGCCGCACCCGGCATGCGGCTGCGGCGCGGCGGAGAAAGGCGAGGCGGCAAAGGGTGAGAAAGGTAAAAGGGAGCACTCCTCAACCAACGGGGAAGCGCGCGCGACAATGGCGGTGCAACGGCCGGTGACGGAGCGCGGACGTGACGCGGGCGCGGCACGGCCGACTGGGACTTGGAGGGCGCATGTCTGATCTTCCCCGGAAGGCGGTCACCCGGACCGCCAAGCTCGCCGCGCTCCCGCTCGGCATCGCCGGCCGGGCGACCTGGGGGCTGGGCAAGCGCATCGTGGGCGAGTCCGCGGAGATCGTCGGCCGGGAGCTGCAACAGCGGACGGCGGAGCAGCTCTTCAAGGTGCTCGGCGAGCTGAAGGGCGGCGCGATGAAGTTCGGGCAGGCGCTGTCCGTCTTCGAGTCCGCGCTGCCCGAGGAGGTCGCCGGTCCCTACCGTGCGGCGCTGACCAAGCTCCAGGAGGCGGCGCCGCCGATGCCGACCCGCACGGTGCACGCCGTGCTGGCGGAGCGGCTGGGAGCGGACTGGCGCGACCTCTTCGAGGAGTTCGACGAGAAGCCGGCGGCCGCGGCCTCCATCGGCCAGGTGCACCGGGCGGTGTGGCACGACGGCCGTGCGGTGGCGGTCAAGGTGCAGTATCCGGGCGCCGGTGAGGCACTCCTGTCCGATCTGAGCCAACTGAGCCGCTTCGCCCGGCTGTTGGGGCCGCTCATCCCGGGCATGGACATCAAGCCGCTGATCGCGGAGCTGAAGGACCGGGTTGCCGAGGAGCTGGACTACGGGCTTGAGGCGCAGGCGCAGGCGGCGCACGCGGAGGAGTTCGCGGACGACCCGGACGTGGTGGTCCCCGCGGTGGTGCACCAGTGCGAGCAGGTGCTGGTCACCGAGTGGATCGACGGTGTCCCGCTGTCCGAGGTGATCGCGGGCGGTACCGAGGAGCAGCGGGACCGGGCCGGTCAGCTGCTGGCCCGCTTCCTGTTCTCGGGTCCCGCCCGCACCGGGCTGCTGCACGCCGATCCGCATCCCGGCAATTTCCGGCTGCTGCCCGGCGGTCCGGCCGGCACGCAGGACTGGCGCCTCGGTGTGCTGGACTTCGGCACGGTCGACCGTCTCCCCGGCGGGCTGCCCGCGCCGATCGGCGTCTCCCTGCGGATGAGCCTGGACGGGGACGCCAACACGGTCTACGAACTGCTGTGCGAGGAGGGCTTCGTCAAGGAGTCCATCGAACTGGACCCGGACGCGGTCCTGGACTACCTGCTGCCCATCATCGAGCCGGCCCAGGTGGAGCAGTTCACCTTCACCCGGTCCTGGATGCGCAGCCAGGCGGCCCGCATCGCGGACCCGCGCTCACCCGCCTACCAGCTCGGCAAGCAGCTCAATCTGCCGCCCGCCTACCTGCTGATACACCGGGTGACACTGAGCACCATCGGTGTCCTGTGCCAGCTGGGGGCGACGGTCCGGCTCCGGGAGGAACTGGAGGAGTGGCTGCCGGGCTTCGTACCGGCGCACGAGCCGAGCGAGGCCGAGCTGTCCCGCCGGCTGCCCGAGGAGGAGCAGGCACCCGAGCTGCCCGAGGAGGAGCAGGCGGCGGAGGCCTGAGCCGTCGCACCGGCTGTCACCACCAGGCCGAGTCCAGCCGCCCCTCGATGGCCCGCAGGTTCTCCCGGGAGCAGCTGTCGCAGAAGAACCGGCGGACGCCGCTCTCCACGGAACAGGTCCAGGTGACCGGCGGAGGGCCGGCCGCGGAGGTGCCGCAGCGGGCGCACACCACGGGCGCCCGGGGCTCCTCGGTGGAGCCGCCCTGATCACTGCCGGGAAGACTCGTCACCCGGCGACGATATCGCCGCGCCCGGGTGTTCGCGCGCACAACGCACCGCGGGGGGCGGGGCGGTGGGCCGGGCCCGCCCCCCCGGGGGGGCGGCCCCCCCCCGGGGCGGGGGGCGCCGGTTGAGGGGTGGGGATTAAAGCAATAACGCCCAGGCCCCCG